>DATMMH010000348.1:0-6675 GCA_035569855.1 Candidatus Dormiibacterota bacterium
ATTCCAGAAACGCCGATCAAGCCGAGAAGAACCACGGAGATGCGGACGCGTACGGGTCCGCCGCGGGTGAACGTCATGGCGCTCCACCGTACCAGACCGCTCGAAGGCTCTCAAGGTGTGGTCAGCGACAGATTGCCGGACGGCCGAGCCGGGCCATGCCGGGCAGAACGCCCAACCCTAGCGCCGGGTTCATCTGGCCGTGGAGCCTTAACATGTTGTGGATTCAGCATTTCCGGTACCTCGATCCCTCTGGCATCGCGGGTGCATCTTAAGGGCGCGAGTCGAGGCCCCAGAGGGCCGCAGCAGAGAGAGCGAACAACGGTAGTCGGAAACGAACAGCAGTCAGAAAGGACGAGGAAAATGAGAAAGCTGCTTGCAACGGTGTTGAGTGTAACCACGGTGGTGGCCCTCTCGGGTACGGCCGGGATGGCGCAGACCTCCTGCCCCCCCGAGGTGGCGTCGGCGAAGGCGATGCTGACCCAGACCGCCAAGAGCCAGGACGTGCAGGCGCCCCGCTCGCTGGCAGGTGCTCGGACGCAGGACGTCCAGGCCCCGCGCAGCCAGCAGATCCAGGCGCCACGTAGCCAGGAGCTTCAGGCCCCTCGTGGTCAGGACATCCAGGCTCCTCGTAGCCAGGAGATCCAGGCGCCCCGGTCGCTAGCGGGTGCCCGTACGCAGGACGTCCAGGCGCCGCGTAGCCAGGAGCTGCAGGCCCCGCGGAGTCAGGAGTTGCAAGCGCCGCGTAGCCAGGAGCTGCAGGCCCCGCGGAGCCAGGAGTTGCAGGCGCCGCGTAGCCAGGAGCTGCAGGCCCCGCGGAGCCAGGAGCTGCAGGCCCCTCGCACTCAGGAGCTTCAGGCTCCTCGTACCCAGGAGCTTCAGGCGCCCCGCAGCCAGCAGATCCAGGCTCCCCGGACTCAGGAGCTGCAGGCTCCCCGGGCCCAGGAGCTGCAGGCTCCTCGCTCGGCTGACTTCAAGAAGGCTTCCGGTCTCGTGACCGAGGCTGAGGCCGCGTGCAAGGCCGGGAACTCTTCGATGGCCACCGACAAGGCGAAGGCGGCGATGGAGATCCTCAAGACGAAGTAGTAGTCCTCGACGCGGTAACTACCGGCCCCGGGAGATCACCCCCGGGGCCGTTTCTTTCTCGTCGCCTGCCGCGCGCTCACACGAGCCGCGCCCGGATCCGCGAGGACGCGAAGTCGATGATCATCACCAGCGCGATCAGCACGAGCAGGACGGACGCCGCCGCCGGATAGTTCAACAGCCGGAGATAGGTCTGGACGTAGAAGCCGATGCCGCCCGCCCCGACGAACCCGAGGATCGCCGCCGCCCGGACATTGGTCTCGAACCGGTACAACGTGAACGAGAGGAACTGCGGCACGAGCTGTGGCACCACGCCCCAGCGCAGCACCTGCAGCTGCGTGGCTCCGGTCGCGCGCACCGCCTCTACCGGCCCCGGCTCGATCGCCTCGATGGCCTCCGAATAGAGCTTCGCCAGTACGGTCGTGGTGTAGACCACGACGGCCAACACGCCTGGGAACGGTCCCAGGCCGACCGCAGCCACGAAGAACAAGGCGTAGACCAGCGTGTCCACCGCTCGAAAGACGTTCAGCAGGGAGCGCGCACCGTAGAAGAGCCAGGCGGGCGACGAGTTCCGGGCGGCAGCGAAACCCAACGGGAGGGCCAGGACCGCGGCCACGCCGGTCCCGACGATCGCGATCTGCACTGTCTGGATCGCGCCCCGAAGCGCGTTGCCCAGCACGGACGGATCGGGCGGCACCATGCGGCGGATGAAGTCCCACATGAAGGGCAAGCCCTCGATCGTCCGCCCGAGCGAGACCTCGGTGGAGAGTGCCGACCAAACGAAGACCGCGGCCAGCGCGATCCAACCGGCCCAGCGACCGCGGCGGCTCATGCGGGTGCGCCGGCTCCGGAGCCGGCTGCGGCCGCGCCGAAGATGCGCGTGGTGGCGGCCGCGTCCAGGGAGTCCGGGGGGCCGTCGTGCACCACCCGGCCCCGGCTGAGGCCGACGATGCGCCGACCGTAGGCCTGCGCCAGATCCAGCACGTGCAGAGAGGCGATCACCGTGATGCCGTCCTCGCGGTTGATCCGCCGCAGCAGCTCCATGACGGTGTGCGCCAGGGCCGGGTCGAGGCTCGCCATCGGCTCGTCGGCGAGGATCACCGCCGGGGCCTGCAGCAGCGCCCGCGCGATGGCGACCCGCTGCTGCTGGCCGCCCGAGAGGGTGTCGACTCGGCGTGCGGCCACGCCCTCGAGCCCGACCCGGGCGAGCGCGGCCTCGGCACGGGCCACCTCGTCCGATCCAAACCAGCCGGCCAGCGAGCGCCAACGGGACACGTGAGCGAGGCGGCCGACCAGCGCGTTCTCGAGCACGGTCAGGCGCCGCAGCAGGTTGAACTGCTGGAAGACGAAGCCGATCCCGGCGCGGATGTGTCGCCGCGCCTCGGCCGACGCGCCGGTCACCAGCCGATCACCGATCCACACCTGGCCCGCGGTCGGGGCCACGAGGCCGTTCAGGCACCGCAGCAGTGTGGACTTCCCTGCTCCACTCGACCCGATCAGCGCCACGAACTCGCCGCGGCCGACGTCGAGATCGATTCCGTCGAGCGCGCGCGGGCCGCCCGGGTAGTCCTTGCGGAGCCCGCGGACCCGGATCACCGGCGGCCGGCCGTGAAATGGAAATGAATGTGATAGACGATCTGGCCGCCCTCGGGCCCGGTATTGCACGACAGCCGATAGCCGCGCTCGGCGTAGCCGGTCTGCTCGCCGAGCCGACGCGCGACCTGGATGCAGCGCCCGATGATCCCCGCGTCTTCGAGCTCGAGATGCGCGATGGACTCGATGTGGCGCTTCGGGATGATCAGCAGATGGACGGGCGCCTTCGGGTAGAGGTCACGGAAGGCCATGACCTCGTCGTCCTCGTACTCGATCTCAGCGGGGCTTTCCTTCGCGGCGATGCGGCAGAAGACGCAGGGCTCGGTCACGGGGCCTCCCGGCTCGTGTATAATGCACGAAAAATTCGAGCGAGGAGAGCGACATGGGAACCTGTCCCAAGTGCAAGCTGCGCATTCGGAAGAACGGCAACCACGTCAAGCTTGGCTCGGTCTGGGTCCACAAGATGTGCCCGCCGAGACCTGCCCGCTCCGCCACCCGCGCCTAGCCCCTTCAGTCAGTACCCCGCGGTGCCGGTTTTCAAATCGCGTCATGCGAGGCCGTCACGAATTGTCACCTCGCCCGCACGACTGCTCGATTGGGCCCCGGTTCGGCCCCTGACAGGGCCAAGGGTAACTGCCCGCCGAATTTGATCTGACGCGCCGCCCTAGACCCCTATGGGCGACCCGAGTCACCGGCAAGACGGCATGGCGCGCCTCTTGTAGTAACGTCCTAATTCTTTTAGCTGGAGGAACGAAATTCATGCATAGCCTTCTGTCGGTTTCCCCGCCGCACGGTGCTCGCCGGCGGCAGCGCGGCTTCACGCTCATCGAGTTGATGATCGTCGTCGCCATCATCGGCATCCTCGCCGCCATCGCGATTCCCCTCTTCGCCAACGTCCAGGCGCGCGCGCGCCTGGCCAAGGCGCAGGCCGACGCGCGGGCCCTCGCCTCCGCCATCAGCATCTACTCCGCTCACATGGGCACGCTGCCCGGCGCCCTGACCGACCTCACGTCAGTGGTGACCAACGCGCAGGGCCAGGCCGGCGGTCCGTTCATGGCCAGCGTTCCCACGGGGCCGTCCGGCTGGGGTTCTTACACGTATACCTCGACGGCGTCCGGCGTCTTCTCGGTCAGCAACAGCGGAGACAGCACGAGCATCAGCCTGCCGTAGCACTACTCGCTCTGATTTCGGTCGTGGCGGCGGCCGGGGCTTTCGGGCCCCGGCCGTTTTGCTGTCCGTGGGTTGTCCCGCGAGATGGACGGGATGCCCGAGCAACGGGCCTGAGGACTTCAGGGACGCGCGTCACATCGCGCCATACCGCACAGGTCTTGGGACCCGTCTACAAGCCACCAGCGTCACGTGGCAGAATTTTTGGTGGAGGGTAAGGGATTCGAACCCTCGACCTCGGCGTTGCGAACGCCGCGCTCTCCCAACTGAGCTAACCCCCCGTCAGACCGGTTCATTGTACTCGGCCGGCCCACGGGCGACAAGCCGGCTCGGAGGTCGGCCGCTCAGGTCTTGGGGGTTTGCGGGGGCGGGGCTTCCCCGAAGGCCCGTAGGAGCGGGGTGAACAGATCGAGCGGCAGCGGGAAGAAGGTCGTGGTGTTCCGCTCCGAGGCGACCTCCCGCATGGTTTGGAGATAGCGGAGCTGCACCGCGATCGGGAAGCGCATGAGCACCTCGGCGGCCTCGCCGAGCTTGGCGGCGGCCTGGAACTCGCCCTCGGCGTTGATGACCTTGGCTCGCCGCTCGCGCTCGGCTTCGGCCTGCTTGGACATCGCTCGCTGCATGTCCTGCGGCAGGTCCACGTTCTTCACCTCCACCGCCGCGACCTTCACGCCCCACGGGTTGGTGTGCTGATCGATGATGCGGGTCAGCTCCTCGTTGATCTTCTCGCGCCCAGCCAGGAGGTCGTCCATCTCCTGTTGCCCCAGCACACTGCGCAGCGTGGTCTGCGCCATCTGCGAGGTGGCGTAGAGATAGTCCTCCACGCTGATCACCGCCTTGGCCGCGTCCAGCACCCGGAAGAAGATCACCGCGTTCACCTTCACCGAGACGTTGTCGCGGGTGATCACGTCCTGGGGCGGCACGTCCATGGTGATCGTGCGCAGGCTCACCTTCACCATCTTGTCGATGAACGGGATCAGCAGCACGAGCCCCGGGCCGGAGCCGTCGCCGCCCGGATTGAAGATCGCGGTGGTGCGCCGGCCGAAGCGGAAGATCACGCCGCGCTCGTACTCGCGGAGGATCCGGAACGAGGAGAAGAAGATGTACAGCAGGATGAGCGCGACCGGGATGATACCGAACAGGAGCTGCAAGCCGTCCATGGGGCCGCCTCCTCGCAATCCTTAGGGGTGCTGCGCCGACCGGGTGACCTTGAGCGTGAGACCGTCGATGGCGGTGACCTGGACCGGCTCGCCGGCCTCTACCCCCGCGTCCGGACTCACCGCCCGCCAGAGCTCGCCGTCGATGAGCACCTGCCCTTCCGGCTTGATTGCGGTACGGGCCACTCCGAGCCGCCCCACCATGGCCGCGGCGCCGGTCACCGAGGGCCGGTAGAGGGCGCGAACGCCCAGCGACACCGCGACGAAGACCAGCCCTCCCGTGGTGCCCACGGTGGGCAGGATGACGAACCACGAGAGCCGGATCCCGGTCTCGGGCGCGTCGTAGAGCATCAACGAGCCGATCAGCATGGCGACCAGCCCGCCCACCGCGAGTACGCCGTGGCTCGTCACCTTGATCTCGGCGATCAGCAGCACGACGCCGAAGAGGATCAGCAGCAGGCCGGCCCAGTTGACCGGCAGGCTCTGGAAAGCGAAGAAGGCCAGGATCAAGCAAATCCCGCCGACGACCCCGGGGAGGACCGAGCCCGGGTTCGACAGCTCGAAGAAGATGCCGAGCATGCCGCCCATCATCAGGAGGTAGGCCACGTTCGGATCCGAGATGAGGGCGAGGAAACGGTCGCGGAAGCGCACCTCGATGACGGTGACCGGCGCCTCCTTGGTGGCGAGCGTCACCGGCCCCCGCGACGTCTTCACCGTGCGCCCGTCGACCTTGGTGAGGAGATCCGGCACGCTGTCCGCGATCAGGTCCACCACCTTCAGCTTGACCGCCTCGCGTTCGGTGGCGGAGACCGAGGAGCGCACCGCCTTCTCTGCCCATTCCGCGTTCCGCCCGCGCTCGGTCGCGATGGTGCGGGCGAAGGCGGCCGCGTCGTTCTCGACCTTCTTGGTCATCTCCTTGTCCATCGAGCCGCCGACCGCGACCGGATGCGCGGCCCCGATGTTGGTGGCGGGCGCCATCGCGGCCACGTGCGCGGCCATGGTGATGAACACGCCCGCGGAGGCGGCGCGCGCGCCGGTCGGGGACACGTAGACGATGATCGGGATCGGCGAGCCGAGAATGGTCTGCACCATCGAGCGCATCGAGCGCTCGAGCCCGCCGGGGGTGTTGAGGCGGATGATCAGGGCCTGGGCGCCTTCGCTCTGCGCGCGGTCGACCGCCATCGCGAGCAGGCGGACCGTGACCGGGGTGATTGCCGAGTCCATGTCGATCTGGGCGACGGCCTGGGCCGCGGAGGCCGGGGTCGGCCCGAGGATCCACACGACGGCGACCATGCCCAGCAGGATGGCGAAGAGACCGAGGAGAAGCAGACGCGCGGTCGATCTCACGGCGGCATCTTAACACGCGGCCGCCGGCGCCCTGACCCGCGACCGGCGGGCCTCCCGGCCGGGCTAGCGGCCGAGCGCCACCACCGACAGCAGCTCGAAGAGCAGGTTGGCAGCGAGCACCCCGGTGATGGCGCCGGGCCCGTCGTAGGGCGGCGAGACCTCCACGATGTCGCCGCCCGCCAGCTCGAGCCCGCGCAGCCCGCGCACGAGGCCGAGCGCCTCGTAGGACGTGAGCCCGCCCGCCTCCGGCGTGCCGGTCCCGGGCGCGTAGGCCGGGTCGGCCGCGTCCACGTCGAAGGAGCAGTAGATCGGCCCGCCGGCCAGGCGCTGA
>DATMMH010000349.1:0-2975 GCA_035569855.1 Candidatus Dormiibacterota bacterium
GTTCTTGTAGACCGGGACGAGCGCCGAGAGCTGGTTGAGCACCGCGTCCATCACGGTGCGACGGCTCAGCACGAAGCCCGCCACCGAGACGATGAAGAAGAGCAGCGGGATGAGGCAGACCACGAAATTGAAGGCCAGCCCCGAGGCGAGGAACATGCCGCGGTGGGCGCGGAAGTTCGTCCAGGCCACTCGCAGCGCGCCGATCACCGGCTCCTGCCGCTCCGCCGCGGGAGCTTAGACGACGCTCCGGATGAGGCCGCCGTCCACCTGCACCACGGTGCCGGTGACGTAGGAGGCGCGCGCCGAGGCGAGGAAGACCACCATGGCCGCGAACTCCTCCGGGGTGCCGATCCGGCCCATCGGGATGTCGGCCGAGGAGATCTCCATCTGCTGCTCGAGGGTGACGCCGGCCCGCTTGGCCCGATCGGTCTGATGCTCGAGGAAGCGGTCCGTCTTGATGCGGCCGGGTAGCACCAGGTTCACCGTGATGTTGTCCTTGGCGAGGTCGCCGGCCAGCGTCTTGAAGAGGCCCGCGATGGCGGGCCGGATGCCGTTAGAGAGGACGAGGCCGTCGACCGGCTGCTTCACCGAGCTCGACTGGATCGCGAGGATGCGGCCCCAGCGCGACTTCTTCATGTGCGGGAGCACTTCCCGGATGAGCCGCACGGTGGAGAGATGCACCTGCTCGAAGGCCGCCGTCCACTGGGCGTCGGTCATCGATTCGAACGGCCCGGGCGGCGGCCCGCCCGCGTTCGCGACCAGGATGTCCACGCCCCCGAAGGCGCGGGTGGCCTCCGCGACCACCTTCGAGATGTCGGCGGCGCGGCTCACGTCCGCGGGCACCGCGAGCACCTCGGCGGCGGTCTGCCGCTTCACCTCCGCCGCCGCGTCCTTGAGGGCGACCTCGCCGCGCGCGCACATCACCACCCGCGCGCCCTCCGCGGCCAGGCCCATCGCGCTCGCCTTGCCCATGCCCTTGCTGGCCGCCACCACCAGCGCGGTCTTGCCCTGGATGCCGAGGTCCATCGATGGCCTCCTTGCCCGCGGATCAGGACGTCTGCTTGTAGAAGTCGGCCCGGTCACCGCCGGTCACCGAGAGGCTGCGCAGCTCGTTGTCGCGCATGACCTCGAGGGTGATCTTTTCCCCCGGGGTGTGCCGCCAGAGCGAGAGATAGAGCTCCTTGCGGGTGGGCACCTCCTGCGCGTCCAGCGAGACGATCAGGTCGCCTTCCTGAATGCCCGAGCGCGCGCCGGGCCCGTTGGGCACGAGGCCCGCCACCACGACGCCCTCCTCGAGCACGTGGGCGAAGACGCCCAGCCAGGCGCGCTGCGGCCGGCTCCGCACCCGGCCGAAGCGCAGGAACTCTTCCTGGTTGCGCCGGTAGCATTCGATCGGGATCGAAAGCGAGCAGCGGGCGATCTCGTTGAGGTTGAGCGAAACCACGCCCACCATCTGTCCGCTCAAGGTGAACAGCGGCCCGCCGCCGAAGCCCGGGTTGGACGCGCTGGAGACGATGCCGCGCTCGAGCAGGTACTCCCAGTACTCCTCGAACTCGCCGAGATAGGTCACGAGCCCGCCCGACACCCGGCGATCGCGGCCTCCGGTGGAGCCGAGCGCGAATACCGGCGCGCCCCGCTCGAGCGACTCCGATTCCGCGATCGGCGCGGCGGCGAGGCCCTGGCGCTTCACCCGGAGCAGGGCCAGGCCGATTTCGAAGTCCTGGGCCACGATCTCGGCCCGGAGCGCCCGCCCGCGGGCGAGGGTGACCTGGATGGTCTCGCCGCCCATGACCACGTAGTTGACGGTCAGGATGAGGCCGGCCGGATCGATCACCGTGCCGGTGCCCATTCGCTCGTCACCCAGGATCCGGGTCGAGGGATGGTTCGACGGCACCTCGGTGTGAATGTGCACCACCGAGTTGAGCAGATGTTTGACGATCTCGACCGAGGCGTCCATGAGACCAATGCGGCCGCGCTCACGCTAGCACGCGCGGGCCCGCGCGTGCAACGCGCCCGCGCGCTATTTCAGATGCCGCCCCAGGAATTCCTCGATCCGGCGCTGGGCGTCGGTGGCCGCTTCGGCCTGATAGGACACCGTCGCCCCGAAGCCGCCCGGCCGGTTCTCGTTCTCCACCTCCGCGAGCAGCTCCTTCTTCTGGCCCTCCACGTCGAAGTAGTGATACGCCCCGGGATAGGTGACGATCGTGGCGTCGGCGCCGCGCGAGCGCATCGCCTCCACCATCTCGCGGCACTTGACCGCGGGGGTCCAGTCGTCCGCCTCGCCGATCAGGACGAGCAGCGGGCGCACCACCTGCTCTTTCACCAGCGAGAAGCAGCCCCCCGGGTACACGCCGATGCCGGCCGCGAAGCCGGTGGCGGGCAGCTCGACTCCGCGCCGGCGGGCGCGTTCGAGGCTCGGCCCGTTGATCACCGCCATCGCATAGACGCCGCCCTGCGACCAGCCGATGGCCGCGACGCGGTCGGGCCGCACGTCGGGCCGCGACTGGAGGTAGCGGAGGGCGCCGAAGGCGTCGTCGAATCGCGCGGTGATCGGCGGCTCGTCAGGCCCGGTGCGGCAGTCGCCCTTCACGTGGCGCGGGCCGAAGCTGTCCACCACCAGTGCCTCGTAGCCGTGGTCCGCGAACCAGCGCCCCCATCGATAGGACTGCGCCTCGAGGCCGCCGCAGCCGTGCAGCTGCACCACCGCCGGGAACGGCCCCGGGCCGCTCGGACGGAACAGCGTGCCCTCGATGGTGAGCGGAGCCTGCGGCGTGACGTTGGCGAAGCGGACGCCGCGCGAGCCGGACGGCCCGGCGCATCCGGCCAGAAGCAGGCACATGATCAGCGCGACCGCGGTGCGACGCACCGGCAGAGCATACCGCAACCGTCGCGTCCGCGCCTCGCCGCATGCGCTGGGGTAGAATGCGACCAGGAGTGACTCGTGGACGGGACGACGGCGGTAGGATGACCGACGA
>DATMMH010000350.1:0-12761 GCA_035569855.1 Candidatus Dormiibacterota bacterium
CTCCGAGTGCGGCGTAGAGCAGCGAGGCGCCGACCGGCCCCGCCGCCCGCGCCCCGTTGGTCCCGAGCGCGACCGCGCCGCTGATGCTCGCGTAGTGCGCGGGCCCGAACACCTCGGCCAGCGTGGTGGCGCGCGCGAGCGTCGCCATGCCGTTGGCCGCGCCGAGCACCGCGATCACCAGGAGGAGGCCGCCCGACCAGGAGGGCGCCACCGCGACCAGCGCGAGCCCGACCGCCTGCGCCACGAAGACCGCCATCGTCACGCCGAGCGCGCCGAAGCGGCCGGCCACCGCGATGAAGAGGAGCCGGCCGGGGATCTGCATCGCGCCCATCCAGCCGATGGCCGCGGCCACCGCGGCGGCGGAGCGACCGCTCTCGACCATGTACGGGATCAGGTGCAACGTCACCGACGCGGTCGAGAAGCTCCCGATCGCGAAGGCCAGCGAGAGCGCCCAGAAGATCGGGGTGTGGGCCGCCACTCCGAGCGCGACACCGGGGCCGCGCTCGGCGGGCCCGGCCTTTCCGGAGATGGCGCGCCGGCTCACCGAGAAATGCGGAGGCTGCCGGCGGAGCACGATCGCGTGGAGTGGAATGGTCAGCACCGCGAGGATCACCGCCAGGACCAGAAGGGTCGGCCGCCAGCCCGCGCGTCCCAGCAGCCACGCCTCGATCGGCATGAAGATGGTGGAGGCGAGCGCGCCGGCGAGGGTCAGCGTGGTGAGCGCGCGGTCGCGGTTCTGGGTCGGGAACCAGCGCACCACCGCCCCGAACGCGGGCTCGTAGAGCGTGGCGGCCAGCACCAGCCCCATGAGCGTCCACACCACGTAGAGGGCGGGCAGGCTGTGCACGCGCGACCAGGCCACGACCAGCGCGGCACCGAGGCACGAGCCGAGCGTCATGAGCGCCCAGGGGCCGTGGCGATCGAGCCACCGGCCCACCGGCACCGCGGCGAGCGCGGCCACCGCCATGCCCACCGTGAAGGCGCCGGTGATGGCCACACGCGAGGCGCCCAGCTCCTGCTCCATCGGAGCGAGGAAGACCGGGAAGCCGTAGTAGAGGATGCCCCAGGAGACGATCTCGGTGATCGAGAGCGTCGCGACCACGGTCCAGCCGTAGCTCAGAGCAGCCGCTCCATGATGAGGACGTCGATCCAGCGGCCGTCGAGCTGGCCCTGCTCATGATAGACGCCGACGCGGGTGAAGCCCACGCGCTCGTAGAGCGCGACCCCCGAGGCGTTGAACGGGAACGTGGCCAGTACCATCTTGTGGTAACCGAGCCGGGAGGCCAGCGGGAGCAGGTGCTGCAGCAGCGCTCGCCCGACCCCGCGCCCGCGCCAGCCGCGCTCCACGTAGACCGAGAGATCGACCACGTGATCGTAGGCGGGCCGGGCGTTGAACGAGTTGAGGCTGCCCCAGCCGATCACCTGTCCCTCGGTCACCGCCACCACCACCGGGTGGCGCGCGGGGCGCGCGGCCATCCACTGCCGCCGCTCCTCCGGCGTGCGCAGCTCGGTCTCGAGCGTGGCGATGCGGTCCTCGATGCCCTGGTTGTAGATCGTGCAGATGGCGGCCGCGTCGTCCGGCGTGGCGGGGCGTATCGCGACATCCCCCATGCGCGTGGTCCTCCCTGCCCCGCAGTCTGCCCGGGACGTTCCGATAAGGGAAATAGATTGTTCTCATGCAAACGATCAGGAATACTTTGAGGGCATGGATCTCAACCCCGCCCACGTGCGGACCCTGCGGGAGATCGCGCGCCACGGCAGCTTCTCTCGCGCGGCCGAGAGCCTGCACCTGAGCCAGCCCGCGGTGAGCCTGCACATGCGCCAGCTCGAGGCGCGCTGCGGCACCGCGCTGCTCGAGCGCGTGGGCAAGCGCGCCTTTCCCACCGCGGCGGGCGCGGTGCTGCTGGAGCACGCCGGCCGGGCCTTCGCGGAGCTGGAGGCGGCCCAGGAGGCCCTCCGCCGGCTCCGCGGCGTGGTGGCCGGCCGGCTCCGGTTGGGCACCGGCGCCACCGCGAGCATCCACCTGCTGCCGCCGCTCCTGCGCCGCATGCGGGCCCGGTATCCGGAGCTCGAGCTGATCGTGGTGACCGGCAACGCGCCCGAGATCGCGGCCGCGGTCAGCGACAACGAGCTCGACGTCGGCATCGTCACCCTGCCGGTCACCGGCCGGCAGCTCGCGGTCACTCCGCTGCTCCTCGATCCGCTGGTGGCGGTGGGCCCGCCCGCCCAGGCGTGGCCCGGTCGGAGCGGCCTCACCGCGACCCGGCTGGCGCGCCAGCCGCTCATCCTCTACGAGCGCGGCGGCACCATCCGGCGCGTGATCGACGGCTGGTTCCGGCGCGGCGGCGCGCGCCCGCACGTGGTCATGGAGCTGGGCAACGAGGAGGCGATCAAGAAGCTGGTGGGCGCGGGGCTCGGCATCTCGGTGAGCCCGGCGATGGCGGTGCGCGACGAGGTGCGATCCGGCGCGCTGAGCAGCCGTCCCCTCGCCCCGCCCCTGGTGCGCCGCCTGGGCCTGGTGCGCCGCCGCGACAAGCCGGAGACGCCGGCGCTCTCCATGTTCCGGTCCGCGGTCGAGGGCCTGGGCGGCGTCAGTGAAAATCGTGCGAGGGGACGCTCGCCAGCCGGTGGCGCAGCGGCGCGAGGCGCTCGGCGCGCACGGACGTGACGTTGTCCTGCCGCTGGAGCGTGCCTTCGATCAACAGGAACGGCTCGCTCACCAGGGCGAGCCGGTGCCGGTGGAAGAGGGGCGGCCGCACGATGACGTTGACGAGGCCGGTCTCGTCCTCCAGGTTGAGGAAGACGAACCCCTTGGCGGTCCCGGGACGCTGCCGCACCACCACCGCGCCCGCCACCTTCACCCACGCCCCGTGACGGAAGGCGGCCAGATCGGCCGCGCGCGACACGCCCATGCGCCCGAGCCGCCCGCGCCGGAAGGCCATGGGATGCGGGCCCAGCGTGAGGCCGGTGCCCTCGTAGTCGGCGATCAGCCGCTCCGCCGCGGCCATCGGCCGGAGCGGCGAGGGCTCCCGCGGCGCTGGCAGGTGCTCGTAGAGCGCCCCGGCCGGCCGCCCCGCCCGCTCGGCCTCCCACAGGGCGGCCCGGCGCTCCGGGGCCAAGCTCGCGAGTGCGCCCACGCGGGCGAGCTGGGCGACCTCGTCACCACGCAGCTCCCCGCGCTTCACCAGATCGTCCATCGAGGCGAACGGGCGCCGCCGGCGCTCCGCCTCCAGGCGCTGGCCCGCTTCTTCTCGCAGCCCGCGGACGTAGCGCAGACCCAGCCGCACCGCGCCGTCGGGCTCGATGGCGCAGAGCCAGCCGGAGTAGTTCACGTCGGCGGGACGGATCGCCTGCTCGTGCCGGCCCGCGTCGCCCACGATGGTGGCCGGATCGTAGAAGCCCATCGGCTGGTTGTTGAGCAGCGCCGCGTAGAAGGCGGCCGGGTGATGCGCCTTGAGATACGCGCTCGCGTACGCGAGCAGCGCGAAGCTCGCCGCGTGACTTTCAGGAAACCCATAGAGGGCGAACGCGGTGATGGAATGGATGATCGCCTCGGCGGCCGCGCCCGAGATGCCCTGGCGGGCCATGCCGGCGCGGAGCTTCAGCTCGACCTCCTTCATCGCGCGCTCCGAGCGCTTGAAGCCGAAGGCGCGCCGCAGCTCCTCGGCCTCCCCGCCGGTGAAGCCCGCGGTGGCCATCGCCATGCGGAGCAACTGCTCCTGGAAGAGCGGCACGCCGAGGGTGCGCCGCAGGATCGGCTCGAGATCCGGATGCGGCACCGTGATCTCCTCGCGCCCCGCCCGCCGGCGCAGATACGGGTGCACCATGTCGCCCACGATGGGCCCGGGACGGATGATCGCCACCTGCACGACCAAATCGTAGAAGCGCTCGGGGCGCAGGCGCGGCAGCGTCGCCATCTGGGCGCGGCTCTCCACCTGGAAGACTCCGATGGTGTCGGCCCGCTGGAGCATGCCGTAGACCTTCGGGTCCTGCGGCAGATGGGCCAGGTCCACCTGGCCGCCACGGTGACGGATCATCTCCAGCGCGTCCTGGAGCAGCGACATCATGCCGAGCCCGAGCAGATCCACCTTGACGATGCCGAGCGCGGCGCAGTCGTCCTTGTCCCACTGAACCACGCTGCGGCCGGGCATGGTCGCGGGCTCGAGCGGCACCACCCCGTCGAGTCGCCCCTGCGCGATCACCATGCCGCCCGAGTGCTGCCCCAGATGGCGCGGGATGTCCTGGATCGCGCTCCACAGCCGGCCGAAGTGCTGCACGCGCGGCTCGGCGGGATCGCAGCCCGCCTCGGCCAGGTGCACGAGCAGGCTGTCGCCCGGGTCCTTGTACTCCCAGTCGCTCACGAGCTGGGACAGGCGCTCGATCGTGTCGGCGGGGAGCCCGAGCACCTTGCCGACTTCGCGCGCCGCGCTACGCCCCCGGTACGTGATCACGTTGGCGGTCATCGCCGCGCCCAGGCGGCCGTAGCGCTCGTAGACGTACTGGATCACGCGCTCGCGACGATCGCCGCTCGGCAGGTCGAGGTCGATGTCCGGCCACTCTCCGCGCTCCTCGGAGAGAAACCGCTCGAAGAGCAGCTCCATCCCGACCGGATCCACCGCGGTGAGACCCAGGGCGTAGCACACCGCGCTATTGGCCGCGGACCCGCGCCCCTGCACCAGCACGTCGTGAGCGCGGCAGTACTCGACCAGGTCCCACACGATGAGGAAGTAGCCCGCGAGGTCGAGTCTCCCGATCAGGGCCAGCTCGTGCTCGATCTGTCGCCGCGCCTTCTCGCCCAGGTCGCCGGGGCCATAGCGTCGCCGGGCCCCCGCGTGGGCCAGCTCACGCAGGAAGCCGATCGGGGTCTCGCCAGGCGGCAGCGGGTAGTCCGGGAAGCGATAGCCCAGGTCTTTCAGGGTGAAGCCGAGCCGCATCGACAGCTCGCCGCTGTTGGCCACCGCCTCCGGGCAATCGGCGAAGAGCCGCTCCATGATGGCGCCGCCCTTCATGAAGTGCTCGCTGTTGCGGGCGAGCAGCCGGCCCGCGCCCTCCAGCGTGGTGTGCTCGCGGATGCACGTGAGCACGTCGAGCAGCGGGCGGTCGCGCCGCCCGATCAGCCGGGGCTCGTTGGTGGCGAGCGGCGCGAGATGCAGGCGCTCCGCCTCGGCGCGCAGCCACTCGTTGCGCGCTTCCTGGGTCCGGCTCAGGTGACGTTGCAGCTCGGCGAAGACGTTGTAGCGGCCGTAGATGGAGACGAGGCGCTCCAGCCGCCCGCGCGCGGCGTCCGTCCCGTCCCGCTCGAGCGCGACCGCCACCGGACCCCGGGCGCCCCCGGTGAGACACACCAGCCCGCCCGCGTGCTCGGCCAGCTCCTCGAGGGTGGCCGCGCCCTCTCCCTTCGCGGCTCGCATCTTGATCCGGGTGAGCAGGCGACAGAGGTTCTGATAGCCCTCGCGGTCTTCCACCAGCAGCGGCAGCCGGCTGCCGTCGGCCAGCGTGACCTCGGCCCCGACGCGCGCCGAGATCCCGAGCTTGGTGCAGGCGCGGTAGAGTCGGGGCGCGCCGTACACTCCGTCGCGATCGAGCAGCGCGATGGCGGGCTGATCGAGCTTCGCGGCGCGCTCGGCCAGCGCCTCGGGCAGGGCCGCCGCCTCCAGGAAGCTGAAGGCGCTCCGGGCGTGCAGCTCGACGAACACGGCTCAGGCCGCGGGTGAAGCCGGCGGGCGCCGCGGCGTGAAGCGGCGGAAGTCGATCAGGTCGAGCAGCTCGTCGAAGCCGTCGGCGAGCCCATGCGTGGGGAGGACCTCGGCTTCGGTGAGGCGCTCCGAGCCCGCGAGCACCGCGGGCGACCAGTGCGTCACCCGGCGCAGGAGCGCATAACCCGGTCGGTCCCGCACGTCGCCGTACCGGGCGAAGACGTCGAGCACGCCGGCGGCCTGGGCCATCGCCACGTCCTTGATGAGGCTGTCGCCGACGTACGCCGCCTCGGCGGGCGCCGCCCCCACGTCACTCAGGATGTCGAGCAGGACGGCCGCGGCGGGCTTCCACACGCCCTCGCGGATGTGACGGTGTACCGTCCGCTGGAGCTGGTAGTGCTCGGGCGGATAGCGGCGGATCAGGGACGGCGTCACGCCCTCGGGAAGCGCGTGATCGGGCGGCGAGTAGAGATCGTCGAGCACGCCGTCGAGCCCCAGGGTCCGCACGCGGTAGCCCGCGTAGTACGCACGGGACTCCGTGTAGGCGACGACCCGGGTGCCCGCCGCCCGGATCGTCCGGAGCGTCTCGAGGACGCCGGGATAGAGTCGGAGCGTCCGGCGCCGCATCGTGCGATAGGCCTCGATGGCGGACGCGTAGCGGGCCGGCAGCTCCTCCGGGGGATGACGGGCCCGGAGCGAGGGCAGCTCCTGGATCGCGAAGGCGTACTCGGTGGTGCCGTGCTGCTGGTGGAGAGCATAGAACTCCCGCTCCAGCGTCTCGCGCTCCACCCCGCTCTCGGCGACGAGCCGGTCGAGCATGGCGCCGAACGCGGCCTGCCACATCTCGAGCCAGTCGAAGAGGGTGTTGTCCATGTCCGTGACCAGGACGGTCACGGCGGAGCGCGACCGGCGGCCGCCCATCAATCGTAGATGCCCGCGAGATGCCAGGCGGAGCCGTCGTGGGCGATACGGCAGAGCGTGCCGTCGGCCAGCTCCACGTCCCACTCGTCCTGGAGCCACGGCTGCCCGCCCCACCATTGTCCCGATGAGCGCCACGGGCCCACTCCCGCCACGATCCGCCCGGTGAGGCGGGCGGATCGCAGGGCCACGGGACGGCCGGAGGCCAGCGTGACCGCGGCGGGCGTGGGCGGGCGGAGCCGCCGCAGGGCAAGCACGAGACTGTCGATGATTGGATGTCTCGTCTGGGGATGTCTCGCCTGGGGACCCCTCGGCGTTCGTCCTCTCTCCCTCCGAGGGAGAGGGCCGGAGTGAGGGAGGTATTCGCCGAGCGCGACGGCGTCGGGACGATGGCTATCGAGCAGCGCCGGCGCGCCGATGCCGTCGGCACCCACCAGGGCCACCAGACGGTTCAACGTCGCTTCCAGGAGCCGCGGGCTCGGGCGCGAGCGATCGGTGAGCGATTCCTGAGCCGGCGCCAGTCGCACCGGACGGGCGCGGAGCGTGAGGCCTTCCACGACCCCGCGCGGCGGCCGCGCCTCGAGGGCCAGCCGCAGCAGGCCGCCCACCGCGGCGCCGTCGGTCATCGGCACGGCCGGCGTGAGGGCCCCCTCGTGCGCACGGCCGTCGCCGAGCCGGCAGGTCCACGCGAAGCCATCGGCCGCGAGACCGTGGCTTGCGAGCCGCGCGCAGAGACCGGCCGCCAGCTCGCGCATGCGCTCGACCACGGGATCGAGCGTCTCCAGGCCCCAGTGGCACTCCACGGATTCCTCGAAACGCGGCCCCGGCCGCCAGGAGACGAGCGGTCGGGGATCGTCACCACGGGCCAGGCGCTGGAGCCGCACGCCCTCGGCGCCCAGGCGCTCGAACACTCCCGCGGTCGGCAGCGCGGTGAGCTCTCCGAGCGTGCGCAATCCCCATCGCGACAGGCGGGCCGCCATCTCCTCGGACAGCTCCAGCAGCGACAGCGGCGCGGCCGCCAGGAAGGGGGCGTCGCCGCCGGGCGTGATGATCACCACGCCCGGCCCCGATCGGGCGGCCGCGAGCGCCCCGATGCGGCTGTCCGCGATCCCCACGCGGACCGAGAGCCCGGCGCTCGTGGCCGCCTCCGAGAGGCGCGCGGCCAGGCACGGCTCGTCGCCGAAGAGGCCGGTGAGCCCGGTCGCGTCGAGGTAGATGCGGCCGGCGCCCGCGTCTGCCACCCTCGGGGAATGGGCGAGGGCAACCTGGAGGAGCTCCGTCGATGAAGAGGGCTCGGCCTTCTCGGGTCGTGTGATCGGCGCGGTCAGGCAGGCGATGCGGGTCATAAGATCCAGTCGAGAGTCCAGCGGCCTTCTCCTCGCGGTGAGACGGCGCGGGCCGGCGAGACGGCGTGAGAAGGACGGGAGCGAAGAATGGAGAGCTCGGAGCGCATGCCCGCCAGGCGGGTGAGCGGCCGCAGTCCCGTCCAGCGTGGGGCCACCCGCCGCGCGCCCACCACGAGCGCGGCGGGGCTGCCCTCGCGATGGCGCGCGCTCCGCACGATCAGGATGGTGTCGCTGCTCTCCACCGCCCGCTGTAGCCGGATGTGGGCCGAGGCCGGGACCGGGCCGAGCTCGTCGAGATCCAGCACCACCAGGGCAAAGCCGGGGCAACGAGCGAGCAGGTCGGCAGCGCTCAGGGCCGGCCGGAGCCGGGCGCCACACTTCACCCAGAGCAACGCGGAGAGATCGACCCCGGCCGCCGCGGCGGACGCCGGATCGAGCGCGTCCATCCCGTCGACGAAGGCCACCTGGCCACCCGATCCCGTGACGCGGGCCACGAGGGCCAGGAGCAGGCTGCTGGCTCCGGAGGACCGGGGACCGACGATCTCGCTGAGCCGGCCCGGCGGGAAGCTACCGAGCAGGTCGTCGATCCCTTCGCGCTCCCACCCTGGCGGAGGTGAGGACTCGATCGGGATAGCCATACGGGGCTCTATATATGAAGACCGCACTCATTACACATCACGTGTTTAGTATATTTCAATAACAAGATACGGTAGGCCGGCACTCAGGAGCCCACTACCTGGAGTGCAATCCCCCGCGCACCAGCGCGACATAGGCCACCGCGTACACCAGCACGCCCCACACGTACACCGCCCAGGCCACCGCCCAGATCGGCACCCCCGAGGTGTACCGGGTGACGCCCTCGTAGGCGAAGATGCTGAGGAACACCCCGGCCGGTCCCATCAGGAGCGCGGCCACGATGCGCGCGGCCAACCCGCGCCGCACCGCCCACGGCGCCAGCAGGAGCCCTGCCTGCGACGCCAGCCCCATCACGCCGAAGATGGCCAGGCTGACCAGGTCCGTCCGCTCGGGCTCCGCCATGCGGCCGAAGCCGTACGCGCCGGCGGCGAAGGACACCGCGAGCGACAGGCCGGTGAGCCAGGTGACGAGGAAGAAGACCAGCCGCACGCGCAGACCGCTCAGCCGAGCCAGGGCATCTCGTGGCGCCGACGAGCCTCGAAGGCTTCGATCGCCGGGAGATGCTCGAGCGTCAACGCCACCTCGTCCTGCCCCGTGAGGAGGCCATGCTTGCGGAACGCGTCGATCTCGAAGAGGATCGGCGCGCCGTCCGGCCCCGTGATCGTCTGATCCGGAAGATCCACCGCCAGCGTCGTACCGGGGCGCTCGGCGAGCGCGCGCCTCCACGCCGCCGCGGTCCCGGCCGACAGTACCACCGCCAGCACGCCGTTCTTGAAGCAGTTCTCGAAGAAGATGTCGCCGAAGCTCGGCCCGACGACCACGCGAATGCCGTAGTCCATCAGCGCCCACACCGCCATCTCCCGCGAGGAGCCGCAGCCGAAGTTCTCCGCGGTGACGAGGATCTTCGCCTCGCGATGCCCGGGATCGTTCAGCACGAAGTCGGGCCGGGGCGCGCCGGAGGCGTCGAAGCGCACGTCGTGGAAGAGGACCGACCCGTAGCCCGTCTCGCGCGGACGCCGCAGGAAGCGCGCCGGGATGATGCGGTCGGTATCGACGTTGGCCAGGTCGATCGGCGCCGCCACCGCGGTGAGTCGGACGAAGGGCTCCATGGTCAGGCGGGGCCGCCGAGGGTCCTCACGTCGGTGAGCCGCCCGGTGACCGCGGCGGCCGCGGCCATCGCGGGGCTCATGAGGTGCGTGCGCGCTCCCTTGCCCTGCCGACCCTCGAAGTTGCGATTGGAGGTGCTGGCCACGCGCTCGCCCGCCGCGGCGGTGTCGCCGTTCATGCCGACGCACATCGAGCAGCCGGGCTCGCGCCACTCGAAGCCGGCCTCCGCGAAGATACGGTCGAGCCCCTCGGCCTCGGCCGCGCGCTTGATCGGGCCCGAGCCCGGCACCACCCACGCGGGCACCATCGCCCGCCGCCCCCGGGCCACCGCCGCGGCCGCGCGCAGGTCCTCGAGCCGGCTGTTCGTGCACGAGCCGATGAAGACCCGGCTCACCGCGGTGCCCGCGAGCGGGGCGCCCGGGGTCAGCCCCATGTAGGCCAGCGCGCGCTCCATGCCGGCGCGGCGCGCGGGGTCGCCGACCGAGGCCGGGTCCGGGACGCGCTCGGTGATCGGCAGGGCGTCCTGCGGGCTCGTGCCCCACGTGATCGTGGGCGCGATCCGGGTCGCGTCCAGCGCGACCTCGCGATCGAAGACCGCGTCCGGGCCCGACGGCACCGTCTTCCAGTACGCGAGCGCGCGGTCCCACATCTCGCCGCGCGGCGCGAACGGGCGGCCCTCGATATATGCCCACGTGGTCTCGTCGGGGGCCACCATGCCGGCGCGCGCGCCCGCCTCGATGGACATGTTGCAGACGGTCATGCGCTCGTCCATGGACATCGCGCGGATGGTGGATCCGGCGTACTCGATGGCGTGGCCCACGCCCCCGCCCGCCCCGATCGTCGCGATGATCGAGAGGATCACGTCCTTGGCCATCACCCCGAACGGGCGCGGACCCACCACCGTGATGCGCATGACCCGCGGCTTGCGCTGCCAGAGGCACTGGGTGGCCAGCACGTGCTCGACCTCGGTGGAGCCCACCCCGAAGGCGAGCGCGCCGAAGGCTCCGTGGGTCGCGGTGTGCGAGTCGCCGCACACGAGCAGGATGCCCGGCTGGGTCACGCCCTGCTCGGGACCGATCACGTGCACGATGCCCTGGCGCGGCTCGCCGCGGCCGAAGAAGGTGATGCCGAGGCGGCCGGTGTGGCGGTCGAGATCCGCGACCATCCGGCGCACCTCGGGGTCCTCGATCGGGCCGGCCCCGGGGGCGGTCGGTACGTAGTGGTCCGCGGTGGCCACGCACGCCTCCGGCCGACGCACCGCGCGGCCTTTCTGCTCGAGCCGTCCGAAGGCATGGGTGGAGCCCTCGTGCAGCAGGTGGCGGTCCACGTAGAGCAGCGCCTGCCCCCCGGGGCCCTCCGCCACCACGTGGCGGCTCCAGATCTTCTCGAACATCGTCCGGGGCGGCGACGTCATCACCGGCCCGCGAACTTCTCCTCGATCGCGTGCCACCAGTCGAACCCGACCCGGCGGAAGATGTCCATCGGGCTCAGCACCGGGCCGGGCTGCCAGTCGGTGCCGTGCTCCTTCAGATAGGCGAGCGAGCGCTCCATCGCGGGCACCGCCGCCGCCATGCACACCGCCGGGAAGATGACCATCTTGAAGCCCAGGCGCTCGAGCTCGGAGACCTTCACCGCGGGGGTCTTGCCGCCGATGACCATGTTGGCGAGCAGCGGGGCCTTGATCTCGCGCGCGACCCGCCGGATCTCGTCCTCGCTCTGGGGCGCCTCGAAGAAGATGACGTCGGCGCCCGCCGCCGCGTAGCGGTTGCCGCGGTCGATGGCGTCGTCGAGCGAGGTGACCGCGCGGGCGTCGGTGCGCGCGATGATGACGAAGTCCGGGTCGGTGCGGTACTCGGCCGCCGCGCGGATCTTGTCGCAGAACTCCTCGGTCGGGATCACCTGCTTGCCCGCGATGTGCCCGCACTTCTTGGGCGCCACCTGGTCCTCGATGTGCAGCCCCGCCACCCCCGCCTTCTCGTACTCCCGCACCGTCCGCACCACGTTGAGCACGTTGCCGTAGCCGGTGTCGGCGTCCGCGATCACGGGCAGCGAGACGCACGAGGCGAGATGCCCCGCGTGATTGGCCATCTCGGTGAGTGTGGCCAGGCCCAGATCGGGCTGGCCCAGGTGCGAGGCCGCCGTCCCCGCACCGGTCATGTACACCGCCGAGAAACCGGCGGCTTCGATCAGGCGCGCGGAGAACCCATCGTAGGCGCCCGGCGCGACGATGATACCGGGGGCCTCGAGCATCTGGCGGAGGCGTGTCGTGGTACGCATGGGCAGGAACCTTTCCCGGGCGCTCGGCCCGACGACGATACGGCGCGGCCAGCTGAGGCTCGGCTGCGTGGGCGATTGTTGTCCCGTCGGCGGCTCGTGTCAAGATCAGACGCGGCGGGCCGATCCTCCTTGATCAGCGCCCGCGTTCGTGAGACAAGTACACGCCAAAACCCCAGCGGAGGCCTCACCATGAGAGCGCGTCTGACGGTTGTCCTGCTCGCGATCCTCGCCACCACCCTCGTCCCGGTTCCGCGCGCGGACGCCCAGCAGACGACCCTCGTCGTCACCGGCTACGGCGGCCGCTGGTCCGACGTGATGAAGAAGGCCCTCGTCGAGCCCTTCGAGAAGAAGCACGGGGTGAAGGTCGAGATCGTCACCGGCATCACCACCGAGTGGGTGGCCAAGCTCCTGGCCTCCGGTCCCGACAACCCGCCGTACGACGTGGTCTTCGGCAACGAGCCGGCCTTCCCGATCCCGCGCGAGCGCGGCTTCTTCGACAAGCGCAACGAGACGCTCGCCCCCAACATCAAGAACCTCTACCCGAAGGCCTTGATCGGCGACACGAGCCTCGCCATGTTCTGGGGCCGCATCGGGCTCGCCTACCGCACCGACATGGGGCTCAGGAAGCCGACTTCCTGGAAGGACTTCTGGGACGAGGCCTACGTGGGCAAGCGCGCCACCTACGTGATCGGCAACACCCTCGGCATCAATTTCCTGTTCATGGTCTCGAAGATCTTCGGCAAGGACTACTTCGACATCGACGCGGGGGTGGCCGCGATCA
>DATMMH010000351.1:0-2702 GCA_035569855.1 Candidatus Dormiibacterota bacterium
GGGCGGGACTGGTCCGCCAGCGTCAGGGTGGAGGAGTTGACCGCGCCGCCCGAGGACACGGCGACCATACTTCGCCGCGCCGTCGGTCTTGCCCAGCGCCAGTGCGCCGCCGACGGGCCGGACAGCTCGGTCTCGTGCCCCACGGTGCTCGCCGTGGCGCCCTTCACGACCACCTTGGGCCGATCCGGGCTCGAGCTCTACCTTGCGGAAGAGACGATCTTGAACGGCGGCGAGGGTCAACCCAACACGACCGAGACGCGGACGAAGGGACCGATCTACGCGCTCGATATCTCGACGGCCTCTCCGGCCCGCGTCCTGCTGGTCACCGGCACCGATCGCGCGGCAAGCCGCGAGCACCTAGAAATTCTACGCGGCATCGTCGACTCCGTCTGGGTCCCGAACATTCCCTGACCGACACGCGGGGGACGGCAGCGGATGACTCCGCCCTTGACGTGGCCTCGGTCGAAGATGGAGGATCACCCTGGCAGGTGCCCGAGCCAGGCGAATTTGCGCTCGGCCCGCGGCACGATCCGAGAACCTGGGGTGTCGTCCACTGGTGATGGGCAAGAGAGAGGTGCGAAAACGCTCCGATGCGCACGCTGACGAGAGCGAAGCCCACTCTGTGGGCGTCCTGCTCCTGGCCGCCGTGCCGGTCGCCGTGGCCCGGCGGGCGGTGATGGCGCGCGATGCCGAGCACTTGGTGGCGCCTGGCCGCGACGGGACGTTCCACTCGGTGCTGGCCGAGTCGGTGCTCGGCGTGAGCGATCGGGCCGCTCCGCTGGTTCTCGAACCCTAGCTGCCGGGCCGCCCGCTGTGCCAACGGCACCCGCTTACGGCTCCGATCTCGTCGTCGATCTGTTGCGCGCCGTCGGCATCCAATACGTCGCGCTCAATCCGGGCGCGACCTACCGTGGGCTACACGACTCGCTCGTCAACTACGGCGGCAATCGGGCACCCGAGCTTGTCCTGACCACGCATGAAGAGATTGCCGTGGCAATGGCCCACGGCTACGCCAAGGCCCGGGGCGCGCCGATGGCCGCGGTCGTGCACGACATCGTAGGCCTGCAGCACGCGAGCATGGCGATCTTCAACGCGTTCTGCGACCGGGCCCCGGTCCTGGTGCTGGGCGCCACCGGCCCCATGGACGCCACGCGCCGTCGGCCCTGGATCGACTGGATCCATACCGCGCTCGTGCAGGGGACCCAGGTGCGCGACTACGTCAAGCTCGACGACCAGCCGGCCAGCATAGCCGCCATGCCGGAGGCGTTCCTGCGCGCGTGGCGCGTCGCCTGCACGGAGCCCACGGGGCCCGTCTATCTCTGTCTCGACGCCGGCCTGCAAGAGCAGGCGCTCGATCGTCCGATCGTGCTGCCCGACGCCGGGCGCTTCCAGCCCGCGGCAGGTCCCCACGCCGATCCGCGCGCGCTCGACGAGGCCGCGCGCCGTCTGGCCGAGGCGCGCTCCCCGGTGATCGTCGTGGAGTCGCTAGGGCGCCGGCCAGAGGCGACAGGACCGCTCGGTCGGCTCGCCGAGCTGCTCGCCGCGCCGCTCATCGACCTCGCCGCCGAGTCGCAGGGTCGCCCGAGCGTCCCCGCCGATCACCCGCTCGACATGACCGATGCGCGGGACGAAGCCATCCGGGATGCCGACGTTGTACTGGGCCTCGACGTGTCGAGCTTCCTCACCGTTCTCGGCGAGACGGACCGGACCACGCGGGAGGTGCGCTTGCTCAACGAGCGTACCCAGATCATCGCGATCTCACTCGACGACTACGCATTTCGGAGCTGGGCCCACACGTTCCAGTCGTTGGCTCCGGTGGACCTGCCGATCGCCGCCGACGCTGGCCTTGTGCTGCCCGCGCTGGTGACGGCCGTGGAGGAACGGCTCAAGCGGGATCGGGTCGCGGCCGACCGGCGCGTGCGCGCCGAGCGGATCGGTGCCCGCCACGCCGCCCTCCGCGCCGAGGCGCGAGATGTCGTCACCCTCGAGCGCTCCGCCCGGCCGGTGGCACCCTCGGTCCTCGCCGCCGAGGTATGGGAGGTTATCAAGGGCGAGGACTGGGCGCTGGCCAACGGAACGGGTAAGGGGTGGGCCCGTCGGCTCTGGGACTGGCGGCCCGAGCGCAGCTACGGCGGCAGCGGCGGCGCCGGCCTCGGCTACGGCCTGCCCGCGGCCCTCGGCGTCGCGCTCGCGCATCGGGGATCGGGCAAGGTCTGCGTCAACCTCCAGGCCGACGGCGACCTCCTCTACGTGGTCAGTGCACTCTACACGGCCGCCCACCACCGCCTGCCGCTGCTGACCGTGATGTTCAACAACCGGACCTACGGCAACGACGAGGCGCACCAGGAAGCGGTCGCGAAGGCGCGGGGGCGGCCGATCGAGCGGAAGGTCGTGGGCATCCGTATCGACGACCCGGCGCCCGATTTCGCGCGGATCGCGCAGGGCTTCGGCGTCTGGGCCGAGGGTCCGATCGACACCGCCGATGCGGTTGGGCCCGCCCTGCGCCGCGCCCTGCGTGTGGTCAAGGACGAGGGCCGCCCCGCGCTGGTCGACGTGATCACGCGGCCCTGAAGGAGGCCCGTATGTCGCGCGCAGGGTACCGGATCTTCTACGCCGACACGCACATCATCGAGTCGGTCGAGCCTATGCATCGATTCCCGATGCTGCCCTGGCGCCATTCCGTTGCGGTCCTGTTGCTCGTG
>DATMMH010000352.1:0-3308 GCA_035569855.1 Candidatus Dormiibacterota bacterium
CTACGTGGGCAAGGCCGCGAACCTGCGGCGGCGGCTCGGGCAGTACCGGCTCAGCGGGCGGCGCCGGAAGGAGCGCAAGCGCCGAGCCCTGGTGAAGGCGGCGGCGCGGATCACCTGGGAGGTGCTGGAGTCGCCGCTCGCTGCCACCCTCGCCGAGATCCGGTTGATCCAGACGCTGCGGCCGCCGAGGAACGTGGCGACGGCCTTCTCCTTCCTGTACCCCTTCGTCGGCATTGCGGTGGACGGCGACGAGGTCTATTTCTGCCTGACCACCTCGCCCGAGGCCTTCCCCGCGTTCGCCTTCCACGGCGCCTTCCGCTCTCGCGCAGTGACAGGCGAGGCCTTCCACTCGCTGATGGCGTTGCTACGCTACGTGGGCCACCCCGTGCCGCGGCACCGGTGCCGGCGCCTGGGTGCCGCGCGGTACTCCACCGTTCGCGGGTTCCGGCGTCTGCCCGGGGGGAGCGCGGAGACGTGGGGGCGCCTGCTGCGTGGCGCCTCGCGCGAGGGGCTGGAGGCCTTGGCCGTGCGCCTGGTCGAGCACGCCGGGGCCCGGGCGCGCCGGGCCGAGACCCACGAGGCCATCCGGGCGATCGCGCGGTTCTACGACGACGAGGCCCGGACCCTGGCCCGGGTCCGCACCGTGACCGGCTACGAGGGCTATCCCGTCCCCCAGCGGGATCGCGATCTGCTCTTCGCCCAGGTCGCCTCGGTCGAGTGACTGACACGGCTTGTCGCCGGATCAAGCGCGTTTGGTAACTCGGTCGCTCTTTTCGTCCCATAAACCAGCGTTATAGCAGGCAAAAACTGCTGGCACCCCTGGTGCATACCTCAACGGTATGCCTGACGCCCGCCCTGTGCGCCGCATCCTCGTCGTCGACGACGACGACGGCATCCGCGAGGTGCTGACGACCGCCCTGGCCCGGGACGGCCATGAGGTGGTCGGTGCCCGGGACGGCCGGGAAGCCCTCGACCTCCTCGATCAGCAGTCCTACGACCTGGTGCTGAGCGACCTCCGGATGCCCGACGTGGACGGCCCGAAGCTCTACGAGACCTTGCGGACGCGTCACCACTTCCCGGTGCGCTTCGCCACCAAACTGCCCCGGGTGATCTTCATGACCGGCAACGCGGCCGAGCACGCCGAGTTCCTTCGGGGCACCACCGACCCCATCCTCGAGAAGCCCTTCCCGCTCCGCGTCATCCGGCAGATGGTGAGTGTGTTGTTGACCGCCTCCGCGCCCTCCTAGCGACCCGTGCGGCTCGCCACCAAGATCTTCCTCGTCTCCGCTCTCGTCGTCCTGGTCCTCTGCGGGACGGTGGTCTGGAGCCTGCTCACGGTCAAGCGGCTCGTGACCGTCAGCCGGCAGATCGCCACCCGCTCGGTGCCCGCGCTCCGGGCCGAGAGCGCGCTGCGCGAATCCATCCAGAGCCTGGTGCGGCTCGAGACCCGCGCGCTGGTCCTCAGGGATCGGCGCTACGCGACCGCCTGGGACGAGCGGGCGGCCCAGACCGCGCTGGAGCTCCGCGAGCTGGGCGGCCGTCTGCAGGCCACCGAGGAACGGGCGGCGCACGGGGAGGCGCTCGCCGCCTTCGAGAGCTACCGGGGCCGGGTCGAGGAAGAGCGCCGGCTGGTCGCGGCCGCGCAGGCCGCGGCGGCGCTACGCCTCGCGGAAGGTCCGGCCCGCGAGGCGGCGCAGCGCATGGAGACCGCGTTGGCCGACATGACCGCCGCCACCGAGCAGGCGTTCGCGCGCTCCCAGGCACAGGCCGAGGCGCTCGAGGTCCGAACGTGGCGCGCGGTGACCGTGGCCCTGCTGACGGGGCTCACGCTGGCGCTCGCGGCCAGCGCCGGGCTCGCCTTCCGGATGACGCGCCGGCTCGAGCGTCTCTCGGTCGCCTCCGCCGGACTGGCCTCGGGCACGTGGCCCGAGCCGCTGCCCGTCCGCGGCGGCGACGAGATCAGCGATCTCGCCCGATCGTTCAATCGCATGGCGGAGCGCCTGCGCGAGGTGGAGCGGCTGAAAGAAGAGTTCTTCTCGCACATCTCCCACGACCTCCGGAATCCGTTGGCCTCGATCCGCCTGGCCGCGGAGAGCCTGCAGGAGCGCGCCCAGAGCTCGGGCGACGCCAAGCAGGCCCGCTTCGCCCACCTCATCGACGTGAGCGCGGACCGGATGCTGAGCATGGTCAACCAGATCCTGGACTTCACCCGGCTGCGCGCGGAGGTGGTGCCGCTCGACCTGAAGCCGGTCGACGTCCTGAAGACGGTGGTCCGTGCCATGGACGAGCTGCGGCCGCTCGCCGAGGAGAAGCGGGTGCGGGTGGACCTGGCCGCCGAGGGCGGCGAGTTCACCGTGCTGGGCGAGGACGCCAGCCTCGTGCGCGTCGTCGTCAATCTGCTCGGCAACGCGGTCGCGTTCACGCCGGCCGGCGGCTCGATCCGGCTCCGCCTCGCCGAGGCGGCCGGCCGGTTGGAGCTCCGCGTGGAGGACAGCGGCGTCGGCATCCCGGCCGAGGCGCTGCCGTCGATCTTCGAGCCGTACCGACAGGCCCACGGTCGCCGCCAGGGCACCGGCCTCGGCCTCGCGGTGGTGAAGGGTCTGGTCGAGGCCCACGGCGGCACGGTCGGCGTGGAGTCCGAGCCCGGCCGAGGCACCTGCTTCACGGTGACGCTTCCACGAGCGCCGGCTCCGTCATGAGCCGGGCGCAATCCCTCGCGGTCCCGCTGCTCCTCCTGCTCGCCAGTGCGTGCAGCACGGTTCCGCGGGAGCCGGGTCCGTCGGTCGCCACGGGGCTGGTGGCGCGCGCGGACGAGCTGGCCGCGAACGGCCAGTCGAGCGCGGCCTTCGCGCTCTACGAGCGAGTACTGCGCGACTACGGCGGGGATCCGGCGAGCGCCGACGCGCTCCACGGGCTGGGCCGCATGCAGGCCGATCCGGCGAGCGGCCTCCGCAATTACCGCGCGGCGCTCGCGACCTTCACGCGCCTGCTCGCCGAGTATCCATAGAGCCGCTGGGACGCGGAGGCACGGGCCTGGCGCGCGGTGCTCGCCGATCTGCTGGCCCGCGAGGACGAGACCGTGCGACTCAAATCGCAGATCGAGCACCTGCGGCGCACCGACCTCGAGCTGGAGCGGCGCCGGTAGCGGCCCCGGCGCGCCGGCCCCCCGGGAAGCCGGGAGCCGGCGCGGTGGCGACGGCCGGGCTACGGCGCGACGGAGATCTTGTCGAAGAAGAGGTAGAACGAGGGGTGGAGCTTGAAGCCGGTCACCTTCTTGGTGCCCGCCGCGTTCTGCACCGCGTTGTCCA
>DATMMH010000353.1:0-6018 GCA_035569855.1 Candidatus Dormiibacterota bacterium
AGCTGGGACGCCACCGCGGCCAGCCTGCGCGCGGCCCTGCGGGATCAGCTCTGGCAGCTCAAGTCCAAGTCCGAGGCCGAGCTGATCGACGATCGGCAGGAGAAGTTCCGGCGCATCGGGGTGTTCGAGGAGACCGTCTGATCCACCCCCGGGGTTTGACATGCCGAGGGGCGGATGCTACCGTAAGTCCTGACCGTTCATGAAGAAAATCTCACTCTGATGTCCAAGCTCCACCTGATCACCTACGGCTGCCAGATGAACGAGTACGACTCCGAGCGCGTAGCCGGGTTGCTCAGGCAGGAGCGGTACGAGCTGACCGATCGCCCAGAAGACGCCGACCTCATCCTGCTCAACACCTGCTCCATCCGAGAGAAGGCGGAGGACAAGGTGTACTCGCAGCTGGGGGCGCTGAAGCACCTCAAGCGCGAGCGACCCGAGCTGATCATCGGGGTCATGGGCTGCATGGCTCAGCTGCAGAAGGGGCGCATCCAGGAGCGCGCTCCGTACGTTGACCTGGTGTTCGGCTCGCCCGCCATCGCGCGGGTGGCCGAGCTGGTCGAGCGGGTTCGGCACGGGCGCAGCCCGGTGCTGGAGACCGGGGAGAGCCCGCTGGTCAAGATCACCGCGCGGCCGGAGGGCGGCGATCGGCTCAAGGCCTTCGTCACGGTGATGGAGGACTGCGAGAAGTATTGCACCTTCTGCGTCGTGCCGGCCACCCGAGGGCGAGAGCGCAGCCACGCCCCCGAGGTCCTCGTCGAGGAGATTCGCGGTCTGGCCGCCGCCGGCTGCCGCGAGGTGACTCTGCTCGGGCAGACGGTCAATGCCTACGGGCGCGACCTGACCCCGCCGACGGACCTGGCCGCGCTGCTGGAGCGGATCGACGACATCGACGGCATCGAGCGCATCCGCTTCACGACCTCGAATCCCTACAACCTCACCCCCCGCTTGATCCGCGCCATCCGCGACGTGCCCAAGGTCTGCGAGTACCTGCACCTGCCGCTGCAGTCCGGCTCCGACCGCGTGCTCGAGCGGATGAACCGTGGCTATACCCGCGCCCGCTACCTGGAGCTGATCGCCGAGCTGCGGGAGACGATACCGGACGTGGCGCTCTCCACCGACCTCATCGTGGGCTTCCCCGGCGAGAGCGAGGAGGACTTCGCGCAGACGGTGGAGATGGTGGAGCGGGTGGGCTACGACAACGTGTTCGCCTTCCGCTACTCGCGCCGGCCGGGCACGCCCGCGGCCGAGATGGCGGATCAGGTGCCGGAAGAGGTCAAGGCCGAGCGTAACCGCCGGCTGCTGGAGGTCACGGTCCGGGTCGGCGCGGCCCGCAGCCAGCGGCTCGAAGGGACCACGATGCCGGTCCTCGTGGACGGCGTCTCGCGCAAGAACGCGGCCGAAGCGACCGGCCGCACCCGCTGCAACCGAGTCGTGAACTTCGATGCCGCAGGTCGTGATCTGCGGGGGCGGGTGGTGCCGATGCGCATCGTCCGCGTCCTGCCCCACAGCCTGCGCGGCGAGATCGTGTCCGACCGGGTTCCGGTGGATCACGTCGCTCCCGCGCGAGAGGCCTAGAGGAGGCGCACCATGTGGCTGGAGATGAAAGTCAAGGGGCTGGCGCTCGATCCGCTCTCCAACATGCCCATGATCATCCTCCGCGACGAGGAGGAGAAGCGCTCCCTGCCCATCTGGGTGGGTCTCTTCGAGGCCAACGCCATCGCGCTCGAGCTCGAGAAGATCTCCACGCCGCGACCGATGACCCACGATCTGATCAAGAACATCCTGGAAGCGCTCGAGGCGCAGGTGCAGAAGATCGTGGTCAACGACTTGCGCGACAACACCTTCTTCGCGGTCATCCACCTGCGCCTGGGCAGCGCCGACATCACGGTGGACTCGCGGCCCTCCGACGCCATCGCGCTGGCCCTGAGGGTCGGCGCTCCGATCTTCGTGGAGGAAGAGGTCGTGCACAAGGCGCGCACCGTGGAGGTCGCGAAGGAGACCGAGATCGGCACCGGCAAGGGTGACGATCAGGCCAAGATCAAGGAATGGCTCGAGTCGCTGAAGCCGGGCGACTTCGACCGGATCGAGCGCGGCAAGGACCCGAAGAACCCGGACGAGTAGTGGATGCGGGTCGGGCTGTTCACCAACAACTACCTGCCGTTCCGCGGCGGGGTCACCACCGCGGTCGAGACCCTGCGCCTCGGGCTTGAGGCGCTCGGCCACCGCAGCTGGGTCTTCGCCCCCGCTTCGCAGCAGCCGCATCGAGATCCGCCGTTCGTCTTCCGCTACCCGTCGGTTCCCGCGCCGACCTATCCCGGCTTCTCGCTGCCGCTGCCGGTCTCGAAGCGGCTCGCCCGGCTGGCCCGAGGTCTCGAGCTCGACGTCGTCCACGTCCACCATCCGTTCCTGCTCGGGGTGACCGGCCGGCGCCTGGCGCGACGCCAGCGGCGACCGCTGGTCTTCACCTACCATACGCGCTACGAGAAGTACGCCCACTACGTCCCGCTGCCCCAGCGCCTCGTGCGGGGCCTCGCGGTGAGGCTCGCCTGCCGCTTCGCCGACTCGGCGGACCTGATCGTGGCGCCGTCGGCCCACGTGGCCGACACCCTGCGGGCCCGCGGCGTCCGCGCTCCGATCGCGGTGATCCCGACCGGCGTGGATCTGAGCGTGTTCCGCCCGGGCAGCCGGGAACGGGCGCGGCGACGTCTCGGCCTGCCCCCGGACGGGCTGATCTGCCTCTACGCGGGCCGGCTCGACCGGGAGAAGAGCCTCGAGCGCGTGCTCGACGCCTTCGAATCGATCGCGGCCGCGGTGTCCGGCGCCACGCTCCACCTGGTCGGCAAGGGCAGCCACGCGCGCGCGCTCGCCGAGCGGGCGGGCACCGGGCGCGCGAGCCACCGCATCGTCTTCCACGGCGGACTGGCTCGCGAGGCGCTCCCCGACTACTACCGCGCCGCGGATCTGTTTCTCTTCGCCTCCGAGACCGAGACGCAGGGGCTCGTGCTGGCCGAGGCCCATGCCTGCGCGCTGCCCGCGGTGGCGGTCCGGGCGTCCGGAGTGGACGAGGTCGTGAGCGACGGCGAGACCGGGTTGTTGACCAAGGCGGAGTCCGGGGAGATGGCCGACGCGGCGATCGGGCTGCTCCTCGACGCGGAGCGACGGGCCGCGATGGGGCAGGCGGGGCGGCGGCTCGCCGAGTCGCGCTTCTCCGCCCAGCGGCAGATCGAGGCGATGGTGGCGCACTACGAGGCGCTCCTGGCGCGGGGGCGCTGACGTGGCGATCCACCCGCTCGGGCGCACGCTGCGGGTCGGGCTTCAGACCGAGTGGGACCCGCACGCGGCTGGGCCCGGGCATCAGGGCCTGCTCGCCTGGGACCCGCGGGTACGCACGCTCCTGCGCGTGCTCGTGTCCTATCCCGAGGTGCGCTACGTCCTGCCCGATCGCATCAGCCTCGACGCCTCCGCCGATCCGCGCACGCTCGAGACCATGGCCCGCTTTCTCGAGCGCCAGGCCTGGCTCGTGCGTCGGGTCGCGGTAAGCTGAGTCCATGATCTGGAACCGCGAGGCCGAGACCGCCCCGCGCGCCACGCGCCGCGCGCTCCAGACCGAGCGACTGCGCGCCACCGTCGCGTGGGCCCGGGCCCGCGTGCCGTTCTATCGCGACGCGCTCGCCGCCGCCAAGGTGGACGACGCGCGGGTGGACGTGGACCGCCTCGAGACCCTGCCGTTCACGGTGAAGGATCACCTGCGACAGCACTACCCGTTCGGCCTCTTCGCGGTGCCGCGCGAGCAGGTGGCGCGCATCCACGCCTCCTCCGGCACCAAGGGCAAGCCCACCGTGGTGGGCTACACCCGCCACGACCTCCTGGTGTGGCGCGAGGTGATGGCGCGCGCGCTGGCCGCGGCGGGGGCCGAGCCCGGCCAGCTCATCCAGATCGCGTACGGCTACGGCCTCTTCACCGGCGGCCTCGGCTTCCACGACGGCGCCGAGCACATGGGCCTCACCGTGGTGCCGGTCTCCTCCGGCAACACCTTGCGGCAGATCCTGTTGCTGCAGGACTTCCGGCCGCACGGGCTGGCCTGCACGCCGTCCTTCGCGCTCTATATCGGCGAGACCCTGAAGGAGCAGGGCGGGGACCCGCGGGCGCTCGGTCTCCGCTACGGGATGTTCGGCGCCGAGCCGTGGACGGACGCGATGCGACGTCAGCTCGAGGCCCTGTGGGGCTGCGCGGCGGTCGACTTCTACGGGCTCAGCGAGGTCATCGGGCCCGGGGTGGCGAGCGAGTGCGCGGAGGCGCGCGACGGCCTGCACGTCAGCGAGGACCACTTCCTGCCCGAGATCGTGGATCCGCAGACCGGCGCGCCGCTCGGGCCCGGCGAGGAGGGTGAGCTCGTGCTGACCTCGCTCACCAAGGAGGCCCTACCGGTGATCCGCTACCGCACCGGTGACGTCACGCGGCTCGATCCCGAGCCCTGCCGCTGCGGCCGCACCACGGTGCGCATGGCCCGCATCAAGGGGCGCACCGACGACATGCTGATCATCAAGGGCGTCAACGTCTATCCGTCGCAGCTCGAGGCCGCGCTGCTCACGGTGGAGGATCTGGCCCCGCACTACCAGCTCCTGGTGGACCGGCGCGCCGCCTTCCCGACGCTGGCGGTGCAGGTGGAGCCCGCCGAGCGGCTCGTGCGGGAATGGGGTGGCTTCGTACCGAGCCGCCCGGAGATCGCGGCGCTCTCGGCGCAGGTAGCCCAATGCCTCCGCGGGCATCTCGGGCTCAATCCGGAGATCATCGTGGTGGCCCCGAAGACCATCCCGCGCAGCGAAGGCAAGGCGGTGCGGGTCGTGGAAAGGAGATAGTCATGGCCGAACGCGACGCAGCCCGACTGCAGGCCCGCATCGACGCGGGGGAGCGCATCGAGTCCCCCGACGAGATGACCGAGGACTACCGCAAGAATCTGATTCACCTCATGACCATGCAGGCCGACTCCGAGCTGGCCGGCGGCTACGGCTACGTGCCGTGGATCACGAAGGCGCCCGGCGTCGAGGAAAAGCACGTGGTCGCCCAGATCGTGAAGGACGAGCTCCGCCACTCGACCGTCATGTACGGGCTCCTCGCCGACCTGGGGGTGGACGTGGACGGCCACGTGCAGGCCCACGACGAGGCCTTCACCATGCGGGTGGACGCCGACGCCGACATCGGCACCGCGCGGATCACCGCGGACAAGCGGGTCAACATCTTCTACTACCCGATCGACACGTGGGCCGACTTCGTGTTCTTCAACTTCTGCATGGATCGCGGCGCGGGCCATCAGCTCGAGGACGTCCGGGCCTGCTCCTACGGGCCCTGGGTGCGCGCCATCGAGGGCATCTTCAAGGAGGAGAAGTTCCACATCCGTCATGGGGAGTTCTGGGTGAAGCGGCTCGCCGAGGATCCGAAGACCCGCGACGAGGCCCAGGCCACGCTCGGCAAGTGGTACATCCGCACCATGAACATCTTCGGGCGGCCCGGCTCGCCCAAGAACGTGCTCTACCGCAAGTACCGGCTCAAGCTGCGCGACAACGACGAGGTGCGCCAGACCTTCGCCCGCGAGGTTGCCGAGAAGGCGGGCGCGGTCGGGCTCACGCTGCCCCCGTGGAACCCGCAATGGGATCGCCTCCCGGAAGAGGCGCAGATCCCCGGGTAGGCGCGTGCGCGGTCGGCCCGCGCGTGGCTCGACGCGATTGCTCGCGCTCGTCCTCCTGGGCGCGGTGGCAACGCCCGTCCCCTCGGGGGCGCAGAGCTCGCGGCAGGTGAAGGTGGTGCTCGAGTTCAAGCAGCAGACGCAGGGGAGCCGGCAGGGGGTGCAGGGGCAGGGTGGGGTGATCGTGGAAGAGCGCCGGGGCGACGTGCGCACCCGCGGGCGCGGCGGGCTCGCGGTGGAGGACACCACCACCCGGGTCACGCGCTCCTCCGGACTCTTCACGGTGGTCCAGGACGGCGGCGCGGGCTCGATCCTGGTGGCCCAGGACGTGCCAT
>DATMMH010000354.1:0-2618 GCA_035569855.1 Candidatus Dormiibacterota bacterium
TGCCGCGCGTTCCTCGCGGCAGCTTGAGTCTCAAGAGCTGATACTCTCGCGAGACATTCCCCGGGAACCTGGGACTTGGACTCCAGATCGAACGGTAAGAGAAGTAACGCCGGAACTTGGTCGGTAGAATCGACCTAGCGCACAGGAGGCTCCTGGGTCCAGGACCGGCAACTACGGGGTCGTGCGGGCCGTGTCGGCCCAACCCTTACGCCAGGCCTTTTCCCCCCGCCGCGCAAGCTTGGGCCAGAGAGCGGCGAAAGCGGCCCGGGCGGCGTCGCGCCGCGCACGCTGACGCTCCACCAACCGGCCGGCCATGAAGTTCGTGCGACCCCCGCCCAGCCCGCCCGCGAGAGCCCGGATCCGCGCCTCGGCCACGAGCGCGTCCTGGTGCTCTCCAAGGACATCCTGCAACTCCTTCACTTTCGCGATGAAGCGCTCGGCGGGCTTGCCGGCCATGGTCCGCACGAGTTCGGCCGCGTAGCGCGCCCGCTTTCCCTTGATGCGGATCTCGTGAAGGGTCTCGTCGCTCGGCACACCCGGGAGCGCCTCCACTGCCTTGCGCAGCTTCTTGAACTCGCGCGCCGCGACCTCCCGAAGTGGGAAGTCGGACTCCACGACCTTCGGCTGCTCGATGGCGCCCTCCAGGCGATCCAGAAGGGCGAAATACCGCGCATCGCCCAGCGCCTGCATCAGCTCGGTGCGCGCGTGGGTGCGCTCCGCTTCGAGACGGCGGAGCAGTCGCCGGCCGGCCCGTCGCTCGGCAGGATCAGTCGCGGTGATCTCCTGGCGGAGGTACTCATGCAGGACATCGAGGTCCCGGACAGAACCCAGCGCGTCACCCAGCCAGGCCAGCTCTTCGCGGAGGCTCTCGACCCATTCGCGCTCAAACATCGGCCCGGTCGCGCGCAGGATCGCCCGAAGCCGCCGTACCGCCACCCGCATTTGGTGCAGCTCCTCGGGCTCCGTACCGAGCCGCACGCCGGGATCGTGGATGAGCACTGAGTCGACTTGCGCCTGGAGCATCGCTCGGACGTGGTCGAGGGCCGCGGACGATGCATCGGGAGTCGTGACGGGGGGAGGTTCGATCCCGAGCGCCTGGAACACCTTGGCCCGACCATCGCCGTCCACGGCCCCTGCCGCGCGAAGCACCGGCCGAATCCGCTCGAGGATCGCCTCATCCCCGGTCAGGAGCTCGCCCTCGATCTCACGGAAGCGCCGCACGACCCGTCCCTGCTCGAGCACGGCGACGGTGTCCAGGACCACCTCGACGACGGACCCGTCGAGGTCGCGCACCCGCACGCCCGCGCGCCGCGTCCGGAGCGTCGCGATGGGCACGAGCGCTCCACCTCGCGTAGCGGCCACAAGGAGGCGAGTGAGCTCCTCCGGCGGGACGCCGGCGCCGCCGGGTACCGTCAGTTCGAGCCGGGCGGCCCCTCGCGGCAGCTTGAGCTGCCAGCGGGGGCGCCGACGCTCGCTCCGACATCGCAGCGTCATCGCCCGCCGCGCGAGACGATGGTGTGCGGTGTCATAGTAGATCGAGGTGAAGACCCGGGGAGGCAGTTGATCCCCCGGTAGGTCGGGGAGCCGGAAGCCTGGCGGAGCCTGGAGCTTGAATTCGCGCTCGAGGAATGCCTTCATGTCGTGCAGGTCTCGCGATCCGGCGTGCAGGGACCCTTCGCCGAGCGAAGCCCGCTAGGCCCGACCGGCTCGTGGAGACATGCGAGCGGATTCGTTGATCGGATTGCGTCGCGATGCTCGGAACTGCCAGGCCGCCCGGGTCAAACTACGATCCGTTCCAGCGCGCACGCGTCGCGTGCCCGCGTTTCCGATCGCCACTGGTCACGTGGACGAACACCGGTGCCAAGGGGTCCACGTCGGGAGGGTACTACGGAGCCTCGGGCGGGGGAAGCGACCCCGTGGTACGCTGACGCTCTCACGCGGTCAGTTCCGGGGTGACGATCGGGAGGGCTGGCAAATGCACGAAATGAGCGACGCAACTACGCGATGGGCTGACGACATTGAGGCCGCGTTCTTCCGCTCGCTCAATGCCCTGGTGGAGCCTGCCGTACGGGCCGGCTGCGCGGCGCCCGGGCTGTTCCCCACCGGCATGGTCGTGCTCGAGACGACGGGAGCGACGACTGGCCGGCGCACATCCGTGCCGCTCATGGGGACGGTCCTCGACGGGTGCCTCTTCGTCGGGACCGCGCGCGGCGACCGGTCGCAGTGGTTTCGGAACCTTCGCACAGAGCCGCGGGTCCGCTACTGGCTCGCTGGCCGCGAGCGTCAAGGGACTGCGCTCGTCGTTGCCGCCGGTATGCCGGCCCGCGCGACTCAGAGGCTTCCGCCGCTCGCCCGGGCCGTCGCCGAGGGCCTGCTGCCGGCTGCGACGGTCTGCGGCTGGCAATTCGCGGTCATCAACCCCGTCCTGGGCTGAGGATGGCTCGGCCGCCGGAGCAGCCCAATGACGGCCGACGTCCCACCCCCCACCGCATGACAAGGATGGCTGCATGGCGACCGTGAGCGGTCTTATGTCACGATCGTCCGACGTGCTGGTGGATCTCGGTCTGGCCCAGGGTCCCCTGCCGTTTTCCCGCGTTTAGCTCAGTAAAGATGAGCCC
>DATMMH010000355.1:0-8939 GCA_035569855.1 Candidatus Dormiibacterota bacterium
GCGCGGGCGCGGGTCATCGATGTCCGACCAGGCTTGCGGCCCCCGGTTCGATTTGATAGCGTCGCGCCATGAGTGCCACCACCGCCGCTCTCGCGTGGACCAGCGAGGACGTTTCCGTTGCCGGCTCCTCCGTAAGACTACGTAGCGCCGGAAGCGGGGCCCCGCTGCTGGTCCTCCATCACGACGTTGGCACCCCGGAGCAACTGCCGTTCTACGAGGCGCTCGCCCGGCGCTTCACGGTCCTCCTGCCCTCGCATCCCGGCTACGACGGCTCCGAGCGTCCCGCCTGGATGCGCAGCGTGCGTGACGTCGCGGTGACCTACCAGGCGCTCCTTGCCCGGCGCGGTCTGGCCGAGGTCTCGCTGGTCGGGCTGGGCTTCGGGGGCTGGATCGCCGCGGAGATGGCCACGATGGGCCCGCGCGCCTTCCGTCGCCTTGTGCTGGTGGGCGCGATGGGGCTCAAGCCCGGGGCGGGGGAGATCCTGGATCAGGCCCTGGTCAGCTACATCGATTACGTCCGCGCCGGCTTCGCGGACGCGGCGGCCTTCGAGCGGCAGTTCTCGGCCGATCCGCCCACCCCGCAGCTCGAGCAGTGGGATCTCAACCGCGAGATGACGTTCCGCATCGCGTGGAAGCCCTACATGTACAACCCGACGCTCGGGCCCCTGCTGGGCGGGGTGCAGACGCCGGCCCTGATCGTGTGGGGACGCGGCGACCGGATCGTTCCGGCGGTCTGCGGCGAGCAGTACGCCCGCGCGCTGCCGAAGAGCCGGCTCAGCGTGATCGACGGCGCCGGTCACTTCGTGGAGATGGAGCAGCCCGAGGCGCTCGCGAAGCTCATCGTGCAGTTCGTCGACGAGTCCTGACCGGGGGGATCCGCATGCACCTCATGTACTTCACGGAACAGCCGATGTCGGCCTACCCGGCGGACGAGGGGCGGGAGTTCGGCGCCACCGCCTTGATGTTCTCGAACAAGAACTTCGATCCGGTCGCGGGCAGCCGGCTCTACAACGAGTACCTCGAGCACTACCGACTGGCCGAAGAGGTCGGCTTCGACGGCATCATGCTGAACGAGCATCACAACGCGCCGTTCTGCATGCAGGCCAAGTGCAACGTGTTCGCGTCGATCCTCGCCGCGACCACCAAGCGGGTGAAGATCGTGCTGCTCGGCAACCCGCTGCCGCTGGCCGACAACCCGGTACGCCTGGCCGAGGAGCTGGCCATGATCGACATGGTCTCGCGCGGGCGCCTCGTGTCCGGCTTCGTGCGCGGCGGCGGGCAGGAGCAGCTCGCCACCGGGGTGAACCCCGCGTACAACCGCGAGCGCTTCGAGGAGGCCCACGAGCTGATCGTGCGCGCCTGGACCGAGGCCGGCCCGTTCCGGTTCGAGGGTACCCACTACCAGCACCGCGTCGTGAACCCCTGGGCGGTCCCGCTGCAGAAGCCGCATCCCCGCGTCTGGATCCCGGGCGTGCTGAGCAAGGAGACGATCATCTGGGCGGCGCGACAGCGCTATCCCTACATCGCGCTCAGCACCGCGATCGACGCGACCAAGAAGATCTGGGAGCTGTACGACTCGGTCGCGGCCGAGGCCGGTTACACCGGCGGGCCCGAGAACCGCGGTTACCTGCAGCGCTGCCACGTCGCGGAGACCGAGGAGAAGGCGCTCGCCAACGCGCGGCAGTTCATGTGGATGCAGGGCGAGTTCACCGGCCTGGCGCATCCGGTCTGGTCGAGCCCCTCGGGCTACTTCTCGCCGTCCTACCGCAAGGCCTTCGTGGAATACGCGGTGGGCCGCGGCTCGAACCCGCGCGCCGCCTCGTTCGAGGACCAGATCCGCGACCAACAGATCATCGCGGGCACACCGAAGACGGTCATCCCCAAGATCAAGCGGCTGCTCGAGGAGACGCGCCCGTCCATTCTGGGCTTCTGGGCGAGCGACGGCTTCGTGAGCAACCAGGACACCACGACCTGCATCCGGCTGATGGGGCAGGAGGTGCTGCCCGCGGTGCGCGAGATGGGCAAGGAGCTCGGGCTCTGGAGTCCGTTCGAGGCCAACGCGCCGGTGAGCATCACTCAGCCCGCGCCGCCTGTTCACCGTAACGGCGCCTAGCCCCGCGTGAGTTTCCCCGCGTGAGCCCACGCTTCGGCGGCCAGGTCGCCCTCGTCACCGCCGGGGCCAGCGGCATCGGGCGGGCGTCGGCCGGGATCATCGCGGCCGAGGGCGGCACGGTCGTGCTGGTCGACACCGACAAGAGCCGGCTCGAGACCGCGGTGGCCGAGATCGCGCGCGCCGACGGCCGGGCCCACCCGCAGGTCGCCGACGCCCTCGATCCCGATCAGGTCGGGCGGGTCGTGGAGGCGACCGTCCGCGACCTGGGTCGGATCGACATCCTGATCAACGCGGTCGGCGGGAGCACGGTCATCGCGCACCCCGCGGCCACGGTGGACGAGCTGACCTTCGCCGAGTGGCAGCGTCTCATCGCCTTCAACCTCGAGGGCACGTTCCTCTGCTGCCACGCGGTGGCCCCGGTGATGAAGCGGCAGGGGCGCGGCAAGATCGTGAACCTCTCCTCGGTCGCCGGGCGGGGCCTGAGCGCGAGCAGCAGCAGCGCGTACGCCGCCGCCAAGGGCGGGATCATCGCGTTCACCAAGAAGCTGGCCTACGAGCTCGGGCCGTTCGGCGTCACCGTCAACGCGATCGCGCCGAGCCTCACCCTCACCGAGCGGATCCGCCCGCGGTGGGAGCAGCGCAGCCCGGACGAGCAGGCGCAGGAGGTCGCGCGCACGCCGCTCCGCCGCGTGGCCGAGGCCGCCGATCAGGCGCGGGTGATCTGCTTCCTGGCCTCCGCGGACGCGGACTTCGTCACCGGCGTCACCATCGACGTGACCGGCGGCGTCTGAGCGCCCGCCGCGGGCTCAGCCGGTCGCGGTCCTGGTCCGGGACGAAGGCGACTCCTGGGTGCACGTGAACTCGATCTTGACCTTGCCCTGGCGAACGAGCCTGAGCCCGACATAGTCCGCCATCGCGGCGTGGCACTGCTGGCGGGTCTCGAAGGAATCGATGGCGGTGTAGCCGCGATCGACGAGCTTCTCACCCACCGCCGCCAGCTCGTGGGCCCACAGGACCCACGCCAGCATCAACACGTATCGCTTCATGTGGCGCTCCCCCTCGATTGGTGGGCTCCGAGAGAGCAATCGTCGGACCATCTCGAAATCCGTTACGATTCAGCCACTTTCTCTCCGTCGGCTCAGACGGCAGAGAAAGCGCGGTCCGAGGCTGGGCAGGGGAGTTCCCAGCCTAAGGGCGGGCGCGCCTGCGCAAGACATGCCGACGCCGTATACTGGCGCGCGTGACAGCGAGGGCCCCCACCCCCCAGCCAAAGGAGACTCCCGTGGCCAGCAAGATCGTCTTCTCTCCAAAGCTCCCGGCGGCGCTGCTCGACGTCGCGCGCGGGCTGGTGCCCGCCGGCTTCGAGATGACCGTCGTCGACGCGGGGACGCCCGAGTTCACGGCCGCGCTCCCCGACGCGGAATACTACGTCGGCTTCCCGCGCGCCGAGCTCAACACCGAGTTCTTCCGGAAGGCGCCGGGGCTCAAGCTGATCCAGCTCATCAGCGCCGGCTACGACCGGCTGGACGTCGAGGCGGCGCGGCGGGCCGGCGTGCCGATCGCCAACAACGGCGGCTCCAACTCGGTGGCGGTCGCGGAACACACGCTGATGCTGATGCTCGCGGTCTACCGCAAGCTTTCCTGGCACCACGCGAACGTGGTGACCGGCAAGTGGCGGGTGGGCGACTTCGCCTCGCACCGCCTCTACGAGCTCGAGGGCAAGACGCTCGGGATCGTGGGCCTCGGGACCATCGGCAAGAAGGTCGTGCGGCGGGCCGCCGCCTTCGGGATGCGCATCCTGTACTACGACATCGCGCGGCTCACGGAGGAGGCCGAGGACGCCCTCGGCGTGCGCTTCGTGCTCTTCCCGGAGCTCCTGCGCACCGCGGACATCGTCACGCTGCACGTGCCGCTCAACGCGGTCACCCGCAACCTGATCAGCACGCGCGAGCTCGGGATGATGCAGCCCCACGCGGTGCTGATCAACACCTGCCGCGGCCCGGTGGTGGACGAGAACGCGCTCCACGTCGCGCTCACGAGCGGGCGCATCGCCGCGGCCGGCCTCGACGTCATGGTCGAGGAGCCGCCGCTCGCAAACCATCCGCTCTTCGCGCTCGAGAACGTCACGTTCACCCCGCACATGGCGGGGCCCACGTGGGACAACTGGGCCAAGGCCTTCCGCAACGCCTTCGACAACGTGCAGCGGGTGGCCCGCGGCGATCGACCGCTGTGGGTGATCCCGGAGCTGCGCCAGTAGGCTCCGCCGCGCGCGCGTGAAGCGGGCGGGCTCGCGCCGGACCGCGACGTCGACGGGGCTCTACCTGACCGGCATTCGACGCGCGGCCGGGCCGCGCGGGCCCGCCCGCTTCCCGCTCACGCTGCCGATCTTCCGCGACCTCGAGCGCCTGGATTTCCGGGCGCGGGTCACCTTTCTGGTCGGCGAGAACGGCTGCGGCAAGTCCACGCTGCTCGAGGGACTGGCCGCGGGCAGCGCGGCGGTGGCGGTGGGCGGGCGCGATCTCGAGCGCGATCCGACCCTCGCCGCCGCCTGGGCCTTCGCCCGCGGCTTCCGCTTCCGCCGCGCCCGTCATCCACGCGTCTCTCTCTTCCTGCGTGCCGAGGACGTGTTCGGCTTCACCCTGCGCCTGCGCGAAGACATGGAGGGCCTCCGCGACGTCGAGGACGAGTTGCGCGCGGCGCGGCCGGAGGGTTCCGGGGGCCAGCGCCGCGCGGTGGCCGCGGCGGCCGGGCAGCGGGCCGCCCTGGAGCGCCGCTACGGGGCCGAGCCCGACGCGCGCTCGCACGGCGAGACGTTTCTCCACCTGCTCCAGCAGCGGCTGCAGCCCCGGGGCCTCTACTTCCTCGACGAGCCGGAGACGCCGCTGTCGCCGACCCGCGTGCTCGCGCTCCTCGCCCTGCTGCACGAGCGGGCGGCGCAGGACTGCCAGTTCGTAATCGCCACGCATTCGCCGATCCTGATGGCGCTGCCCGGCGCGGAGATCGTGTTACTGGAGGATGACGCGATCGCGACGATCGCCTACGCGGACGTCGAGCACGTCCGCATCACGCGCGCGTTTCTCGACGATCCGGAGAGCTTCCTGCGGCGCCTCGTTTGACTTGTGCGCCCGCCACCCCGACAATAGAGATGATGAAGTGGCCCAGTTCGCGGTCCGTCGCGATCCTCTGGCTCCTCGCCGCGCTCAGCCTGGTCGGGTGGCTCATCAAGAACCTGGACGTGGCGGGCTGGATCATCCTCGCGCTCACGGTGGGCCTGATGGCCTTCGAGCTCACGCGCGGGCGCGACGGGCAGGGGAGCCAGTCCAAGCGCCGCCTCCCCGACGAGCCGACCGGCTAGCGCGCGCTCATCGGGTCGCGCGCGATCACCGCCTCGCGCGCGATCAAAAGTGGCCGCCGAGCGGCGGCTCGAAGAGACGCCGGAGCGCTTCGCGCACGAGCGGCACGAAGAGCATGGCCGCGAAGAAGAGCGTGGCCAGCCAGATCAGCAGGTGAAGCAGGCGCGCGCGCGGGCCTCCGTCGGTCATTGCGTGCAGGGTAGTGCCCGGCTCACCCCGCCGTCAAGGTTGCCTTCCCGTATCCCGGTGGCTACACTACGCGCCATGCTGACCGTGCGTGGGATCCTGGCCTCCGCGGCCCTGCTCGCCCTGGTCGGCGTACCGGTCGAGTTCACGATCGGCCTCGTCGAGCACCCCATCGTCGCGCCGCCGCACGTCGCGTCCCTCCTGCTCATCGGCTCCTGCCTGCTGCTGATCGGATCGGGACTCGGGCTGCGTCGGATCGAGATCGAGCGGGGGCTCGCCGAGCACCGGTCGCCGGGCGCCTAGTGGGCGCGCTCGACCGGACCCTGCGGTACCTGGGCCTGGGCGGGAGCGGCGAGGGGGAGTCGCGGGCCGCCGATCTGACCGCGCACCGGGACGCGCGCGGGGAGGCGGCGGGCATCGGTGGAGGCCTGACCTTCCGGGGCGAGATCTCGGGCGACGGCGACTTTCACATCGCGGGCCGCTTCGAAGGCGACATCAACGTGACGGGCCGCGTCCTGGTCGGCGAAGGCGCCGAGGTCGACGCCAACATCAACGCGCGCGCCATCGTGGTGGGCGGCACCGTGCGCGGCAATCTCTCCGCGGCCACGCGCGTGGAGATCCTGCCGACCGGGGTGCTGACCGGCACGCTCCGGACCGGCAGCTTCTCGGCGGCCGACGGCGCCGCGGTCAAGGGCGAGATCTGGATCGAGCGGCCGAACGCCCGCGAGGGCGCCGTGGAGCGCCGCCCCTGACCGATACGACGAGCGATACGGGAGGAGCCACGCGCGATGGGTGACTTGAGCGACTTCCTGAGCTCGCGGGCGGCCCGGCTCGGCCTGAAGATCGCGGGCGTGGTCCTGGTGGTGGCGATGCTGGTCACCGGGGGCTGGCTCTGGCTGCGCACCGAGGACAACCGCGGGCAGGCCGCGCTCGCCGCCGCCGCGGACGTGGTGCAGCAGGCCGACGGGCCCACCGCGACCACCGAGGCTCGCCAGCGGGCGATCGCCACGCTCCAGCTCGTCCTGACCCAGCACGGCCGCTCGGCGGCGGCGGCGCAGGCGGCCTACGAGCTGGGCAACCTCCAGTACCAGGGCGGCGACTATGCGGCCGCGCGCGGCGCGTACGAGATCGCCCTGGCCAAGGGCGCGACCGGCACCCTCAAGACCCTCAGCGCCTCGGGCGTCGGCTACACCTGGGAGGCCCAGAAGGACTACGCCCACGCGGTGACCGCCTACGACAGCACCACGCGCGGGCTCCAGCCCAAGCAGTTCTACTTCGAGGAGGCGCTCCTCGATCTGGCGCGGGCGCAGGCCCTCGCCGGCAAGCCCGCTGAGGCCCGCGCGACGTACGAGCGCTTGCTGAAGGACGTGCCCGAAAGCCGCCGCGCCCAGGACATCCGCGCCAGGATCGCCGCGCTGCCCCCGGCCTCGAAGTAACGACCACGTCCTGAGGGATCGGCCACCGCCAGGCCACAGCCGAGCGCTGAGGCGAACCAGTCGGAGAGTCCGATAAGAGACATTATGTCAAGTTCAGGCTCAAGCCAGCGCGGGTCAGCGGGCCGGCTCGAGCGCGTGGATCAGCGACTCCTCGAGGGCCGCGACCGCTTCCATGGTGTCGGCGGTGGTATCCCACCGCTCCTGCACCGCCCAGTACTGGGCCTCGCCGAAGCAGCGCGCCTTGCGCTCGAGCAGCCCCGCGACCTCCGCGCGGCCCGCCTCGCGCAGGAAGGCGGCCGCGTCGTGGCTGCGGCGGGCGGCCAGCGGCAGCGCGAAGTACGTGAGGTGCCCGGCCAGCCGCTTGGCGACCGCGCCGCGGAGGTCGGCGGCCAGGAGACGGAACGCGCGCGGGCCGCCGTAGTGGTCGGGGCCGCCCGGGTCGGCGGCCAGGTTCGCGCGCACGACGAGCAAGGTCCGCGCGATCATCTCGTCGCGCGCGGGGTGCCGCACCTGGCGGAACCCCGCGCGCATCGCGTAGGGCGTGCGGCTGTAGCGCACGCGCTCGGCCTTCCACGCACGCAGGAAGTCTCCGATCGGCAGCGCCGCGTGGGGAAAACCGTCGGGATCGTGCACCCGGACGCGGTCGCCCTCCACGCCGAGCACGACCAGGAAGTGATCGCTGCCCGAGACCTGCTGATGGTACGGCATGTAGCCGAGCGCGCCCATGTCGAGCGGCCCCGCCAGCACGGGCCCGCGCGCCGCCGCCTGGGCGAGCCGCTCGAGCGCGGCCTCGGGCGTTCCCCCGCGCTCGTCCCGGCACTCCCAGCCCATCACGTCGAGCGCGGTGGTGAGGCCCTCATCCGGATTCGTGACCGGCGAGCTGAAGAATACGAGCAGGTCGCGCCCCGCCCGTAGGTAGAGCGTGCCGAACGGCATGGTCGTGAGGCACTCGATGAAACCGGGCTCCGGCAGCTCGGCGGACCGCGCGCCCGACTCGCCGAGCGCCATGTAGAGGCTGTTGGCGTAGCAGTACGCGCCGTTGCCGGTGTAGCGGGTCACTGAATGGTCGCGGTGAGCGTCAGGGCCGTCTCCTGCGTCGATTGCTCGCTGCGATAGCCCAGGACCTGGCGGGTGACCGCGTGAAGGCTGCCGGTCGCGCCTCCGAACTGCACGCGGCCGCCGCTCGGCACGATCAGCTCGGTGGCCGCCTCGGTGACCTCGATGGTGCCGCCGCCGCCGGGCGTGAAGTAGCTGATCACCGGCGTGAGCGTCACCCGGATCTGGTTGCCGGGCAGGATCACCGGACGCACCAAGAGCGCGGTGCCCACGCGCTGCCACGCGATGCCCTGGGCCACGTAGCCCTTGCCGGTCGCGTAGTCGTAGTAGTAGGCCATCTGCGGGGACGGCACGTCCTGGGCGACCAGGATCGAGCCCGCGCCGCCGTCCTGGACCACCGTGAAGAGCCCCGAGGAGCGCGTGACCCGGGTGGTGGTGTCCTCCACCGCGAGCCCGCCGCGCCCGCGGGTGCGCACGTCGCCCCGGCGCTCTTCCACGATCACCCCACCCTGCCCCTGCACGCCCTGCCGGCTCCCCTGCGTCTGCTGCTTGAACTCGAGCAGCACCTTCACCTGCCGCGAGCTCTGCGCGCCCGAGGGGACGGGCGTCGCCACCGCGCCCAGGAGGACGAGCGCGGCCAATCCCATCGAGCCGCGCGCGGGCCGACCGAGCACGCGCAGGCGCCTACCCGGGGATCTGCGCCTCTTCCGGGAGGCGATCCCATTGCGGGTTCCACGGGGGCAGCGTGAGCCCGACCGCGCCCGCCTTCTCGGCAACCTCGCGGGCGAAGGTCTG
>DATMMH010000356.1:0-8258 GCA_035569855.1 Candidatus Dormiibacterota bacterium
CGCGATCACCACCGTGTACGCGGACCGCGACACGCGGGCGGGCGCCAGCTACCGGTACGCGGTGACCGCGATCGACAGCGCGCGGCGGCCGAACGAGAGCGCGCGCTCCAACGTGGTCTCGGTGCGCGCGGAGTAGCCCTAAGCCTCGTTCTGCCAGACCTGGTCCGGCGCCTGGCGGCGCCGGAGCGCGATCAGGGTGCCGTCGGGAGCCAGCATCACCTCGGGCGCCTGGGGATACGAGTTGTAGTTGATGGTCGCCATTCCCGCGCAGTACGCGCCCGCCCCGCCCACCACCACCAGGTCGCCGATCCGCGGCCGCGGCACCCAGCGCGGCATCAGCGCTTCGGGATCTCCGGGCGCGGGCGTCAGGATGTCGCCCGACTCGCAGCATGGGCCCACGAACACCACCGCGGCCTGCTCTCGCCCGCCCGCCAGCACGTCGATCGGATGCTGGGCGCCGTAGAGCGACGGCCGGGTGATCTCGGGCATGCCCGCGTCGAGCTTGGCGAAGAGATAACCCTCCGCGCCGGTGTCGACGACGTCCACGCAGGAGGCGACGATCGCTCCCGCGTTGGCGACCAGGAACGTGCCAGGCTCGATCTCGAGGTGGAGCGACCGGCCCTCGCGGGTCCGGAACGCCTCGATTTCCCCCCGGATGTGTGCCCCCACGTCGGCCAGGTCCACCGAGGGCTCCTCCGGCATCCGGCCCACCTTGAAGCCGCCGCCCAGGTTGACGCTCGCGACCTCGGGCAGCCGGGGCAGCAGGTCGAGGGTCATGCGCGCGCAGCGCTTCCAGACCTCAGGATCGGTGCCCGAGCCCACGTGCGAGTGGAGCCGCCGGATGCGCAGTTCGTACTTCTTGGCCAGCGCCACGACCTGCCCCATCGCCTCGTGCCAGATCCCGAAGCTGGAAGCGGGCCCGCCGGTGTTGGTGCGCTTGGTGGAGCCGGTGCCGAGGCCCGGGTTCACGCGGACCGACACCTCCCGCCCCCGCGCGACCCGCCCGAACTCCTCGAGCTGGTGCAGCGAGCAGGCGTTGAACAGCACCCCGCGCGCCACGTTCTCCCGGAGCGCGCGCGAGGGCATCTGGGACGTGAGCTGGATGCGCTCGGGAGCGAAGCCGGCCCGCAGCGCCCGCTCGACCTCGTGGTCGCTGGAGGCGTCGATGTCCAGCCCGAGATCTCGAAACAGGGTCAGGATGCCGCGGCTCGGATTGGCCTTCATCGCGTAGCGCACGGTCAGCCCGAACGGGGCTGGGAACGCGAGCGCCTGGCGCGCGGCCGTCTCCAGCGCGGCGCGATCGTAGACGTAGCAGGGCGTGCCGAAGCGCCGGCGCACTTCGTCCGCGACCGCGGCGGTGACGAAGGGGGGGCGACCGGGGGCGTGGGGGCGTTCCATCCGGTGGAGTCTAGCGCATCCCGCCTGGCGCTTGAAGAGGTTCCGCCGGTGGTGATAGAGTCAAAGGACTCTTCGTCCACAACGCGGTGAGTAGCGGAGGGTAACAGCCATGCGCGCGACATTCCAAGGCTCGATCGTCGCCCTCGTGACCCCGTTCCGCGGGGACCTGGTGGATGAGCCCAAGCTCCGCGAGCTCGTCGAGTGGCACGTCGCCAGCGGCACCGACGGCATCGTGCCCTGCGGCACTACCGGAGAGTCGCCGACGCTCAGTCACGACGAGCACAAGCGCGTGGTGGAGATCGTCGTCGAGGCCGCCCGCGGCCGCGTCGCGGTCATCGCGGGCACCGGGTCGAACTCGACCGCGGAGGCCATCGATCTCACCCGGCACGCTAGCCGGGCGGGCGCCACTGGCGCGCTGGTGGTCAATCCGTACTACAACAAGCCGACCCAGGAGGGGCTCTACCGGCACTTCCGGGCGGTGTCGGAGGCGGTGGACATTCCGATCATCGTCTACAACATCGCCGGACGCACCGCGGTCAACGTGGAGACGGACACGCTGGCCCGTCTCGTCCGCGACTGCCCCGGCATCGTCGGCGTGAAGGAGGCCTCCGGCTCCCTCGACCAGATGACGCAGGTCATCCTGGCGTGCGGCCCCGACTTCTCGGTGCTCTCCGGTGACGACAACCTCACGCTCCCCCTCATGTCGGTGGGCGGGCGCGGGGTGATCTCGGTCATCGCCAACCTCGTGCCGCGCGAGACCGCCGAGATGACCCACGCGGCCCTGGCCGGGGACTGGAAGCAGGCGCGCGAGCTCCACCTCAAGCTCTTCCCGCTCTCTCGGGCGATGTTCCTCGAGACCAACCCGATCCCGGTCAAGGAAGCCATGGCCATGATGGGCAAGCTGGCGGAGCCCGAGTTCCGGCTCCCCATGTGCCGTCTGGGCGAGGCGAACCGACCGCGTCTGAAGGCGGTCCTCGCCTCCCTCGGCCTCGTCAAGGGCTGATCCTCCGACTCGTATGGCGGATGTAGTCGTCGCCGGCGCCGCCGGCCGGATGGGAAGTCGTCTCGTCGCCCTGCTCCGAGAGGAGACCGAGCTGCACCTGGTCGCGGCCCTCGAGGCCGCCGGACACGCCGCGCTCGGCCGGGACGCGGGCGAGCAGGCCGGCGTCGGGCGCGTCGCCGTGCCGATCACCGCCGACGCGGAGGCCGTGCTCGGCAAGGATCGCATCCTGATCGAGTTCTCGGTGCCCGAGGCCAGCCTGGCCCACGTGCGGCTCGTGGCCCGGCAGGGCGGTCGCGCGGTCATCGGCACCACCGGCTTCACCCCCGCGCAACGCGACGAGCTGGCGGAGCTCGGGCGGCGGGCGCCCATCCTGGTGTCGCCCAACATGAGCGTCGCGGTCAACGTGGCCTTCCGCATCCTCGCCGACATGGCGCGCATGCTGGGAGACGACTACGACGTCGAGATCGTCGAGACCCACCATCGGTTCAAGAAGGACGCGCCCAGCGGCACCGCGCTGCGCATGGCCGAGGTGGTGGCCCAGGCGCTCGGGCGCGATCTCGCCAAGACCGCGGTGTACGACCGGCACGACCGGCTCGCGGAGCGGACCCGGAAGGAGATCGGCATGGCCGCCCTCCGCTCGGGCGACGTGGTGGGCGAGCACACGGTGTCCTTCGCCTCGCTCGGCGAGCGCCTCGAGCTGACCCACCGCGCCCACAGCCGCGACAACTTCGCGCGGGGGGCGCTGCGGGCGGCCCGCTTCATCGCGGGGGCGAAGCCCGGGCTCTACTCGATGCAAGACGTCCTGGGCCTCACGTGAGGCGGGGAGCGGGCAGGGTGAGGGCATGAAGATCGTCCGCTTCCGCGCGGGAGACAAGATCCGGTACGGCGTCCTCGAAGGCACCCACATCGTCGAGTACGCGGGGACGCCCTACGGCACCTTCAAGAAGGCACGGAAGCGCTACCTGCTGAGCCAGGCGGTGCTGCTCGCCCCGGTGGTGCCCTCCAAGATCGTGGCCTTCGGGCCGAGCTATCGCGAGCACGCCGAGGAGATGGACCAGCCGCTGGAGCCGCACATGTTCTTCAAGCCGCTCTCGGCCCTCTGCGGACCCGACGATCCGATCGTGTTCCCGCCCCAGTCGCGGTGGATCGACTACCAGGGTGAGCTGGCCATCGTCATGAAGAAGCGCTGTCACCACGTGGCGCCCGAGCGGGCCCGAGAGTTCGTGCTGGGCTACACGTGCCTCAACGACGTGACCGCGCGCGACCTGCAGACCCGCGACGGCCACCTCACGCGCGCCAAGGCCTTCGACAGCTTCTGCCCGATCGGTCCGTGTATCGTCACCGACATCGATCCCAACGGGGTCGATCTCGAGACCTACGTCAACGGCGAGCGGCGGCAAGCGTGCAACACCAAGCACCTGGTCTGCTCGGTCGAGGACCTGGTGGCGCGGGTCGCCGCGGTCATGACCCTGCTCCCCGGCGACGTCATCGCCACCGGTACCCCCGGCGGCGCCGGGCCCTTGCACCCGGGCGACAAGGTCGAGGTGCGCATCGAGAACATCGGTGGTCTGAAGAATCCCGTCATCAAGATCCAGGAGAATTTCGCGTGAGCCCTAAGCCTGCTCCCATCCCGCTGGCCGACCGCCTGGCGAAGCTACCCCCGTACCTGTTCGCGGAGATCGACAAGAACAAGCGCGAGGCGCGGGCGCGCGGCGTCGATCTCATCGACATGGGCATCGGCGATCCCGACTTGCCGACGCCGCCGCACATTGTCGAGGCCCTGAAGCGCGGGGCCGAGACGCCGGCGAACCACCGGTACCCGGACTACGAAGGCCTCCTGCGCTTTCGCGCCGCGGTGGCCGACTGGTACCGTCAGCGCTTCAGCGTCACGCTCGATCCGGAGACGGAGGTCCTCACCCTGATCGGGTCGAAGGAGGGCACCGCGCACATGCCGCTCGCCTTCGTGAATCCGGGCGACGTGGTGCTGGTGCCGGACCCGGGCTACCCGGTGTACGCGGCGGGCACGTGGTTCGCGGGGGGCGAGGTCCAGTTCATGCCGCTGCGGCGCTCCAACGGCTTCCTCCCGGATCTGGACGCGGTGCCGGCCGATGCCGCCCGGCGGGCCAAGCTGATGTACCTGAACTACCCGAACAATCCGACCGCGGCGGTGGCCTCCAAGGAGTTCTTCGCGCGGGTGGTCGAGTTCGCGCGGCGTCATCAGATCATCGTCTGCCACGACGCGATGTACTCGGAGCTGCGCTTCGACGGGTACCGGCCGCCGTCCTTCCTGGAGACGCCGGGCGCCATGGAGGTGGGCGTCGAGTTCCACTCGCTTTCGAAGACTTATTCTATGACCGGCTGGCGGCTCGGCTTCTGCTCCGGCAACGCGGGCGCCATCGCCGGCCTCGGCAAGATCAAGACCAACGTGGACTCGGGGGTCTTCCAGGCGGTACAGGAGGCGGGCATCGCCGCGCTGACCGGGCCCCAGGACCTCTCCGAGCAGTACCGCCGCACCTACCAGGAGCGGCGCGACGTCGTGGTGGCGGGGCTCAAGCGCCTGGGCTGGGAGGTCGACGTGCCCAAGGCCGCGTTCTTCGTGTGGGCCCCGGTGCCGGGCGGGCTCGACTCGCGCGCCTTCGCGGCACGGATGCTCAACGAGGTCGGCTGCGTGATCACTCCCGGGGTGGGCTTCGGCCCCTCCGGCGAGGGCTTCTACCGGATCGCGCTCACCATCGACGCCAAGCGGCTGCAAGAGGCGATGGACCGGCTCAAGGGGCTCAAGCTCTGAGCTCTGATAAGATCTTCCTCGAGGACGTCCGCTTCTACGGACGCCACGGGGTCACGAAGGCCGAGCAGACGGTCGGCGCGTGGTTCGCGGTCGACGTCGAGTTGGCGCTGGACCTGGGTCCGGCCGCGGCGTCGGACGACCTGCGGTCGACGCTCGACTACGGGCTGATCGCCGCGCGCATCGTGGAGGTGTCCACCAAGGAGCGGGTGAACCTGCTGGAACGACTGGCCGGACGGCTCGCCCAGATGCTGCTGGCGGAGTTTCCGTGCGAGGAAGTGCGGGTGCGGGTGCGAAAGCTCACACCCCCCTTGGAGGGCCTGCAGGGCATCCCCGGTGTGGAGCTGACCCGGCGGCGACGGTAGACGGTATACGGCCATGGCGCGTGTGTTCCTGTCCGTCGGTTCGAACCTGGGCGACCGGCTGGATTGCCTCCGGCGCGCCGTCGAGCACCTGCGCGCCATGGAGGGTCTCCGTTTCCTCGACGCCTCTCCCCTCTACCGCACCGAGCCCTGGGAGCAGCAGCCCGGCCAGCACGCCGACGAGGGCAACTGGTTCTTCAATTGCGCCGTGGTGATCGAGACCGAGCTGGAGCCGGGAGCGCTGCTCGGACGGCTGCAGGACGTGGAGCAGGCCATGGGCCGGGTCCGCCGCGAGGGCACCCCCGAGGCCGAGCGCTACGAGCCGCGACCGCTCGACATCGACATCCTGCTCTACGACGACCGGGTCATCAGCGGGCCGGAGCATCTGCACATCCCCCACCTGCTCATGCACGAGCGCCGCTTCGTCCTGCGGCCGCTCGCCGACTTGGCTCCCGACCTGGAGCACCCGGTGCTCTACCAGACGATCCGCGAGCTGCTGGACGTCCTGGACGATGAGCACGAGGTGCTGGTATCGGACCTGCCGCGGCGGTGGTTCGAAGGCTAGCGTGATTCCTCCGCGCTCGGCGTCACGTGGCTGACGACGAATTCCGGCAGCAGGCCCTGCAGCACCTCGACGCCCTCCACAACCTGGCGGTCTATCTGACCCGGAATGGATCCGAGGCCGAAGATCTCGTTCAGGAGACCTACGTCCGGGCCATGCGATTTTCGCACCGCTTCCAGCCGGGAACCCATCTGCGCGCCTGGTTGTTCCAAATATTGAGAAACACGTTCCTAACGTTCTATCGGCTCCGGGAGCGGGAAGCCGCACTCTCGGAGGACGGGGTGCCGGAGGGCGAAGCGCCGATGTTCCACGACGCCCCCGGTCGGGATGGCGAGAGCGCCGGGGCCCATATGGATCTGGAGCGGGCCCTGATCAGGCTGCCCGAGGAGTTCAAAACGCCGCTCCTGCTGGCCGAGGTCGAAGGTCTGGCCCTGGAGGACGTGGCGCGCATCATGGACTGCCCGGTGGGCACCGTGAAGTCACGGATCTTCCGCGCCAAGGAGCGGCTGCGCGGCTACCTCAAGGACTACAAGTAAGGGACATGGCGAACGAGCGAGTGGAGGGGCAGGAGGACGACGGCGGCATCGGCCGGCTGCTGCGCGAGCGGCTGCCGCGTCACGCCGCGCCGTCCGTGCTGCGCGCGAACGTGGTCGGGGCGCTGATACCCGACCACCCGAGCCGGTCCTGGCTGACGTTCTGGCTGCCCCCCGCGTTCTCCGCGGTGGCCACCGCGCTGGTCATGCTGCTCTGGCTGGCGCCCTCGCTGCCCTCGGGATCCGGTACCGATCCCGTCCAGCTGATGATGCGCGCCGTGCTCGCCGAGCACGCCCGCAACATCTTCTGGGGCCAGTCGCGCGCCGACGTGGTCCCGGCGGCGCTGCCGCGCGCGATGGAGGAGAGCGGGGTGGCGCTCAACTGGGTGTTCACCGGTGACGAGGACATCCAGCTCGTCGATGCCAAGCCCACCTACATGGAGGGCCGCCGCGGCATCGAGCTGGCCTACCAGGACGTGGCCGGCCATACCGTGACCTACGTGATCATACCCGGCGGCAGCGTGAGCCTGCCCGAGCGCGGCCGCGTGCAGATCGACCGGTGGCAGCCGTTGGTGAAGAAGGAGAACGGCTTCAGCCTGATCATCTGGCGCCAGCAGGGTCTGCTCTGCGTGCTGGCCTCGGACCTCGTCTCCGACGACGACCTCTCGCGCTTCAAGCAGTACTTCGTGAAGGTCCGCTCGTCGACCGAGCCCTACGCCGTCTACTAGCGGCCGTTCCCGGCTACGTCCAGCATCTGGAGCCGGGCGAGTCCCTGATAGATCCCGTCGGTGCGCGCCATCAGCTCGGCGTGGCGGCCGGTCTCCACGATGCGCCCGCCGTGGATGACCACGACCCGGTCGGCGTGCTTGACGGTGGCGAGACGGTGGGCGATCACGAGCACGGTCCGTCCCTTCGCCAGGTCCGCCAGCGCCCGCTGCACCAGGAACTCGCTCTCGGCGTCGAGCTCAGAGGTGGCCTCGTCCAGGATGAGGATGGGCGGGTCCTTGAGAAAGGCGCGCGCGATGGCGAGACGCTGGGCCTGGCCGCCCGACAGTCGCACGCCTCGCTCCCCGACCGGCGTGGCCAACCCGTTGGGAAGCGCCGCGATGAAGTCCGTGGCCTGTGCCATGCGGGCCGCCTGCTCGATCTCCTCGCGCGTGGCGCCGGCCTTGCCGTAGGCGATGTTGTAGCCGATCGAGTCGTGGAAGAGAAAGGTGTCTTGGCTCACGACGCCGATGAGCGCGCGGAGGGAGTCCCCGGTGACCGCGCGCAGGTCGTGGCCGTCGATGGTGATCCGACCCGCGGACACGTCGTGGAAACGCAGCAACAGCTCCAGCAGCGTCGTCTTCCCGGCTCCGGACATGCCCACGAAGGCGACCATCTCGCCCCGGGAGACGGTCAGCGAGATGTCGCGGAGAGCCCACTCCTCGGACCCCGGATAGCGGAACCCGGCCTCCTCGAACACGATACGGTCCGAGAAGGCGTTCAGGGCGGGGGCCCCGGGCGCGTCCACGATGGCCGGCGGCGTGTCCAGGATCTCGAAGACCCGCTCGACCGAGGAAACCGACTGCTGGACGGTGTTGAACGTGCGGAACAGCTCGCGCACGGGACGATA
>DATMMH010000357.1:0-10342 GCA_035569855.1 Candidatus Dormiibacterota bacterium
TGAAGTTCGCCGACCACCGCCTCCGCCCGGCGATCGACCTGCTGAACCGGGTGGATCTCGATCGGCCCGGGGAGATCTACGACCTGGGCGCGGGCGCCGGCAACGTCACCCGGCTGATCAAGGCCCGCTGGCCCGAGGCCCGCGTCACCGGGGTGGACGACTCGCAGGCGATGCTGGCCAAGGCCGCGGCCACCGCACCCGAGATCTCCTGGCAGCAGGCCGACCTGGCCGGCTGGCTCGCGCCGCGGCCGGCGGATCTGATCTACTCCAACGCCGCGCTTCACTGGCTCGGGAGCCACGACCGCGTCTTCCCGGCCCTGCTGGGCTCGCTGGCTCCGGGCGGCGTGCTCGCGGTGCAGATGCCGCGCAACTTCGGGGCGCCCTCCCACACCGCGATCGCGGAGACCGCGCTCGACGGGCCGTGGCGGGCCCGGCTCGAGCCGCTGCTTCGGCCCGCCCCGGTGGCCGATCCCGACTTCTACTACGGGGTGCTCGCGCCGAAGGCCGCCGCGCTCGACATCTGGGAGACCGAATACCTGCAGGTGCTCGAGGGCCGCGACCCGGTGAAGGAGTGGACCAAGGGCACCTGGCTCAAGCCCCTGCTCGACGCGCTCGAGGAGCCCGAGCGGAGCCGCTTCGAGGCGAGCTACGCGGAGCGGGTCGCGCGCGCGTATCCGGCGCGGGCCGACGGCCGCACCCTGTTTCCGTTCCGGCGGCTCTTCATCATCGCCCGCGCGCGCTAGTCTCGACGCCCGCGGGCCGCGGAGGATCTATGCGAATCGACGCCATCGACGTGTACTGGATGAAACTGCCGCTCGCCTTCGTGTGGAAGACCTCGTACGCGGACCAGTACTACACCGACACGATCCTGGTCCGGATGGAGGGCGGTGGCCACGCGGCGTGGGGCGAGAGCTGCCCGCCTTACATCCCCTCTTACTCCGCCGAGCACACGCTCGCCACCTTCCACACCCTGCGCGAGCACATGGTGCCCCGCATCATCGGCCAGGACGTCGAGACCGCCCGCGACCTGCTGGACCGGCTGAGCTTCATCAAGGGCAACCAGTTCGCCCGCGCCGCGCTGGACATCGCCTGGTGGGTGCTCGACGCCAAGCGGCGCGCGATCCCGCTGCACCGGGCGCTCGGCGGGACCGCCGACCGCGTCGCGGTGGGCGCCGATTTCGGCATCCAGGACTCGCTCGACATCCTGATGCAGAAGATCCAGGGCGCGATCGACGCGGGCTACCCGCGCATCAAGCTCAAGTTCCGGCCCGGCTGGGACCTCTTCATGGTGGAGGCGGTGCGATCGACGTTTCCGCACTTCACCTTCCACGTGGACTGCAACGCGGCCTACACGCCCGCCGACACCGAGCTGTTCCGGGCCCTCGACCGCTTCGGCCTCGCCATGATCGAGCAGCCGCTGGCCGATGACGGCATGAGCCTGGTGAACCACGCCGATCTCCAGCAGCGCATCGGCACGCCGATCTGTCTGGACGAGAGCATCCAGAGCCTGGCCCACGTGGAGGCCGCCATCCGCCTGAAGAGCTGCCGGGTGGTCAACATCAAGATGGCCCGGGTGGGCGGCCTCACCGAATCGCGCGAGATCCAGGCGCGGTGCGCCGAGCACGATATCCCCTGCTGGGTGGGGGGGATGCTCGAGAGCGCGATCGGCGGGGCCATCTGCGCCGAGCTGGCGACCTTGCCCAACTTCACCTACCCGGCCGACATCTTCCCGTCGTCCTACTTCTACACCAACGATCTGGGCAAGCCGGAGATCGTGCTGAGCGGGCGCGGCGAGGTGGCCACCTCACGGGTGCCCGGCATCGCGCAGGAGCCCGACCCCGAGCTCCTCAAGCGCTGGACCGTCGAGCACGCGGCCTTCCGGAGCCCGTAGCCGAGTCCGCCGCGCGTCACCGACTCTTGATCTGGGCGCCATCACCGCGTCGCAGGCGAGGGCTACCGTTCTGGACAAGGGAGGCCTGCCATGACCCCTCGCCAGAAGGCCGCAGCGATCGCCACCCAGTTCGAGGGCCGTTGCACCTGCGCGATGATGGACGGCGGCGTGGACTGCCCGTGGTGCCAGGTCTACTACGACGTGTTGCAGGGCTACCCGATCGTCCCGCCGGGCCCGCGCGCGCCCGGCCCCGCGATCACGATTGCGCCTACCGCCTGACGGTCAGAGCTGTCGCTGGCGCGGCTGGCGGCTCGCGTGCAGGTTGCGCTGGAGAAAGTCCAGGAGCTTCTCCCAGGCGTCCCGCGCCGGCTCCTCCCGGTAGGTCACCGCGTTGTTGAAGTTGAGAAAGGCGTGGCCGGCGCCCGGGTAGCGATGGAACTCGTGGGCCTTCCGGTACTTGTCGAGCTGGGCGCTGATCCGGTCCACGTCCGCGGGTGACGGGTTGGCGTCGTCCTGCCCGAAGAAGCCCGCGATCGGGCAATGCACGTACGGGGTGAGATCGAACGGGGTCGGACCGTCGCCCCACGCCTTCATGACGTTGCCGCCATAGAAGACCCCCGCGGCCTTGAACACCGGCTTGGAGGCCGCCATCAGGTACGCGACGCGGCCCCCCATGCAGAAGCCGATGATGCCGACGTCGCCGAGCTGCGTGTCCCGGAGCCGCCGGGCGTAGTTGACCGCCGCGTTGACGTCGCTGATGACCTCGGCGTCGCGCAGACGGCTGATGCGCGTCATCATGTCGCCGTCCTCGGTCTGCCGGTGGTAGAGATCCGGGGCGATGGCCAGGTAGCCGCGCAGAGCGAGCTGCTCGACACGATCCTCGATGAACTTGTCGACCCCCGGCCCGTGCTGGATCACGATCACCGCCGGGAACGCGCGGCCGATGCTGGGCATCCCTACGTACAGGCGCATCGGGGTGCCATCGACGTCGATCCGGTCCCATTGCGGCATGCGATGCCTCACACAAAGTCGGCCCGGAGGCGAGCCGGCATTCCGTCTGCCGGGCCGCCTGCCGGGCCTGGGTTGTTCGCGCGCAGGATCAACCTGCGGCATGTCCCGACGTTGAGTCGGGACCCTGGTCTTGCGCTAGGGGTCTTCGCGCGTCATCAGGCCGGAACCACGCCCGATGACGCGCCGTGCAAGCCCGGTGGCGTGTTGTCCATCCTGATCTCCTTTCAGATGCTCTGATCCAACGGCCGGCGGCGCCACCGTCCGTCGGCTCCCAGAAGACCGCCGGGCCGGCTCGTTGTCAAGCCGCAGCGCGCCCTGGTTTCGCGCGGGCTGCCACGCGCGCCGTCGACTGGCGGCCAGCGAGTAACGTGGGTACACTGCGGGCATGATCCGCCTCGCCGCCGCGCTCCTGCTGGTCGTCACGGCGCTCGCGCCCGCGGCCACCGTCCTGGCCCAGGACGTCCGGGCCGATCTGCGCCCGGACGGCTCCACCCGCGACCCCGGTGCCGGCCATCGGCCGCCCCCGGGATCCCGCCCGCCGGGCATGCGTCGGCCGATCTTCCCGTGTTGCGTCGGGTACGGCTTCTCGTACTACCCGAGCGAGCCGCCGCCCCCGATCATTGTGCCGGCGCAGCCGCCCGCCATCTACGTCGTGCCGTCGCCCCCGGCGCTGGCCTACGTCCCGACCCCGCGGCCCGAGCCCACGCCGGAAATCGCGGCTCCCGGAGGCCGCTGGGTGCGCCACGGCAACGGGCGCGAGTATCCCTATAGCTGGGTGTTCGAGCCGACGTCCTCGTGGTAGTCGCTCACTGCCCCGTCGGCCCGGACGGGTCCACGGTGGCAGCGAGCAACCGGCGCACCGTGGCCTTCAGACGCTCGACGTCGAACGGTTTCGTCACCGTCGGGACCCCGGCCGCGCGGAGGAACTCCTCGTAGCCTCCGGCATCGTAGTAGCCGGACAGGAAGAGCAGGCGCGGGTGTGGCGCGGGACCCTGTTGCACCGCCCGATAGAGCGCCGCCCCGTCCATGTCCGGCATCACCATGTCACAGACGATCAGATCGTACGGCTGCGCTGCGGCTAGGCGCTCGAGGGCGTCACGACCGCTGTGCACCGCGTCGACCTCGAACCCATCCCGCTGGAGCACCAGCATCACCAGCTCGGCCACGTCCGGTTCGTCATCCACGACCAGGATTCGGTTCGAAGGCATATGTGGAGGCTACCAGCACCTCGGCCCGGCAGTGGGACGGAAGATGTGCTTACTCGGTAGCGCGGTGCGACGGCATTGTATGTGTCCTGGATTTGAGGTATGAAGGCACCATCATGAGCCGAGCCCCATGCCAGTGACGCGCCAACGACTCCCGGCCCTTGACGACATTCTGGCCGTGCACAGGAACGATCCGGCGGCGGGCAGCTGGCTGGAGACCCTGCTCTGCCATACGCCACTGCACGCGATCCTCCTCCACCGCGTGGCCCACTGGCTCCGCGAGCGGCTCGGGCTCCGACTCCTGTCGCGGTACCTCTCCGCCATCAACCGGTTCTGGACCGGTGTCGAGATTCACCCCGGCGCGCGCATCGGCCGAGGTTTCTTCCTCGATCATGGCACCGGCGTCGTCATCGGGGAGACCGCGGTGATCGGCGACTGGTGTGTGATGTTCCACAACGTCACGCTGGGGGGCACCGGGAAATACCACGGCCAGCGTCACCCCCGACTCGGCGACCACGTCTTCGTCGGAACTCACGCGATTCTGCTCGGGCCGATCCAGGTCGGCGACCACGCCAAGATAGGCGCCAACGCGTTCGTCATCAACCATGACGTCCCCGCCGGTTGCACCGTGGTGGGCACGCCGGCGCGCATCGTGAAACGCGACGGTTTCCGCACGGATGAGGACCTCCCCCGCACGGTCCCTCCGCCCGGAGCCGTGGCGGTGGAGCTCGAGGTCTAGGCCCGTAGACGATGCACGGTTCCGCCCTCGTGCTCGCAGTTGCGGCCCTTGCCGTGTCGGGCTGCGCGATGACCCCGCCGAGTTCCGGCCCGCCGGGATCGCCGCGCACGGAAGCGTGTGTAGCGACGAGCGAGCAGGAGATCGCCTCTCTGTTCGACCGGTGGAACAATTCGCTCCAGACCGGCGATCCCCACAAGGTCGTCGCCAACTACGCGCCCCAGTCCGTGCTGCTCGCGACGGTGTCGAGCAGACCGCGAATCACGCCCGAAGACAAGGAAGACTACTTCCACCGCTTTCTGGAGGACCGGCCGTCCGGGCGCATCGATTCCCGCACGATCCAGATCGGCTGCACCACCGCGGTGGACGTGGGGTTGTACACGTTCACGTTCGCGAAGACGGGCGCCCAGGTCAGGGCCCGCTACACCTACACGTACAAGTGGGACGGACGGCAATGGCTGATCACGAGCCATCACTCCTCCGCCATGCCGGAGAAGGACTAGCCGCCGGCGCGGCCGGTCAGTAGCGAACGGCGAAGCCCGCGCCCACCAGGAGATCGGGCGCCCGCGAGCTGAGCCCGGCTCCGACCCGGACGTCGACCGCGACGTCCTTCGAGACGAAGTAGACGAGCCCACCCACCGCGGAGTGGCGCGGACCCGAGCCCGGCCGATCCGAGCCCGCCGGATACGCCGCATCCCACTCGAGGAACGCCTCGAGCGCGCGCGTCACGTGCAGGGCCCCGGTGAGCCCGGTGGCCACCTCGACGTGGGATCGGTGGATGTCGTCCGCGACCTGGTTGGTGGCGACCAGCACCTCGACGTTGAACAAGCCCTCGACCACCTCCCAGGCGCCGTCCACGTTGAGACCGGGCAGGACGCGGTCCGCGGTCAGGGTCCGGCTCCCCGTCGGGACCGTCATCTGTGGGATCAGCGCTATGGCGGGCAGGAACCCCCGTTGCTCGACCAGCGCCACCTTCACGCCAAGATACAGGTCCGTTGCCCCGAAGGCCGATCCGCGCGCGCCCGGCCCGGTCCGCTCCTCGTCGAGAACGTTCTGGCCGATCCGGAGCTCGAACCAGTCCGCGAACAACCCCACGCGCAGCAACGCCTCGGGAAAGGACTGGGACGTCGCGGAGCCCTTCTCGCTGAACGTGTACCCGGACTCCAGGACGACACGCCCTTTGCCCACCGCGGTGGCCGATTCGGGAAAGTGCGGGCGGTCGGGATCGATCGGCCGCTCCTCGTCCGTCTCGGACGCCGCGCCGGCCGGCCGGCCGAACAGCGACTCGAGCAATGTCCGGGCCGGGGCGCCGGGCGCGTCGGCCGCCCTCGCTGGCGAGGCCAGCGACGCGCCTCCGACGAGCAGAATCGCCGCGATGATCACCCGCACGATGGCGAATGATGACAGCGAGGCGATCCGGTCCGGGGGGTGGGGCGCGCGTCCGTGCCGCCGGATCAAGGAGCGGGTATGCGGCCGAACAGCCCTTCCAGGGCCAGGCCGATCCCGAGCAGGCGCCGGTCGCTGCCGGCCGGCCCATCCAGCTCGAGGCCGATCGGCAACCCGCCCGAGGTGCGCCCGATGGGAACGGTGAGCCCGGGGATCCCGGCGTTGCTGCCCGGGTCGGTGTTCTGGATGAACGTGGGGAAGGTCGGAACCGACGTCCCGTTCAGCACGGTGGTCTCGTCGTCGCCGATGGGCACGGCCGGGAGGGGGGTCGTGGGAAACACCAGCGCGGCGACGCCGGACGTCTTGAAGGTCTCGGCATAGAGCCGCTGTAGCGCGGGCCGCGTCGCGAGCGCGTCGCGATAGACCGCTTCCGGGACCGCGTCCTTGGCGCCCGGCACGATCGTGCCGGCGAAGAGGCCCTTCACGTCGGGGCTCGCGATCTTCTCGGCCACGCCCTTCACGTCGAGCGGGATGCGATAGCGCTTCAGGTACTTCGCGAGGTCGACGTTGGCCTCGTAGAGCGCGACCGGGAAGCTGATCTTGCCGTTCAGATCTGCGAGCCCGGGCATGCCCACCGACACGATCTCCGCGCCGGCCTCCTGCAGCCGCTCGAGCGCGGTCTTGCTCACCTGCTCGGTCTCGGCGTCCAGGCCCCGCCAGAAGTACGGGCGGTACACGCCGAGGCGCAGGCCCCGGAGCGGCGCGCCGGCCACCCGGTCGCGCGCCCCGGTGATGATGGTATCGAGCAACACCAGGTCGGCCACCTCACGGGCCATCGGGCCCGCGGTGTCGCGGGTGTGCGCGATCGGGGTGATGCCCTCCTGGGAGTACCGCCCGAGCGTCGGGCGCAGACCCGCGATGCCGTTGAGCGCCGCCGGGATGCGCACCGAGCCGCCGGTGTCCGAGCCGAGACCGGCCGGCGCCATCCTCGCCGCGATGGCCGCGCCGGTGCCCCCCGAGGAGCCGCCCGCGATGCGCGAGGGATCGTAGGCGTTGCGCACCGGGCCGAAGGCCGCGTTGTTGCTGGTGATGCCGAAGGCCAGCTCGTGCATGTTGGTCTTGCCGAGCACAATCGCGCCGGCGCGGAGCAGCTTCTCGGCGACCGGGGCATTGGTGGTCGGGACGAAGCCCTTCAGCGCGGGCGTGCCCGCCGAGTTCGGCAAGCCGGCGATGTGGATGTTGTCCTTCACCACGATGGGCACGCCGTGGAGCGGCCCCGCGAAGCTCCCGCGGGCGGCGAGCCCGTCCGCCTTGCGGGCGGCCGCGAGCGCGCGCTCGCGGTCGAAGGTGATGAACGCGCCGAGATCGTGCTTCCGCTCTATGACGTCCACCAGGGCGCGCACCAGCGCCTCGCTCTTCAGCGTGCCCGCCCGGATGCGCGCGGCCGCCTCGGTCGCCGACAGCTCGGTAAGATCTTCCGCCGCCGCCCCTGCCGGGATGACCATCATGAGGGCCCCCATCACCCACGCCGCCGCGTGGACCCAGGTGCGTAGCATGGGGCGATTCTGGCATACTCGCCGTCTATCCGGCGTGAAAGGAGCGCTGCGCATGGCGCGAGCGAGACTCAACGGCATCGAGATCGACTACGAGGCGAGCGGCGCTGGTCCCGCGGTGCTGCTGAGCCATGGTTACTCGGCCACGCGCCGCATGTGGGACGCCCAGCACGCCGCCTTGGGCGAGCGCTACCGCGTCATCAGCTGGAGCATGCGTGGCCACGGTGAGACCGAGAGCCCGACGGATCCCACCCGGTACTCCGCGGGCCTCACGGTGGCCGACATGCACGCCCTCCTCGGCCGTCTGGGGGTGGAGCACGCGGTGATCGGCGGCCTCTCCCTCGGCGGATACGTCTCACTCGGGTTCTATCTCGAGCATCCGGAGATGGTCCGCGCCCTCGTGATCTGCGACTCCGGGCCCGGCTACCGCAGCGCGGACGCGCGCACGGCCTGGAACCAGCGGACGCACGAGCGCGCCGCCGCGCTCGAGGCGCGGGGCCTCGACGCGCTCGGAGGCAGCCGGGAGGTGCGCGAATCGCTGGGCCTGCACCGCTCGGCCCAGGGGCTGGCCCACGCCGCGCGCGGGATGCTGGCGCAGCAGGGCTCGACCGTGATCGACGGGCTCGGCTCGATCCGGGTGCCGACGCTGATCATCGTCGGCGATCAGGATCAGCCCTTCATCGCCCCCTGCGAATACATGGCGAAGAAGATCCCCGGGGCGAGGCTCGAGGTCATCCGGGGCGCCGGACACTCCTCGAACCTCGACCAGCCGGAGGTCTTCAACCGCGTGCTGCTCGACTTCCTGGACGGGCTGCCGCCCGCCTGACGCGTCCGCCCTCTACTGGGCGGGCGAGAAGGCGGACGGGAGCATGATCTTGTTCGCCTGGGTTAGCAGCGTGTCCCCGCCGCCCGGCGGCGGCCACACCCCCATCTCACGGGCCTTGGCGCGAACCGCCGCGCGCTCGTCGAGACTCTTGTAGCCCCAGATGTGGATGAACCGGTTGGCCTCGCCGTGCTCGACGTTGCCGGCCAGGGCGATCGGCGACATCTTCATGCGCTCGCCGATCTTGGCCTCCCAGCGCTTGATGAGATCGGGCAGCGTCCCCGCCTTCATCGCGTAGTAGCGCATCTCGTAGATCGGGCCGAGCTTGCCCGGCTTGAGATCGGGGAGGAACGGGAACGGCGTGAGGATCTCGGACTGCATGGTCTCGATGAACTCGGCGATCTTGGGCGGCCAGTTGCCCGCCTTCACCGCCTCCGCCCGGAGGCGGTTGCGCTCGCTCGCGTTCTCGTACGGCCACACGTGGATGATCTCGTTGAGGGGGCCGATCTCGGTGTGCCAGAAGGCGGCCAGGGGCGAGATCTTCTTGCGGTACTCGTAGGCTTCGCCGAAGCGCTTCTCCACCTCGGCCAGGCTGCCGACCTTGACGCGATACGTCCGGATCTCGTAGATCATGCGGGACTCCTTTCTCAGCGGGAAAGAGATGCCACCGGGCTACTGGGCCGTCCATCCTCCGTCGATCACCAGCTCGCTGCCCGTCACGAACGATGATTCGTCCGACGCGAGATACAGCACGCCGAAGGCCACCTCGTCGGGCTCGCCGTACCGCCCGAGCGGGATGCGCGACACCATGTACTCGTAGTGCCCCGGGTCGCCCCGGCGCGCCTCGGTCATCGGGGTCACGATCGGGCCGGGGTGCACCGAGTTCGCGCGGATGCGCTCGCGCGCGTACTGCACCGCGGTGAGCTTGGTCAGCGTCCGCACCGCGCCCTTCGAGGCCTGGTACTGGGGGCTGCTGCGCTCCATGCCCACCATGCCGAGCTGGGAGGAGATGTTGACGATCGAGCCGCCGCCGGCCCGCCGCATCGCGGGGATCGCGACCTTGGTGCCGAGGAACACGCCCTTGGCGTTGACGTCCATGCCCCGGTCCCACGCCGCCTCGCTGGTGTCCTCGAGCCGGCTGCCGCCGCCGATGCCCGCGTTGTTCACGAGCACGTCGAGCCGGCCGAAGCGCGACGTCGCGGTCTCCACCGCCCGCTGCCAGTCCGCCTCGCTCGTCACGTCGAGGTGCACGTAGACCGCCTGGCCGCCCTTGCCGGCGATCTCGGCCTCGACGTGCTTGCCCTCCGCGTCGAGCACGTCGCCGATGACCACGCGGGCGCCCTCGCGCGCGAACAGGATCGCCTCCGCCGCGCCCATGCCGCGCGCCCCGCCGCTGATCAGCGCCACCTTGCCCGCGAGTCTCATTTGGTGCCGAAGAGGCGGTCGCCCGCGTCGCCGAGCCCGGGGATGATGTAGCCGTGGTCGTTCAGATGGCTATCCACCGCCGCGGTGTAGACCGGCACGTCGGGATGAACGCGGTGAAAGCGGTCGAGCCCTTCCGGGCAGGTGAGCAGGCAGACGAAGCGGATCGAGCGGGGCTGCACCGCCTTCACCCGGCTGACCGCGGCGATCGCCGAGTTGCCGGTGGCCAGCATCGGATCGAGCACCACCACGTCGCGCTCGGCCATCTCGTGCGGCACCTTGAAGTAGTACTCGACGGCCTCGAGCGTCTTCGGG
>DATMMH010000358.1:0-17056 GCA_035569855.1 Candidatus Dormiibacterota bacterium
GCTCTCCCACGCCGAGCGCCGATCGCTCCGGACGCAGCGTGGCGGGAAGTCCGCGATGGCGCGCGCCAGCGCCTCCGCTTCCTCGCGGGCGCGGCCGGCCGGCACAAGGCGGTTGGCGAGCCCGAAGCTCAGGGCTTCCCGCGCGTCCACCGGGCGACCGGTCAGGATCATGTCAAGGGCGCGGGAGAGACCGATGAGATGCGGCAGCCGCACCGTGCCCCCGTCGATCAGCGGCACGCCCCAGCGGCGACAGAAGACGCCGAAGACGGCCGTGTCGCCCGCCACGCGGAGATCGCACATCAGCGACAGCTCGAGCCCGCCGGCCACCGCGTACCCTTCGACCGCGGCGATCGTGGGCTTGGAGAACGCCATCCGGGTCGGGCCCATCGGCCCGGCGCCCTCCGCAGAGAGACGCAGCCCGCGCTCGGTCCCCCGGGCCTTGAGATCCGCGCCGGCGCAGAAGACGCCACCCGCGCCCCAGAGCACCGCCACGCGCAGGCGCTCGTCCCGCTCGAACTCCTGGAAGGTGTCCACGAGCGCCCGCGCCGCGGGCCCGTCGACCGCGTTCCGCGCTTCCGGACGATCGATCACGATCGTCGCCACCGCCTCGCTCCGCTCCATCCGAATCGCCATCGGAGGCCTCCTCTCGCCTACGACTTGTAACACGCTGCCCGGACCCTATGCGAGGCGTCGAGCAGATCCCCTGAAGCATGGGCCTCGGCAGGGCGTCCGTTTGTTGTATCGTTTCGGACAGCGGAAGGGAGGTCCGCGCCGATGAGACAGATCTTCGCGTGGTGTATGGGGATCGGGCTGGTCGGGCTCGCCACGGTCGCTCCGGCGTCCGCCGGGAGCACGTCTCAGGAAGTGGCCTACGGGACGGGGAGTGTGCTCACCACGCTGGTGTATGCGCCGGTGAAGGCGAGCTTATGCATCCTGGGCGGCGTCACGAGCGGCCTCACGCTGCCGTTCGGCGGGCCCCGGACCGCGGAGAAGGTGGCCACGCGGGCCTGCGGCGGAACGTGGGCCATCACGCCGGCCGCGCTTCAGGGCCGGGAGCCGGTCCGGTTCGTCGGCGGCCACTAGGAAGACTACCTCGCCCGCGGCTACGGGAGGCCACGATGAAGAACGGGTTCCGGGTTCTCGACAGCGATCTCCACACCATGGAGCCGGACGGCCTCTGGGACCGATACCTGGAGGAGCCGTTCAAGAAGTTCGCGCCGCGCTTCATCCGGAGCGTGGACGGCGCGCCGAATCAGCCGATCATCCGGATCGGCGACATCGACATCGCGGAGATGTCCAAGCGCCGCCGCACCGCGGTGGTCGGCAAGAGCCTGCAGGAGCGGGCCTTCGCCCGCCATCCCCACTACGCGGTCGCCCAGTCACGGAGCTTCGACTCGGCGAGCCACCTCCAGGCCATGGACATCGAGGGCATCGACGTGGCGGTCATCTACGGCACGCGCGGCCGCCAGGTGCTGATGCACGACGACCTCGATCCGCAGGTGGCCGCCGCGCTGGCGCGCGCCCACAACAACTGGACGCGGGATTTCTGCGCGCTGGATCCGACCCGGCTCAAGTTCGCGGCCCAGCTCGCCTTCCACGACGTGCCCTCCGCGGTGGCGGAGGCCCGGCGCGCGGTGCGCGAGCTGGGGGCCATCGCGGTGATCGGCAACCCGAACCCGATCCGCGGCCGCCACGTGCACGACACCGAGTTCGAGCCGCTGTGGAGCGCGATCGAGGAGCTGGGCGTGCCGGTCGGCTTTCACCCCACCGGCCAGTCCTCCCTGCGCGACGACATCGCCCGGCGCTACGTCGACACCCCGAACGGGCGCGTGATCGGCGTCGCCGGCCGCAACCCGATCGAGCTGATGATGGCCTTCGGGAGCATGGCGGCGGGCGGCGTGCTGGAGCGCCATCCGGGCCTTCGCTGCGCGTTCCTCGAGGGCACGTGCGGCTGGTTGCCGTGGTATCTGTGGCGACTCGACGAGGCCTGGGAGAAGTTCGGGCCGGGCTCGGAGGTGCAGATCTCCCAGCTCCCGAGCCAGTACTTCTTCCGCCAGTGCTACATCGCCAGCGACGCGGACGAGAAGCCGCTCCGCCAGGTGGTGGAGGCGATCGGCGACGACAACATCGTCGTCTCCACGGACTACCCGCACTCGGACGGCCTCTTCCCGGTGGCCATCGAGGAGTTCGTCCGCCTCGAGGGTGTCAGCGACAAGAGCAAGGCCAAGATCCTCTGGGACAACTGCGCCCGTCTCTACAAGCTGGCCGGGTGAGCGTCCACCCGTTCGACCGCCGATTCGTCTGTGCGCTCGGCCTGGTCGTGCTCGCGGCGGCCAGCGCGCACGCGCAGTCCGCCGACCAGCCCGCCGACGCCGGCGGCCCGGTCCCGCTCGCCGACGTCGCGGCCCGGGCCGCGGAGATCCGGAGCCTGCTCGAGAGCCAGGACGCGGCCATCACCCCAAGCCGGGACCTGCAGGCGATCCTGGACCGGCTCCCCGCGGTCGGGGACGAGCTGCGCGTCCAGCTCGAGCAGACCCGCGCCCGGCTCGACGCGGACCCGCCGCTGCCGGTCCTCGAGCAGCTCGCCGGCACGTGGGATGCGACGAAGGCCAGACTGCGGACGTGGACCGAGCTCGTGACCCAGTGGACCACGCGGGTCGAGCAGGAGCGGGGCCGGCTCGCCACCTTGCGGGAGAGCTGGCAGCGATCGCGTGAGGCGGCGGCCAGCGCGGGGGCCCCGAAGGTGGTGCTCGATCAGATCGACGGCATCCTGAGCGGCCTCAACGTGGCCCGCACCCGGGTCGAGGGCCGCCTGGCCGCGCTGCTGGCCGCTCAGTACCGGCTGACCCAGCTCCAGCGGAGCTGCGACGAGGCCCTCTCCCGCATCGCCCAGGTCAAGGCGGATCGGCTCCGGCGGTTGGGGGAGCGGGACGGGCCCCCACTGTGGAGTCCCGCGCTGTGGGCGGGGGCGGTGAGCCAGGCGCCCGCGGCGGCGCGCGACCTGCTGGAGGCGAAGCGGTCGATCGGGGTGGAGGTGGCCAGGCAGCACGCGGCGCGCATTCCGCTGCACGTGCTGGTCTTCTTGATCCTGCTCGCGCTGCTCTGGCGGGGGCGCCGCGCGGCGCGCCGCTGGATGGCGGAGGATCCAGGCGTCGCGTCGATGGCCCAGGTCTTCAATCGTCCGATCTCCTCGGCGCTCGTCCTGGCATGCCTCGCCGCGCCGTGGATCCATCCCGCGGCCACGCCGGCTCTGCTCCACGTGGTCGCCCTGGTGGCGATCGTGCCGGTCATCCGGCTCATCCGCCCGTCCATGGACGGGGCGCTGGCCGCCGCGCTATACGCCTTCGGCGCGCTGTACCTGGTCGATGCCGTCCGCTCGGCGCTCACCGCCGCCCACCTCGTCGAGCACGCGCTGTTCCTCGCCGAGATGCTCGCGGCCACCGTGGTGATGGGCTGGCTGCTCGCGGCGAAGCGCCGGCTGGCCGCGCCCGAGCCGGACGTGAAGACGATGGAGGCCACCGCGCTCCGGAACTTCGAGCGGCTCCTGCTCGCCGCGTTCGTGGCGGCCTTCACGCTCGGCGGCGTGGGGTACGTGGAGCTGGCGCGGCTGATCGGGGGCGGGGCGCTCGGCAGCAGCTACTACGGCCTGGCCATCGTGGCCGCGGTGCAGGTCGCCACGGGGCTGGTCGGGGTCCTGCTGCGGAGCCGACCGCTCGGGCTGCTCACGGCCGTCCAGCAGCATCGGGCCGCGCTCGAGCGTCGGCTCGTGCGCGCACTGCGCTGGATGAGCGTGCTCATCTGGATCGCCGCCTCGCTGGATGCCCTGACGCTCTGGGACCCGGTGTGGGCGGCCCTGCGCGTGGCCCTCGCGGCTCAGTGGGGGTGGGGCGCGATCCGAGTGTCGCTGAGCGACCTCGGGATATTCGCGTTGACCATCTGGCTCTCGTTCGTGCTGGCGGCGGCCGTGCGCTTCCTCCTGGCCGAGGACGTCTTCCCGCGCGTGCACCTGGCGCGAGGCCTGCCCCTGGCCTTCTCGGTGGTGATCCAGTACGTGATGCTCCTGGCGGGCGTCACCCTCGCCCTCGCCGCCCTCGGAGTGGACCTGACCAAGCTCACCATCCTCGCCGGGGCCTTCGGCGTGGGCGCCGGGCTCGGCCTGCAGAACCTGGTGAACAACTTCGCCTCCGGGCTCATCCTGCTCTTCGAGCGTCCGATCCACCTGGGCGACGCGGTGCAGATCGCGGGGGTGGGCGGTGAGGTGCGCCACATCGGGGCCCGCGCCACGGTGGTCCGCACCGCCGACGGGGCCGAGGTCTTCGTCCCCAACTCCCAGCTCGTCGCGCAGACCCTCACCAACTGGACCTACTCGGACATGCGGCGTCGCATCGTGCTGCCGGTCCGGGTGGCCTACGGGACCACGCCCCAGCGCGTGACCGAGCTGCTGGTCGCGGTCGCGACGCAGCACCCGCAGGCGGTCGCGCAGCCGGCGCCGGCCGCGGTGTTCCTGGGCTTCGGGGAGAACTCGCTCGACTTCGAGCTGCGGGCGTGGACCGATCGTCTCGGCGACGCCGAGACGATCCAGAGCCAGCTCGCCGACTCGGTCTACACCGCCCTGACCGAGGCCCGGATCGCCCTGCCGGTCCCGCGCCGCGACGTCCGGCTCTGGACCGCGACTACGCCCCCACCACCGTGAGCTCCACCGGGACATTGCCGCGCGTGGCGTGCGAGTAGGGGCAGATCTGCTCGTGCGCCTCGCGGGCGAGCGTCGCGAGCTCCGCCTGGGGCAGGCTCCGGTCCTCGACGCCTAGCCTGACCGCGAGCCCGAACCCGCCGCCTTCGCGCGGGCCGATCGACACCGCGCACGTGATCCGGGCCTTCGACGCGTCCTTCCGGTGCTTCTTGCCCACGAAGTCGAGCGCCCCTCCGAAGCAGGCGGCATAGCCCGCGGCGAACAGATGCTCCGGGGTCGCGGTGCCTGGCCGGCCGGGGCCGCCCATCTCCTTCGGCACGGACAGGTCGGCCTTCACGATGCCGTCGCTGGACTCGGTGTGACCGTTGCGGCCGCCGGTGGCGGTCGCGGTGGCGGTGAAGAGCGGTTTGATCGTGTCCATGGTGGTCGAGCCTCCTTGGGCCAGAGAGTACAGCCGCGGCCCGCGTCGAGAAAGTCGTTGGCTTTCTGCAAATTCCGACAATAATCGGCGCCGGGGGAGGGCCCACGATGGCGGACAGCCAGACCGAGCATCACGAAGCGGTGGACGTCGCGCGTACGCTGCAGACCGCGCACGACGCGGATGTCGCGGAAGCGCTGAACGCGATCGACCATGCCGCCGCCGCGCGGGTGCTAGCCGCGCTGCCGTTCGATCTGGCGGTACGCGCGGTCAACCAGCCGGAGCTCGATCATCGCGCCCACATCTTCGAGCACCTGCCGACCGACAAGGCGGTGGCGCTGATGACCGCGATGTCGGCGGACCAGCGCACCGAGGTCTTTCGCGGCCTCTCCGACCGCGCCCGCGCGCGACTGCTGCCGACGATCGACGCCTCCACCCAGGCGTCGCTCCAGTCGCTGCTGAGCTACCCCCCGAATACGGCGGGCGGCATCATGACCACCGAGCACGTGGAGGCGCCGAGCACGTGGACGGTCGAGCGCGCCCTCGCTCAGATCCGCGGCTCGGGCCATCCGCACCGTCCGGTCTACGCGATCTACGTGCTCGATCCGGTGAACCGACGGCTCATCCACGTGGTCACTATGCGCGAGCTGGTCATGGCCGATCCCAGCCTGACCCTGATCGAGGTGGGCGATCGGCGCACGCCGGTCACGGTCAGCCCCTGGACCGATCGGGAGGAAGCGGCCCGGCTCATCGCCAAGTACGACTTGCTGGCGGCTCCGGTGGTCGACGAGGGTGGGCATCTCCTCGGCATCGTGACGGTGGACGACATGATCGACGCGATCGTCAAGGAGCAGACCGAGGACCTGCACAAGCTGGGCGGCGTGGAGGCCCTCGACGAGCCGTACACGAAGATCGGCTTCGGGACCATGATCCGGAAGCGCGCGGGCTGGCTCTGTGCCCTGTTCCTGAGCGAGATGCTCACCGCCACCGCGATGCAGTACTTCGAGGGCGAGCTGAGCCGCGCGGTGGTACTCACCCTGTTCATCCCACTGGTCATGAGCTCGGGGGGCAACTCGGGCTCGCAGGCCACGTCGCTGATCATCCGGGCCCTCGCCCTCCGGGAGGTGAGCTTGCGGGACTGGTGGCGCATCGCGGTACGCGAGATCCCGGCCGGTGTCGCGCTCGGCTCCATCCTCGGGGCCATCGGAATGATCCGCATCTCGAGCTGGCAGATGCTCGGCTTCTATGACTACGGCCCGCACTGGCCGCTCGTTGCCCTGACGGTGGGCGCGGCCCTGGTCGGCGTGGTGATGTTCGGCTCACTCGCGGGCTCGATGCTCCCGTTCATCCTGCGCCGCGCCGGCTTCGACCCCGCCAGCGCGTCGGCCCCCTTCGTGGCCACGCTGGTGGACGTCACCGGGCTCGTCATCTACTTCACGGTGGCTTTTTTCATCCTGCGCGGGACGCTCCTCTAGCCGAAGCATCAAGAAGAGGCCTCCCGGGTGCCATTGGGGTTGTGCTATGGTCCCGACGGTCCGCGGGAACCAGCGGGGCCCGGGCCGAGTTACGTGGCCGCGGCGCCCCAACCACAGCGCAGGCACCAGCTAAGGAGAGACCCATGACGAGACGACGACTGCTGTCCATGGCCATCGGCGGCATCCTGGTCCTCGCGGCCGGCTCCGCGAGCGCACAGGCGCCGGCGCCGCCGCCGCCCTATGGTGCGCCGATCACCCTCGAGCAGGCCAAGAAGATCGTGGCTGGCGCCGAGGCCGAGTCGAAGAAGAACAGCTGGAGCATGGTGATCACGGTCCTCGATTCCGGAGGGCACGTCGTGTTGACGGAGCGGATGGACGGCGCCCAGCTCGGGAGCATCGACGTCGCCCGTGACAAAGCCTACTCGGCGGTGGCCTTCCGCCGGCCGACCAAGGTGTTCGAGGATCTCGTCGCGCAGGGCGGCGCCAATCTTCGGATCCTGAAGCTGAGCGGGGCGAGCCCGGTCGAGGGGGGCATCCCGATCGTGGTGGATGGCAAGGTCATCGGCGCGGTCGGGGTCTCGGGCGGCACCGCGCAGCAGGACGGGCAGGCGGCGAAGGCCGGAGTGGACGCGCTGAAGTAGGACGCGCCGACGCGCCCCGACCCGCCCACTCCCGAAGGGAGCGCGCGCGGGTCAGGGCGGCTCGTCGTCAGCTCACCATCGCGTAGGTGCGGTCGATGTTGGCGAGCAGGCCGGCGCGCCACGGCCGGTAGTGCTCGTAGGTCGCGAACGCTTTCTCGTACGTGGGCGCCAGGCGCGCGGGCACCCGCTGCTTCACCTCGTCGAGGCTCGCGCCGGCGGCGACCTCCTCCCGCACCGACTCCACCATGTCGTGGATGTAGTTCCGGAAGGTGCGCAGCCAGTCCCGGCCGGCCGGATTGCCGTGGCCCATGATGATCGTGTCGAAGTCGAGCTCGGCCAACCGGTCGACGGTGGAGACCCAGTCCTCGGGGTAGCCGTCGCCCATGTAGGGCGTCCAGCCGATCACCGCGTCGCCGGCGATCACCACCTTCTCCTTCGGCAGGTAGACGAAGACGTCGCCCTCGGTGTGGGCGCGACCGAGGTAGAGCAGGTGGATCTCGCGGTCCCGGCGGTAGAGCTTCATGGTGCGCTCGAAGGCCATCGTGGGCAGCGCGGGTTTGAGCGCCCGCACCTCGGCGAGATAGGCCTCGGCCATCTTCAGGTTCCCCTGGAGCGTCGCGCGCTGCTCGGGGGTGGTCGCGGCGGCCAGCTCGGTGCGCAGCCGGGCGATCTCGGCCGGCACCTGGCGCACGTGGTCCTGGATGCGCTTGAGCCCCTTCCGGACCATCGCCTCGCGCGTGAGCTGGTTGGTGATGATCTCGGCGCCTGGGTAGACGGCGGGATACACCTCGTTGCCGTGCCAGTGGTCCCAGTGGAAGTGGGTGTTGACGACGTAGCGCACCGGCTTGGGGGTGAGCTCGCGCAGCCGGTCCACGATCACGCGCGCGGCCGAGGGCTTCGAGTGGGTGTCCACGATCACCACCCCGTCCTCGCTCTCGATGATGGCGGTGTTGGAGTTGACCTTGTACGCGGGTGCGGCCACCGCGACGTGCACGCCGTCGGCGACCTGCTTGACGTCGAAGCGGGCGTCGCCCTCGCCGGGCCCTTCGTGAGCGCAGCAATCCATGGCATGGCCTCCCGGCGCTCGATACTATGCGATGGCATGAGCGCGCTCAAGGCGCTCCGGGCCATCTTGAGGAGAGATCTCATGGCGACGACGCGGACCGAGAAGGACAAGAAGGACACGATGGGCCCGATCCAGGTGGCGGCCGACCGCTACTGGGGCGCGGTCGCCGGCATCTTCGCGGCCTTCCTGCGACTGGGGTTCACGTCCTTCGGTGGGCCGATCGCGCATCTCGGCTACTTCCGTGTCGAGTTCGTGGAGCGCCGGCGGTGGCTGAGCGAGGCGGGCTACGCCGAGCTCGTCGCGCTCTGCCAGCTCCTCCCCGGGCCGGCCAGCAGCCAGGTGGGGTTCGCGGTCGGGCTCTCGCGGGCCGGCATTCCGGGCGGGGTGGCCGCCTGGCTCGGCTTCACGCTGCCGTCGGCGCTGGCCCTCGTCCTCTTCGCGCGCGGCGCCGCCCTCCTGACCGGTCCGCTCGGCACCGGAATCCTCCACGGACTGCAGGTCGCGGCGGTGGCGGTGGTCGCGCAGGCGGTGTGGAGCATGGCGCAGAGCCTCGCCCCCGACCGCCCCCGCGCCGCGATCGTGGTCGCCTCCACGCTCGTCGTCTCGCTGGTCTCCGGCTCCCGGGCGCAGATCGCGGCCATCGTGCTCGGAGCCGCCGCCGGGCTCTGGCTCTGCCGCGCGGCGCCTGCGGTGCCGTCGGGACGACTGGTCACGCCGGTCTCGCGCGCGCGGGCGGTGGGCGCGCTCGCGTTGTTCCTCGCGCTGCTGGTAGGGCTACCGGCGGTGGTCATCGTCTCCGCCAGTCCGGCGGCCGTGGTGGCGGAGGCGTTCTACCGGACGGGCTCGCTGGTGTTCGGTGGGGGTCACGTCGTGCTGCCGCTCCTGGAAGCGGCGGTGGTCGAGCCGGGCTGGGTGAGCCGTGAAGCCTTCCTCTCGGGCTACGGCGCCGCGCAGGCGGTGCCGGGACCGCTCTTCACCTTCGCCGCCTACCTCGGCGTGGTGATGACCGCGCCCGGCGGCTGGTCGGGCGCCGCCCTGTGCCTGGTGGCGATCTTCCTGCCCGGCCTGCTGCTCGTGCTGGGCGTGCTGCCGCTCTGGGACGTGCTGGGCCGCCGCGCCGGGGTGCAGGCCGCGGTACGGGGCGTCAACGCGGCGGTCGTGGGCGTGCTGCTGGCTGCGCTCTACGACCCGGTCTGGACCGGGGGGATCGGCGGGCGGGCCGACTTCGCACTGGCGCTGGTCGCCTTCGGGCTGCTCGTGGTCTGGAAGGCGCCCCCCTGGGTGGTGGTGCTGCTCAGCGCCGCGGGCGGAGTACTGATCCGGGTCGGCTGAGAGGCGCTTCGCGCCGGGCGGGGAGCGGACGAGCTAGCGGGCCGCGGCGGTCGGGGCCGGCTGGTCAGTCTGCGACGCGCCGGGCCCGTCGGTCATCTTGGCGAGCACGTCGCGCAGGGTGGCGAGGCGGATCGGCTTCTTCACGACCAGATCAACGCCCTCCGGCTTCTCGCCCGCCGCATTCATCAGGTCGCCGAAGCCGGTGAGGAGGATCACCGGGGTCGTGGGCGCCGCCTCCTTCACCATGGCGGCGAGCTGATCGCCGCCCACCTCCGGCATCGCCCGATCGGTGATGACCACCGAGAAGCGACCGGCCTTGAACTTCTCGAAGCCCTCGCGGCCGTTGACCGCGGTCTCCACGGTGTGACCATCCCCGGCCAGGTACTCGGTGAGCACGTCGCGCGCGATCGGCTCGTCATCCACCACCAGCACGTGCAGCGGGCCCGAGGGCGCCTGCGCGCGCGGCTCGGCCTCGCGGGCTTGGGTCGTGTCCATCGGGAGGAGCACGATGAACGTGGTGCCCTTGCCGACGGTGGACTCGATGTCCATGGTGCCGCGGTGACGCTTGACGATGCCGAACACCATGGGCAGGCCGAGGCCGGTGCCCCGCTCGCCCTTGGTGGAGAAGAACGGCTCGAGGCAGCGCCGCCGCACTTCTTCGGTCATACCGGTGCCGGTGTCGCTGACTTCCAGGAACACCTGGGGCGCCGCGGGAGCGAGGTGGGTCTCCTCGTTGACCGGGGCCTCCCGCAGGCCGGTTCGAATGCGGATGGTGCCGCCCTCGGGCATCGCGTCCACCGCGTTGAAGATCAGGTTGGTCAGGAGCTCGCGCAGCTCGGACTCGCTGCCGAGGATGCGCGGGACCGGACGCATGTCCGCTTCGACCAGGATCGTGCGCCCGCTGCCGAGCGCCTCGTCCCGCCACCGCGGCCGGGTGAGGGCCACCGCCTGCTCGACCATCTGATTGATCGAGAGCGGCCGGTAGGTCTCGCCCTCCTCGCGCTTGCGGTAGAACTCCCGGAGCCGGCTCACCACGCTGGCCGCGTCCTCCACGCCGGTCATGATCAGCTTGAGGTACTTGGTGGCCTTGGCGGTGTCCTGGAGGATCTCCTGGTGCTCGAGCAGCATCTCCGCGTAGCCCGAGATCGGCACGAGCGCGTTGTTGAAGTCGTGGGCGAGGCCGCTCGCCATCTTGCCCACCGCGTTCAGCCGCTCCTGCTCGATGATGTGCCGCTGCGAGCGGTGGAGCTCGATCGCGACCGCCGCCTGCTTGGCGATGCCGTCGGCGAGGCGCAGGTCGTCCAGCGTGAAGGCGTGGGCCTCCCGCGTCCACGCGATCGCGAAGATGCCGAGCAGCTCGTCGCTGACCTGGACCGGCTGGATCAGGAGCGAGGCGTGGGGCAGCAGGTTGAGCGCGGGCTGGTTGAAACGCGGGTCGGTCTTGCTGTTGCTCGAATGGAGCGCGGTGCGGAGTCGCTTGGCCAGGTCGATCAGCGGATCGTCGGGAGCCAGCGGGAGACCGGAGAGCGGCTCGCGCAGATCCCGCGGGAGGTGATAGCCGGCGAGCGGGATGAAGCGGTCGCCGCCGCGGGTCACGCACCAGGCCACCCCGGTGTCGGCGCCCAAGATGCGGACCATCTCTCGAGTGGTCCGGCGGATCGCCTCCGGCAGATCGGGCGCCGAGCCGATGGCTTGGCTCACCGCGAGGAGCGTCTCGGTCTGCTGCAGGCGAGACTGGATCTCGTCGTACAAGCGCGCCTTCTCGAGCGCGACCGCGGCCTGGGCGGCGAGAGTGGTGGCGAGGCGGATCTCCTCATCGGTGAAGACGTGGAGGGTCTTCAGATGATCCAGGATCAGGACACCCGCGGTGCGCCCCTGGTGGATCAGGGGTACCACGAGGGCGGACTTGGCCTGGAACAGCCCGACCCAGCCCTGCGGTACGCGCGGATCGCTGCCCGGATCCGAGATGACGACCGGCTCCTGCCGGCGCACGGCTTCCAGGAGGAACGAGGGCATCTCCTCGAGCGCGAGGGCGCGCAGGGTCTCCGCGCCGTCGCCGCCCTTGGTGGCCGCACTGCGATCGGCGAGCTGGGAGCTGACCGGCACCATGAGCTGGCCCGATTTGTCGCGCAGGAAGATCGAGCTGCGGTCCACCCGGCAGGCGCGCGCGGCGCCGTGGGCGATGACCTCGAACAGCTCCTTCTGCTCGATCGCCGAGCCGATGGCCTCGGTCACCTCGAGCATGCGGTCGGTCTCCTCGGCGCGCTGCTTGACCGCCTTCAGCGCGTCGCGGAGCTGCTCGGTCGTGCGCTGCAGCTCCTGGGTGCGCTGGGCCGCCCGCTGGGCGGTCGAGCTCGCCTCGAGGCGCGTGCGCCGGCGACTCAGCCACACCGCGGGCAGGAAGATGAGGCCCAGGAGGGCGCCCGCGGCCAGCGCGATGCTCCACGCGATCTGATTCCAGTGCTCCTGCGCCATGTCGGTGCGCAGGGGCACCTGCGACAGCTCGACGACGCCCACCACGCGCGCGGTGCCGGGGCTGTAGACCGGCACGTAGAGGTCGGCGACCGCGGGAGCCGTGAAGCTCTCGGCCGCCGCGTTGGGCGGGGCGATCGCGGCGAAGCGCACCGCGACCCGCCCGGCCAGCGCGTCGCGCAGCTCCTGACCGTCCGATCGCTGGCCGATCATGGCCGACTGCACCGCCCACACCACGCTCCCCTGAGGATCCCAGACCTTGATGTGCACCACCCCAGGGAGGTCGCGCACGAAGCGCGCGCTCTCGTCGGCCCACCGCTTGGGACTGCGCGCGCTCTGGCCGGCGAGCAGCTCGGGGAGCCCGCTCCGGTCGACGGCCCGCTGGGCGATGGCGGCGGTCTCGGTCCACTCGGGCTCCGAGATCGCGACGCCGAGCAGCCAGGAGAGCCCGATGCCCAGGGCGATCGTGCCCGCCGCGATCCCGACCAGTCGCAGGAGCAGGGCGCGCGCCATTCCGCGAACGCTCAGCCAAGCCATGACGGGCTCCCCTGCCGGTCGTCGGCGCCGAGGCTCCCGAGCAGCTCGGGCAGGCGATCCGCGGAGACCGGCCGCGCGAAGTAGTAGCCCTGGCCCTGGTCGCAGCCGACCATCTTGAGCTGCGACACCTGCTCGGCGGTCTCCACGCCTTCCGCGGTGACGACGATGCCGAGGCTGCGCGCCAGCGAGGCGACCGCGCGAATGATGGCGGTGTCTTCCATGTCCTGCCCCACGCCGCGGATCAAGGAGCGGTCGATCTTCAGACAGTCGACGGGCAGCCGCTTGAGATACGAGAGCGAGGCGTAGCCGGTGCCGAAGTCGTCGATGGCCAGGCGCACTCCGGCCGCCTTGAGGGCATCGAGGCGATCGAGGGTCCGGGGATCGTCACGCATGATGACCGCCTCGCTGATCTCGAGCTGCAGCCGTCGCGGCTCGAGCCCGGTCTCGCGCAGGATGCCCGAGATCTCGGTCGGCAGCACGTCGCGCTCGAACTGGCTCGCCGAGAGATTCACGCCGACGATGAGGGGGGCCGCGCCGGGCCACTCGGCCTGCCAGAGGCGCGCCTGACGGCAGGCCTCGCGGAGCACCCACTGGCCCATCGGCACGATCAGCCCGGTCTCCTCCGAGAGCGCCATGAAGTCGGCGGGCAGCAGCGCACCGCGCCGCCGATGATCCCACCGGATGAGCGCCTCGACCTCGATGGCGCGGCCGGTGGCCAGCGCGACCACCGGCTGGTAGCGCAGGCTGAGCTCCTGGCGGGCTCCCGCGGTGCGGAGGTCGGACTGCAGATCGAGCCGCTCGCGGGTGGACACGCTGAGGCCGGGCTGGTACAGCTCGTAGCGGCCGCGCCCCTCGGCCTTGGCCTGGTACATCGCGAGGTCGGCGTTGTGCAACACCTCGTCCGGCTGCATCGAGCCGCCCGCGGTGAGGGCGATGCCCATGCTGGCCGAGATCAGGATGTCGCGGCCCTCGACCACGAAGGGACGCTGGATCTCCGCCGAGACCTTCTCGGCCACCGCGGTGGCGCCGGTGAGATCGGAGGTGTCCTCGAGGAGGAGCGCGAACTCGTCGCCGCCGAGCCGGGCCACCGTGTCCTCGGGACGCAGGCACGACGCGATGCGATGGCCGACCTCCACGAGCAGCCGGTCGCCGACCTCGTGCCCCAGCGTCTCGTTCAGGATCTTGAAGCGGTCGAGATCGAGGAACACCACCGCGAGGTTCACCCCGCGACGCTCCGCGCGCGTGAGCGCGTGGGTGAGCCGGTCCATGAACAGGGCCCGGTTGGGTAGGCCGGTGAGCGAGTCGCGGAAGGCCTCGCGAATGAGCTGGTCGAGCCGGCGCGGGAACTCGTTGATCTCCTCGGCCTGTTGCTCGATGGTGGCGAGCATACGCGCGAAGGAACTCATCAGCGTGCCGATCTCGTCCTTCCGGCCGGAATCGACCGGCAGCTCCGGGTTCCGCTGATCGCTGAGCTGCGCGGCCCGCGACAGCGCGGTGGCGATATCCCAGACCACGAACGCGCCGCCCGCCATCAGGAGCGCGGTGAAGACCAGGATGGCCGGGATGGTCACCGCGTCGGCGATGCCGGCGAGCGGCCCCAGGAATGCGCGCATCGGCGCGTGGAACGCGTAGACGAAGAGCAGCAGGGGGATCACCGAGCACAGCACGAGCGCGAGGATCACCTTCCGCCGGACTCGCTGACCGGCGAAGGCCACCTCGCGGTTGATCCGTTCCTTGCTCATCGGGGGTTCCAGCGGGCTCAAATCGAGCAAGAGCAATGCCACGCGGTGGGGGAGCTAAGCGGTTGAAAAAACGCGCCTCCCGGAGCTGCCTACCCGGGCGGCGTCCAGGGGTTTACAAATTGTCGGGAGAACCGACGATTTTCGTCCTCACGGGGCCTTCCAGACGGTATTGCCGCTCTGATCGGAAAGCTGGAGCACGGGGCTCAGTGTCGGGCTCGTGATGAGTGAGATTTGGGCCCGGCCCGCGTCGTTGCCGAGCCCCAAGCTCGCGCCACTCGGCGCGGCCACCAGCCAACCGCGCCGGCCGCCCGCGCTGACCGAGAGCTGTCCGTTGTCGCCGGTGGCCGCGAGCTGCACCTGGGCACCCGCGCGCACCACCGACAGCGCGGCGGACTGACCGGGAATCACGCTGAGGTCGGCGCTGGTGGTGCCGTCACGATCCACGAGCGACAGGCGCGTGCGGTCGCTCTCGTCCACCGTGAACACCGCGCGGCCGCGGCCGTCACCGTCCGTGATCACGAGGCGCCGCGTCTTGACCTCGTCCGGATTGGTGGTGACGGTGGCGGCCACCGCGCCGAGCAGGCCGGCGGCGGCCAGCGCGGCGATGCCCGCCCGGCGCCACCAGCGAAGCTCCCGCTCGAGACGGTCCAGGCGAGTGTGCAGGCGATCGAGAGACGGCTCGCTCATCGTGCTCCTCCTGAAGGTAGGGTACGGGCTCGGCCCCAGCCTGCCTCGGAGCGCGGACGAAGTCCAGCGGGTCGGCTCCTTGACCCTTCGAGACCCGGCGTGCTACACAGGGGCGGCTCCCGATGACGCGACCGCGCTCCCACGCCGTGCCCACCGACTCCCGAGCCGATTTCCCGGCCGATTTCCCAGCCCATTTCGAGGAGAACTGACCATGCCCCGCCGCCTGGCTCTCGCCGCCTCCCTGTGGGTGGTCGCCGTCCTCGGCGCGACCTCCACCGCCTCCGCGCAAGCCCCGGCTCTTACGCCGCAGTTCGTGTGGAAGGCGGGCACGGCGACCGCGGGCGGCAATCCCCTGAACGACGCGATGGAGCTCTTCGCCAAGCAGCTCGCGGAGCGGAGCCGAGGTCGGATCAAGCTCGACGTGCACATCGCCAACGCGCTCGCCAAAGGCGAGGGCGCGCACCTGGAAGGCGTGCAGCTCGGTGCCATCGACGTGGTCGCGATCGGGAGCGCGCCGGTGGGCGGAATGTTCGAGCCGCTCTACCAGGCGCTCGATCTGCCTTTCCTCTGGTCCACGCGCGAGCAGGTGTGGAAGGTGATGGATGGGCCACTCGGCCAGGAGCTGCTCAAGAAGATGGAGAGCAAGAACCTGAAGGCCTTCTGCTTCGGGGGCGGGTGGGGCTTCCGCAACATGATGGTCAACAAGCGGCCGATCGTGACGCCCGAGGACATGAAGGGCCTGACCATCCGGGTGCAGGAGTCGCCCACCTACGTGGCCATGATGAAGGCGATGGGCGCCAACCCGGTGCCGATGGCCTACGTCGAGGTCTACCTGGCCATGAAGCAGGGGACGATCGACGGGATGGAGCTACCCTCGTTCACCTTCACGTCGGACAAGTTCCAGGAGGTGACCAAGTACTACTCGCTCACCCGTCACTCCTACCCTCCGATCGCCTGGTTCATGAACCTCAAGAAGTACCAGGCGCTGCCCGCCGATATCCAGAAGATCGTGGACGAGTCGATGCGCGACGCCTGCCAGGCGCACCGGCGGCTCGAGGTCGAGAAGGAGAAGAACGACTTCGAGGTGATGAGGAAGGCGGGCGTGCAGATCAACGACGTGAAGGACATCAAGGCGTTCCAGGCGCTGATGAAGCCCGCCTACGACTACGTGGAGGGCCAGGTGGGCAAGGAGTTCATGACGCGGCTCCGCGCGGCAGTCCAGGCGGCGTCGAAGTAGTCCGTGCTGCGCCGCGCGCCAGCGCATCTCGTAGAGGGCCTGCTCCTCGTCATGATGGTGGTGCTGTGCCTGGACGTGTTCCTTGGCGTCTTCTCGCGCTACGTCATCGCCCGCACCTTCACCTGGTACGACGAGATCGCCCGGCTGCTCTTCGCGTGGATCGTCTTCCTGGGTGCGGCGGTGGGAGTCCGGCGTAGCGCCCACTTTCGCCTGCATCTCCTGGTCGATCGGTTTCCGCGCGGGACCCGCCGCGGGGTGCACGTGCTGGGCGTGCTGGTGGTCATGGGCTTCGGCCTGCTGCTCATCCAGCAGGGCTGGAAGCTGGTGGAGCTCGGGCAGTTCCAGCGCACCCCGGTGATGGGCCTCTCCAAGCAGTACGTGTACGCGTCGGTCCCGGCGGGCGGCGCCCTGATCATCCTCTACAGCCTGCCACTGCTCTGGCGCGCGCTGCGCAGCGGCGCCGACCACGCCGCGGCATGATTCTGCTCATCGCGATCTCGTTCCTCGTCCTGCTCGGGTTGGGCGTGCCGGTGGCCTTCGTGATCGGGGTGTCCGGATTCGTGGGTCTGTGGTGGAGCGGGCAGTATCCGTTGACCGTCATCGTGAAGCAGACCTTCGAGGGGATCGATTCCTTCGTGCTGCTGGCCATCCCGCTCTTCATCCTGGCCGGAGCCCTGATGGAGACGGGCGGGATCGCGGTGCGCCTGGTACGGCTCGCCCAGGCGCTGGTGGGCCGGATCCGGGGCGGGCTCTCGATGG
>DATMMH010000359.1:0-12136 GCA_035569855.1 Candidatus Dormiibacterota bacterium
TGCTGGATCCGGCCTGGAACGGGGGCAAATACACCTCGCCCCCGGTCGAGGGCCTGCGGCTCTTCCGCGACGTGGTGGGCTTCCTGGCCGCCCGCACGCCGGAGATGTATCGAGACCAGTTCGACAAGCCGCTCGACGTGCTGCCGTGGCTCAAGCAACAGGAAGACGCGGCGATCCCGGTCTTCGACGCCAACGACTACATCTATCAGACGTGGGCCTACGAGACCCACGACGTCTCGACCACGCCCGGCATGGGCGGGGACTACGCGAAGGCGCTGCGGGCCATCAAGGCCAAGACCCTGATCATGGTGGGCGTGAAGGATCTGCTGAATCCGGACTGGGAAGCCCGCGAGGCGGCGCGCTACATCCGCGACGTGCGCACCGTCACGATCAGCCTGTCGTCCGTGACCGGGCACGCGGCCGCGGGCGGATTCTTGCCGGCCGACGTAGACTTCATGAACGTGGAGATCGGCCAGTTCCTGGACATCGTCACTCAACGCGGCGAAGCGCTGCGGTAGGAGGCCGGATATGGAAGCGATGGATTCGAGGCAGCCCTCGCTGCTGGACGCGCCCGGGTCGGCGCGCTCGGCGCGCCTGCGCCCGGCCCGGAGCGTACTCACGCGCCCGCGGCGCGGAGCGGTGGAGATCGTGCGGCACGCGGGCGGCCCGGTGGAGGTCAAGCTCTCCGGCCTCGTGGACCTGGCCGAGCGCCGCATTCGCCAGTGGCAGGGCGTGGCGGCGGTGCTCTTCCTCCTGATGGTGGTGGGCGCCGCGCTCGCGGTGGTGGTGGTCGCGGTACGCTGGGACTACGAGCGCGGTCGCAGCGTGCAGATGCTCCAGGCCGATCTGCAGACCGCGCGTGCCCGCGAGCGCTGCTGGGAGGCGCTCGCGCGCTACACGCCACGCGGCGCCGACGATGTCATCGCGCCGGGCCGGCGCGACGCGTGGGTGGCGCGCTGCCTCACCACCGAGCTGGGCCGGGTGAACGCCAAGCGATGAAAGGAGACCTCATGCATCAGCCAATGGAGGCGGTGCACGCCGACGATCGGGAGTGGGAGACGCTGCGCTGGCCCGGGCAGTGGAGCAAGATGCTGTTCCATCCCACGTCCGACCGGCCGACCGAGCCAAACGCGGGCCTCGTCCGCTACGAGCCGGGCTCGCACCATCCGTTCCACAAGCACGACTTCGCCCAGGTCTGGTACATCCTCGAGGGAGAGTTCCGGATCGGCGAGGGCTCCTACGGGCCGGGCACGATGCTCTTCTACCCCGATCCCCACTTCGAGGAGGCGCTCGCCACGAAGACCGGCGGCCTGATGCTGTTCGTGCAGTACCAGGGGCCGACGACGGGCGGGCAGCCGGTCTACGATGGGCGCTTCAACATGAAGGAGCGCCGGGCGATCGCCGAGGAGAACGTCGAGCGCTAGCGGGCGGCGACCTCGACGCGGCAGTCGTTGTAGCAGGCGCCCCCGCAGAGATCGGCGTGATGGCCCGGCGCCAGCGCGGAGACGGTCTGGCCGTTGTCGGTGGTGCGCATCCACGCGCCCTTCAGGCTGCAGACCACGCCCGGTCGGATCGCGTCGGTCACCTTGAGCGGCAGGTGCACCTCGCCGAGCTCGTTCCACACCCGCACCGTCACGCCGTCGCGTAGCCCCCGCACCTTCGCGTCGTCCGGATGCATCTCGAGCGGCGGGGTCGCGTCGCCCGGCTTGAGCCCACCGAACGTGGAGGTGATCCGCTCGTCCGAGGCGGGCGAGATCAGGACCAGCGGGAACGGCGTCTCGTACGCGCGGTAGGTGGGCAGGCGGCTGCCGTACTTCTGCTCGAGATAGCCCGAAGCCAGCTCCACCTTGCCCGAGGGGGTCTTGGGAAAGACGTTCTTGTAGAGGATGGCGGGCTCGCCGTCCACGGTCATCGCGGTGGCGCGGTCGGTCGGCAGCCGGCTCGGCTGGACGCCGCCCAGGCGCGGATCCGCGCCGTCCACCGCGTCGTCCATGAGCTGGGCGTCGCTGGCCTTGAAGATCGGGTCGGTGTAGCCGAAGCGGGCCGCGAGCCGCCGGAAGATCTCGGTGTTGGGCAGCGACTCGCCCTGCGGCGGGATCACCGGCTCGGCGCGCTGAAGCCAGTGCGTTCCGTAGGCCGCGTAGATGTCGTCGTACTCGAAGTGGCTCGAGGCCGGCAGCACCACGTCGGCGTAGGCCAGGCTGTCGGTCATCACCACGTCGCAGCCCACCGTGAAGAGGTCCTCGCGCGCGAGCGCGCGCCGCATCCGGTTCTGGTCCGGGTGCACCACCAGCGGGTTGTGGTTGTAGATGAAGAGCGCGGTGATCGGCGGCGAGAGCGTGGGGTCGAGGAGGTGCTTCCCCATGTCCACGATGTTGAGCGTGCGCGTGCCCGGCGGGAGCAGATCCGGGCGCTGCAGCTTGGCCGGCGTCTTGGGGAACACGAAGCCCGCCCCGTTGACGAGGCCGCCGCCGGGCACCCCGAACTTCCCGGCCAGCGCGGGCAGGGCGAAGATCGCGCGGATGCCGCTGCCCCCGTTCTGGTTGCGCTCGAGCCCGTTGCCGACGCTGATCGCGGCCGGCGACAGCGTGTGATACCACTCGGCGAGCTGGCGGATGTCGGCCTCGGGCACGCCGCAGATGCGGGCGGCGTCCGCCACCGAGTAGCGGCGCGCGTTCACCATGAACTCCTCGAAGCCCTCCACGTGGCGCTCGATGAACGTCCGATCGAAGGCCCCGCGCCGCTCGAGCTCCGCCGCGATCGCCCACGCCAGCACCACGTCGGTGCCGGGCTTGAGCGCGATGTGGAGATTCGCCTGCTCGGCGATCTTGATGCGCTTGGGGTCCACCACCACGACCTTGGCCCCGTCGCGGCGGGCCGCGTTCAGCAGGGGAGTCAGGTGGAGGTTCGACCACGTGACGTTGTTACCCCACGCGATGATGAGCTTGGAGTGCCGCACCTGCTCGGGCGCGATGCCCGGCGCGGCGCCGAAGGTGCCCAGCCACGCCTGGGTGCGAATGCCGCCGCAGAGCGGCGAGCGCTCGAGCAGCGAGGCGCCCAGCTTGTGGAAGAAGCGGAGGTCCATCGACGCGTAGGCGAGCATGCCGTGCGGACCCGCGTAGTTGAACGGCGCCACCGTCTGCGGGCCGTGGGCTGCGACCGCGGTGGTGACGCGCTCGTGGATGATGTCGAGCGCCTCGTCCCAGGAGGCGCGTGCGAACCGGCCCTCGCCCTTGGCGCCGACGCGGCGGAGCGGCGTCTGCAGGCGCCCGGGGCCGTGCACCCAGTCGGGATACGAGCCGGCCACCTTGGTGCAGATCACCCCGGCAGTGTACGGGTTGGCCCGGGAGCCGCGGATCCTGACGATCTTCGCGTTCTCCACGGTCACGGTCAGGCTGCAGGTATCGGGGCAGTCCAGCGGGCAGACACTCGCATGGTCGCTCATGATCCAACATGGTAAGGCAACCACCCGTCTTCCGCCAGCGCGGGCCGGCCGGAGCGGGCGGCCGCCGACGTACGCGCGGCGCAGATATTCATGACCTGTTCGCCGTAAACACGGCGCGGCGGCGACCGTCTACTGGAGTGACGGGGCGGCCGTCACGCCCCCGAGAGGAGAAACGGACATGAAAAAGCTGATCGCGCTGGTCATGGCTCTGGCGGTCTTCGTTCCCACGCTGGCCTTCGCTGGCGCGTCCACCGACGCGGCGCTGGGGCTGGGCGCTTTTGCGGTGTTCAACCAGATGCTGGGTGGAGTGGGTATCTTCCTCCGAGGCGGCGTGGTGGCGCCCGCGCCGGTCGTGGTCGCCCCCGCGCCGGTCTTCGTGCCCGCGCCGGTCGTGGTCGCGGCGCCTCGCTTCGTCGAGCGCCCGTATCCGGTCTACGTGCCGGCTCCGCGCCACGTGGTGGCCCGCGGTCCCGTGTTCTGCGCGCCGGGCCCGCGCCACGGGTGGTGTGACCCCGCGCCGGTGCACCCGGGCTGGCGCTACTAGCCGACGCTCGCGCTCTCTCGCCCTCTCCCCCCGGTCCTGGGGGGAGAGGGTGCTACACTCCAGACGTCATGTGGCCCGCCCGCTCGCTCGAGCCCGACGAGTGAGGCGCGTCTCTCTTCCCCGCCTCGCCGCGGTCTTCACCTGGATCGGCCTGTCGAGCCTCGGGGGTGGCCGGAGCGCCTACTTCCACGAAGCGCTGGTCAGGCGCCGCGGCTGGATCGACCACGACGAGTTCGTCCAGGACTTCACGCTGAGCCAGGTACTGCCCGGGCCGAACTTCAGCAATCTCGCGGTGGTTCTCGGCTACCGGCTCGCGGGCCTCGCCGGGGCGGTCTGGGGTCTCCTCGCCGTCGTCCTGCCGGGCGCCTTGATCCTGCTCGCGCTCACCGTGCTCTACGTGCGCGGCGTGTTCGGAGCCACCGCCACGGGGTCGATGCGCGGTATGAGCGCGGCGGTGGTGGGCCTGGTGCTCGTGACCACGCTGCGCATCATGCGCGGCTCACTGCGCGGCGGCCGCGCCGCGCTGGTGGCCGCGCTGACGTTCGCGGGGGTGGGCCCGCTGCGGCTGCCCACGATCGGCGTCGTGCTGGTGATGACGGCGGCGAGCTTCTGGCTCCTGCGGGCCGAGCCTACCCCGTCCCTGGATCGGCCCGAGGCGGAGCGGGCGTGATGGCGGACGTGGCGCTGCTGACCTGGACCTTTCTCTGGTTGAGCTTCCTCTGCGTGGGCGGCGGTCTCGGGGTCATCCCGGAGATGGAGCGCCAGTCGGTGGCCATCCATCACTGGCTCACCGCGCGCGAGTTCGTGGATGGCTACACGCTCTCCCAGCTCACCCCCGGGCCCAGCATGCTGGTCGCGGTCTTCGTGGGTTATCGCGCTCACGGCCTGCCGGGCAGCTTGCTCGCCGGGCTCGCGATGTTCCTGCCCACGTCCATCCTGGCCGTCGTGATCTCCCACCACTGGCGGCGGTGGCGCACCCGCCCCTGGGCCGCTGCGACCGAGCGCGCGCTCCTGCCGGTGGGCATCGGGCTGATGGCGGGCGGCGTGTATACGCTGGCGCGCACCGCGGTCCACGACGGGGTGACCGCCGCGCTCGCGCTGGCCACCGCGCTGGTGATGGCGGGCGACCGCGTGCCGCCGGTGCTCGCTGTGCTGGCCGCGGGCGGCGTAGGCTGGTTCCTGTCGGGCTGACGGTCAATTTCAAACGGGGAGGCGCCATGAGCTACAAATCGATCAACTTCAATGAAAAGCTGAGATTGTTCGACGAGCGATGGCAGCCGAAGGTCATCGCCGAAATGAACGAGTATCAATTCAAGGTCGTGAAGCTGCAGGGGGATTTCATCTGGCATGACCACAAAGACACCGACGAAGCGTTCCTCGTCATCGAGGGCGATCTGCGGATTTTCGCGATGGGGCGGTTCATGTCTCCACCGGAGAGATGTTCGTCGTTCCAAAGGGGGTCGAGCACAAGCCCTACGCTGAACGGGAGGTCAAGTTGCTACTGATTGAACCGCGCGGGGTGCTCAACACGGGGCACGAGGGGGGCGATCGGACCGCCGAGAACGACGTCTGGATCTGAATCGCTCGATCGCACGGGGCATCCTCTCCCAGGCGCGACCGATCTTCGTCGGCCAGGCGGCGGTGATGCTCTACGCGGTCGTCGATACCGTGTTGACCGGTCACGCTTCGGCCACCGACCTCGCCGCGCTGGGGCTAGGGGCGGGCGTCTACTCGAGTGTCTTCGTGAGTCTCCTGGGCGCGATCACCGCGCTCAACCCCATCATCGCCCAGCACCACGGAGGCCAGCGCCACGTCGCGATCGGCCTCGGCTACGCGCAGGGCCTGTGGCTCGCGTTGTTCCTGTCGGCGGGCGGCGGCCTCTTCCTCGCCTTTCCCGAACTATGGCTCGCGTGGATCCACGCTCCGCCCGCGGTCGAGGGTCTGGTGGCGCGCTATCTGCGCGTCCTCGGCCTCGCCCTGCCCGCCTCCCTGATGTTCCGGGCGATCTCCGCGCTGAACATCGCGGTGGCGCGCCCACAGGTCGTGATGCGGATGCAGGTAGCGGGCCTCGCTCTGAAGGTGCTCTTGAGCTACGTGTTGATCTTCGGTCGGCTCGGATTGCCCCGGCTGGGCGCGGTCGGTGGAGCGCTGGCTTCGGTCATCGTTTTCTGGGCTCTCTTTGGTGCCGGCTGGGCGCACACACGGCTCGATCCGTTCTATCGTCGCTTCGAGATCCGATGGACTGGACCGCGCTGGTCCGTCCTCCGCGAGCTCCTTCACCTCGGTGTCCCGATGGGCCTGTCCTACGCGCTGGAGGCGACGTCCTTCACGTTCATCACGGTGCTCGTCGCGCGGCTCGGCACCGCCGTGATGGGCGGGCACCAGATCGTCGCGAACCTCGCGGCTCTCTGTTTCATGGTGCCGCTCTCGCTCGCCGTCGCTACCGCCACCCTCACCGCCCATGCGATCGGCGCGGACGACGGCCCGCAGGCGCAGCGGACCGCGGCCACCGGGATTCGGATCGCGGTGACGGTCTCGGCGGCGCTCGCGCTCGTGGTGTGGACTCTGCGCGACCTCATCGTTCGTCTCTACACGAGTGACGCGGCGGTCGCGGCGGTGGCGCTGACGCTGATCCCGTATCTGGCCGCCTTTCACGTCTTCGACGCATTGCAGACCTCGGTCGGCTTCGTGCTGCGTGCCCACAAGCGCGCGGTGGCTCCCACCGTGATCTACGCGATGACGCTCTGGGGGGTCGGGCTCTTCGGTGGCTATCACGTCGCCTTTCGCGGGTTGTGGGGGTCGCCGTGGGGCGTCAGCGGCCTGTGGATGATGCAGTCGCTAGGGCTCGGCATGGCCGGGTTGTTCCTGCTCGGCTTCTATCTCTGGCGGCTGCCGGGGGACCATGGACATCGGCCCGCGCCCCGCCGGCCTTGACAGCCGGTTTCCTCCCGGCATATGGTCGCCCCGGTTCGTCGGCGACGTAGCTCCCCTTGGCCCTCGACGAGGAGGCATCCCGTGCTTGGCGACCGATCCCACGTCTCTCGCGCTGTCCTGGCTGCCCTGGCGTTCCTCATCCTCCTCGCGGTGGGCTCGGCGGTCTCGGTGACCGCGCAGCGCCTGGCCGACGGCCAGGCCCCGAAATTCACCGTCGACCCGTTCTGGCCCAAGCCACTGCCGAACCGCTGGCTGCTGGGTCAGGTCGCGGGGGTGGCCACCGACGGCCTCGATCACGTCTGGATCGTGCAGCGGCCGCGCACGCTGACCGACGATGAGAAGGGCGCCACGCTCACCCCGCCGCGCTCGGAGTGCTGCGCGCCCGCGCCCCCGGTGATGGAGTTCGACAACGAGGGCAATCTGGTCCAGGCCTGGGGCGGTCCGGGGCCCGGCTACGACTGGCCGGCCAACGAGCACGGCATCTTCGTGGATCCGGCGGGCAACGTGTGGCTGGCCGGCAACGGGGAGAAGGACAGCCAGATCCTCAAGTTCACGCGCGACGGGCGCTTCCTGATGCAGATCGGCAAGCCGGCCTCGAGCGGCGGCGACACCGACACCGCCAACCTCAACCGCCCGGCCGACGTGCGGGTGGACGCGGCGGCCAACGAGCTCTACGTGGCCGACGGCTACGGCAATCACCGCGTGATCGTCTTCGACGCCACCACCGGGGCCTACAAGCGGAACTGGGGCGCCAACGGCCGGCCGCCGGGCGACGCGAGCGTCAAGCAGTTCCGCAATCCGGTGCACTGCGTCCGGATCTCGAGCGACGGGCTCGTCTACGTCTGCGACCGTATGAACAATCGCATCCAGGTCTTCAAGAAGGACGGCACGTTCGTGAGCGAGTTCTCGGTGGCGCCCGCCACCGCGGGCAACGGGTCGGTCTGGGACCTGGACTTCTCGCGGGATCCCGCGCAGAGCTACCTCTACACGGCCGACGGCGAGAACAACCACATCTGGATGCTCTCGCGCGCGAGCGGCAAGGTGCTCTCGCGCTTCGCGCGCAACGGCCGCTACGCGGGCCAGCTCCACTGGGTGCACAACATGGCGGTGGACTCGCGCGGCAACATCTACACCACCGAGGTGGACAACGCCAAGCGCGTCCAGAAGTTCGTCTACCAGGGCCTCTTCCCCATCACCGACTGACCATCTCCCTCTCCAGGGTGAGGGCCCTCGCGGTAAGATGAGCCGATGCGCCCACCCCTCGAGCACGCCCCGCTCGCGCCCTACTGCACCCTGCGCGTCGGCGGCCCCGCCCGTTTCCTCGTCGAGGCCCCCGATGAGGCCGCCGTTCTCGCCGCGGTGCACTGGGCGGATGCCCGCGGGCTGCCGGTGCGGGTGCTGGGCGGCGGATCCAACCTGGTCATCGCCGACGAGGGCGTGGACGGGCTCGTCGTCAAGATCGCGCTGCGCGGGGTGACCTCGCGCGAATCGGCCGGCTCGGTGGAGGTGACCGCCGCCGCCGGCGAGCCGTGGGACGACTTCGTCCGCCACACGGTGGAGCAGGGCTGGGCGGGCCTCGAGTGCCTGAGCGGCATCCCGGGACTGGTCGGAGCCACACCCATCCAGAACGTCGGCGCCTACGGTCAGGAGGTGAGCGACACGCTCACCGCGGTGCGCGCGCTCGATCGCGAGAGCCGGCGCGTGGTCACGCTCGCGCCCGGTCAGTGCGGGTTCGGCTATCGCGACAGCCTCTTCAAGAGCGGCGCGCCCGGCCGGTACGTGGTGCTGGCCGCGACCTATCGGCTCGTCCCCGGCGGCGCGCCGGCCCTGCGCTACGCTGACATCGCGCGTGAAGTGCAAGCGCGCGGGGTCGCGCAGCCGTCGTTGGGTGACGTCCGCGAGACCGTCCTGCGCGTGCGCCGGTCGAAGTCGATGGTCCTGGACGCTGCCGATCCGAACGCGCGGAGCTGCGGCTCGTTCTTCCTGAACCCCATCGTGGACGGCGCCGCCCTCGCCGCGCTCGATGCCCGGGCCCCGGGCCTGACCGTGCCGCGCTGGCCGCAGACGGATGGGCGGGTCAAGCTCTCCGCCGCCTGGCTGATCGAGCACGCCGGCTTCACCCGCGGCCAGGCCGACGGTCCCGTCGGCCTCTCCACCCGCCACTCGCTGGCCATCGTCTGCCACGACGGCGCCCGCGCTCGCGACGTCGCCGCCTTCGCCCGCCGCGTGCGCGCGGGTGTGGAGGCACGCTTCGGCGTCCGCCTGCATCCCGAGCCCGTCTTCTGGGGTCGGATCAGCCTCGACCCGGACGACGCCCGACATCCGTGACGACTCGGCTCGGCCCCAACTTTGCCGCGTGGCTGGCCGCCAGCGCGCGCCGACGCCCCGAGCAGCCCGCGCTCGTCTGGGACGGCGGCGCTCTCACCTGGCGTGCGCTGGAGAGCCGCGCCGGCGCGGTCGCTCAGGACCTGGCCCGCCGGGGCGTAGGTCCCGGCGACGTGGTCGCGCAGTTCCTGCCGAACGCGTGGAGCTTCGTGGCCGCGCTCTGGGGCGCGCTCGCGATCGGCGCCACGGTGGCTCCGCTCAACCCGTTGCTGGCCGCTGACGAGCGCGCGCGCATCCTCGGTCACCTCGCCCCGAAGGCGGTGATCGACGCCGTACCCGACGCCGTGCCGGCGGCGGGTCCCGCGATCGCGGAGACGTCGGCTCCCGCCATCATCCTCTATACCTCGGGCAGCACCGGCCAGCCCAAGGGCGTGGTGCTCTCCCACGCCGCGCTCGCGGTCGCCAACGAGTCATGGGCTGGCCCGGTGATGGCGCTGTCCGAGGCGGACCGGGTGCTCGCCACCCTGCCGCTCGCACATTCCTTCGGCCTCAACGGCGCGCTGCTCGCGCCGCTGCTGGCCGGCGCGACGGTGGTGCTGCAGGAGCGCTTCAGCCCCGAGGACACGCTGCGCGCGATCGGCCGTCACCGCGTGACGGTGTTCCCGGGAGTGGCGACGATGTTCAGCCGCGTGCTCGAATCGCCCGCGCTCGAGTCCGCCGAGCTCACGAGCCTGCGCCTCGCGGTCGCCGGCGCCGCCCCCTGTCCTTGGCCGCTGACCCGCGAGTTCCTTCGTCGCACCGGAGTGCGCATCGTCCGCGGATTCGGCATGACCGAGCTGTTCCGCCCGATCTCCTATCTGGCCGACGAGCCCATCGATCTGCCCGACTCGATCGGCCGGGCGGTGCCCGGGGTGAGCTTGCGCGTGGTGGACGACGAGGGGCGCGCGCTCGCCGCGGGTGAATCGGGCGAGCTGTGGATCCGGTCGCCCGCCGCGATGGACGGCTACCTGCGCGCCCCGGAGGAGACCGCCGCGGTGCTCGCCGACGGCTGGTTCAAGACCGGCGACCTCGCCACCATCTCCGCCGAGGGCTACGTGCACATCGTGGGACGCAAGCGCGAGCTGATCCTGCGCGGCGGCTACTCGGTGGTGCCGGGCGAGGTGGAGAGCGCGCTGCTCGCGCACCCGGCGGTGGTGGAGGCGGCGGTGGTGGGCGTCCCGCACCCGGAGCTGGGCGAGGACGTCATGGCGTTCGTGACGCTGCGGCCGGACGCGCAGGCGGACGCCGAGGAGCTGATCGCGTTCAGCCGGGCCCGGCTGGCCGCCTACAAGTATCCGCGGCGGATCGCGATCATGGCGGAGCTGCCGAAGAGCGCGACCGGGAAGATCCTCAAGAGTCGACTGCGGCAGTAGGCGAGGCGAGCGGCGTGAGGGTGCTCCCCCCACGCCGCCCCTATGTGAACGCGCGGGTGCCGCGCGGCTAGTCGAGCTACTTCTTGGCCTGATCCGGGCTGGTGGTCGTCTGGTCGTCCTTCTTCGCGCTCTTCTTCTTGGTGGTGTGCTTGCCGGCGGACGTCTTGCCGTCCTTCTTCGTGTCCTTGTCCTTCATGTCCTTCATGTCCTGCGTGTCGCCGCTCTTGGTGGCGGGCGCCGGGGCCGGAGCGGGGGTCTGAGCCACCGCGGGGCCGACGATGCCAACCGCGAACACCGTCGCCGCCACCAGGGACATCACACGAGTCGTATTCATCGAGAAACTCCTCTCTCTTCGTTGAGCTATTGGGTTTGGGTTAGTAGAACAGGTTCGTGAAAAAACTCTTCACGCTATGGCCGAACGATACGGCCCCTTCCTTCGTCTTGGTCCAGGCCGACTTCGCCTCGGGCTCCGCCGCCCGTCCTGCCTCCTTGACCTTGTCGCCGGCCGTCTCGGCCCCACCGACCACGGTCTTGCCGATTCCCTTGGCCGTGTTCTCGACTCCGCTGCCGATCTGCTTGGCGCCGCTCTCGACCTGCGACGCGCCTTCCTTGGCCTTGCTGTCATCGGCCGCGGAGGCCGGCGCCGCCATCGCGATCAACGCCAGCAGTGCGACGAAGCCGGCGAGCCGGCTCTTCACCACCATCCGCATCACCGTCCTCCTTGCTCGTGGGTGTAACCGGGTAACCGGTGAGAAAGTTCACCGGCAACCCACGTGCCAGGAAAACAGCCTCGGCGGCCGGAGGAATCGAGGCAACTTGCGGGAGGATGTGGCGATGGCTGCGTGACGGCGTGGAGGAATTACACGGTAGCGTGTAAGGATTACCAGGAAAACACGTGCGTCGGCGTCAGCTCGACGATGACCGAGTCGGACTCGCCGAGCGCGGCGGCGCGCGGGTACTGCGGATACTTTGCGTAGAGGCGCCGGCGAAGGGCGCGGAAGCGCGGCCCGCGCGCGATCACGCGCGCGCGGCCCTGCACCATCACGCCGGTGATCTGCTCCCAGTCGTCCGAGTAGACATCCACCGTCAGCGCGAGCTTCGGGTTGGCGGCCACGTTGAGGACCTTGCGGCCCCTCCGGCCGGAGCCGAAATAGATCTTGTCGCCCACCAGCGCGTGACAGACCGGCACCAGGTGCGGCACGCCCGCCTTGCCCACGGTGGCGACGCGCGCCACCCGCTCCCACTTGATCATCCTGGCCTGCGCCTTCGTGAGTCGCATGTGCTCACCTCCGTGATCGCAGTGTACCGGGTGTATCAGAGACCCGCATTGACCCTCGTGTACGCGTGTTGTAGATTCGGCCGCATGAAAAGCAAGACGGTCACCAAGAAGACGAAGACGTCGTCCGCTCGCGCCAAGGCCAAGCCCGCGGGAAAGCCCGCGGCCCGGAAGGCGGCGGCCAAGGCTCCGGCCTCCCG
>DATMMH010000360.1:0-10709 GCA_035569855.1 Candidatus Dormiibacterota bacterium
GATCGGAACGGTCTCGGGAGCCCAGTAGGGATCGAGCGCCACCGTCCGTAGAGCCGCGAGCAGGAGCGCGGCGAGACCACCCCAGGCGGCCACGACCGAGGGCGTGCGGGAGGCGAGCCAGAGGAGCATGACGCCCTGGACGGCCCAGGCCAGAGTGATCCACTGTCCACCAAGCCCCAGCGGAATCGAGAGGGTCAGGAAGGTCCACGAGGCGCCTTCATGAACGATCACCGTGGGAGCGTCGTCCGCCACCCGCGCGGCATAGTCCGCGGCCGCCAGGCGATAGAGCAGGGCAAGGGCCAGGGCGTACGGACCCTCGAGCCCCGGCCGCCAGGCCTCGAGCGTGACGTAGACCGCCCAGAAGTAGGCAGCCGCGTTGGCGACGACCAGCGCCAGATCGATGGGCTCTGCACGGCGGCCGACGGTACGTTCCCGGAAGAGGGGGGCGGCGAGGAAGATCAGGAACAGGGCCGAGAGGAGCAGCAGCCGTGCCACGGGCCGCGGGGCGTCGGGCCGGCCCTGGAGCGTTAGTAGCGACACGAAGGCGGTGCCGATCCAGGCGAGGCGATTGAGGGTCGACCAGGTGCGGAAGCGGGCCACCAGGAGCGCGAGCGCATCGAGGACCAGCAGATAGGCGAGCAGGTTGCGCTCGTCGGGCCGATCCACCTGTAAAAGCAGCGGGGTGAGGAGCCCGCCCAGGACGGCGAGCACGGCGATGCTGAGCCGGCTCGTCAGCACCGCCACGAGCGCGCCGAGCAGCGTCACCGTGCACATGCCCGCAAACGCCGCCGGCGGGCCGAGCAGGCCATATACCGTGTGGGCGGCGTAGAGCGAGAGATACAGCACGCCGAGGCCGCCGCCCGCGAGGCCCTCGCTCAGGTAGGGCACGTCCCGGCGACGGTGGAGGGCCAGGCCCCCCGCCAGCATCAGCAGGCCGACCGCGATACCGATGCCCACGCGGGCGCCGGCCCCGAGGTAGGCGTTGTCGAAGGCCCACTTGAGAAAGAGCGCGACCGCCACCAGGATCACCACGATGCCAACCCACGTGGCCCATCGCGCGCCGATCCGCTGTTCCAGATCGAGCCGGGCCAAAGGTGGAGCGGTCGGCACGGGGATCTGGGTCCCTCCGACCAGCCCCGTGGGCACGGCCGGAGCGACGAGCGGCGCGGGGGGCCGCTCGGACGGTCGGGCAAGGGCCGGTGGGGCCGGCGCCGCGGCGGGATCGGCACCGCCCACCGGCGCGCTCGAGGTGGCCGGCGCGCCGGCCCGCTCCTCGAGCGTCCAGACGCGGTAGAGCAGCCCGCGCACCTGCTCCTCGAGGGCGGCCACCCGCGCCTCGGCGAACACAGGCGATCGGCGCGCGCGCACCGCGAGGACGGCGATCACGGAAAGAACCAGAGCCAGCGCGGACAGGAGCAGGCCGAGCGCGAAGGAGATCGCGAACACGATGTGAGCCGCTCCTCAGGGGCGAGCCTACACCAGCGCGAGGGGGCGTCCGCCCTGATTTGTCGCGGCTGGCTCGTTGCCTGATGAGCGATACTAGGCCCCGTGTTTCGACGCCTTCCGGTCCACGGGCTCGCCTCGCTCGCGTTCGCGCTGGCCTTGTCGGCCGCCTCCACGCCCGCCGGCGCCCAGGCGCTGCATTTCAAGATCCAGCCCGAGGCCAGCGAGATCACCTTTCGCGCGACGTCGCGCTTCATGAACGCGGACGGCCACTTCTCGCGGTTCAGCGGCGAGGTGGTGGTGGACCCGGCCGTGCTCACCGGAGCGCGGATCGTGCTCACGATCGACGCAGCGTCACTCGATACCGGCATCGACATGCGCGACAACCACCTGCGCAGCGGCGACTTCCTCGACGCGGCGCGCTTTCCGAACATCACCTTCGAGAGCGTTCGGGTCGATGCGGCGGGGCGGCGGGCGACGGTGATGGGTCGGCTCACCCTGCACGGGGTGACCCGCGAGATCGTGGCCCCGGTGGACGTGCAGATCACGAGCGCCGCCCTCGTCGCCAGCGGCGAGTTCATCGTCAACCGCGGCGAGTACGGGATGAACTACAACTCGTTCCTGAACCCGATCGGCAACGAGGTGCGGGCCGCCTTCACCTTCCGTGCCCGCGTCCCCTGAGGAGATCCCCGATGGACGCACGCACCGCCGGACGTCGGATGGTCGAGCTCCTGGGTCTGAGGGCGGATCCGGTCGCGGTTTCCTTCACCGCCGCCCCGCCCGCCGGCGTTCCACGCGTCGCCAAGGCCGGGCCCGCCGGCTGCGCCTACTGGAAGCAGGCCGCGGCCGGCGCGGTCTTCTACACCGAGGCCGCCGACCACTACAACTGCCCGGTGGGCTCGTTCACGCACGGTGTCGAGCTGCCGCCCGAGCGGATGCCCGAGCTGGAGAGCGTGGTGGGCACGATGGTGGGCCTCCAGTACATCCGGATGGAGGAAGTGGGTGCGCTGCCGCGTCGCGCCGAACCCTTCCGGGTGGCGGTGTACGCCCCGCTCGCGGAGACGCCGGTGCCGCCGGACGTCGTCTTGGTGCGCGGCCACGCGCGCCAGATCATGCTGGTGGCCGAGGCTGCGCGCGCGGCCGGCCTCGCCAACGACGGCGCGGCGATGGGACGCCCCGCCTGCGCGATGATCCCGGCGACGCTGCGCGGACCGGGCGGCGTCACGAGCCTCGGCTGCATCGGCAACCGCGTCTACACCGGGCTGGGAGACGACGAGCTGTACTTCACGATCCCGGGCGCCCGGGTGGGCGAGGTCGTCGAGCGGCTCCAGACCGTGGTGGACGCCAACGGCGAGCTGGAGCAGTACCACCTGGGTCGCCGCGCCAGCCTGTAGCCCCCTCACCCTGGCCGGGGAGGAGGGAGATGATCGGGCTATAATCAGTCCCCCATGAACGCGCCCCTCGCCGGGCTCCTGGTCGCCGACCTCACCCAGAACGTGGCCGGCCCCTACTGCACGCAGATCCTGGGCGACATGGGGGCCGAGATCGTGAAGGTGGAGCGCACCGGCCGGGGCGACGATGCACGGGCCTGGGGCCCGCCATTCTGGGGCCACGAGAGCGCCACCTTCATGAGCGTGAACCGCAACAAGCGGAGCCTCGCGGTCAATCTCAAGGATCAGCGGGGCCTGGCCATCGTGGAGCGGCTGCTCACCCGCGCCGACGTCTTCGTGCAGTCGCTCCGGGCCGGCGCGGTCGAGGAGCTGGGCCTCGGCTGGGCGCGCGTCTCCGGGCTGAATCCGCGCCTGGTCTACTGCTCGGTCACCGCCTACGGTAGCGAAGGGCCGCTCAAGGACCGGCCCGGCTACGATCCGCTGATGCAGGCCTACGGCGGCATCATGTCGATCAACGGCCACCCGGGCCAGCCGCCCGCGCGGGTGCCGGTGTCGGTCGTGGACATGGGCACCGGCATGTGGGCGGTGATGGGCATCATGGCCGCGCTGCGCGAACGCGAGCGAACCGGCCGCGGCTCGGAGGTGACCACCGCGCTGTTCGACACCGCACTCGCGTGGTCGGCCTTCCAGATGAGCCACTACTTCGCCACCGGCGAGGTGCCGAAGCCGCAGGGCTCGGGCACTGCCATGATCGTGCCGTACGAGGCCTTCCCGGTGGCGGACGGCTGGGTGATGATCGCGGCCGCCTCGGACGCGCTCTTCGGCAAGGCCGCGACCACCCTCGGCGTGCCCGAGCTGGCGCGCGATCCGCGCTTCGTGGACAATCCGCACCGCGTGGAGCATCGCGCCGAGCTGCGGGACGCCCTCTCCGCGGTGACCCGCCCCCTCACCGCACGGGACGTGCTGGACCGGCTGCAGGCCGCGGGGGTGCCGTCCGAGCGGGTGTCCACCATGGATCAGGTCGCCACCGAGCCCCAGACCGAGGCGAGCGGCATGCTGCCGGCCGTGAAGCACCCCCGGATCGCCGAGTACCGCGCGGTGGCCCTGCCGATCAAGTGGGACGGCGAGCGGCCCGCGGCCGACCGCGTGCCCCCGCTCCTCGGCGAGCACTCGGCGGACGTGCTCGCCGAGCTGGGCTACGACGCCGTCACCATCCGCGAGCTCGCGGAGCGCCATGTCATCCAGCTATAGGACGATCAACGTCTCGGCCTCGCACGAGGGCCACGTGGTCACGGTGGAGCTCAACCGCCCCGAGGCCCTCAACGCGATGAACACCGCGATGGGCGAGGATCTGCTGCGCTGCTTCGATGGTCTCCACTGGGACCGGACCGTGCGCGCGGTGGTGTTCACCGGCTCCGGCACCAAGGCGTTCTGCGTGGGCGGCGATCTGAAGGAGCGCGAGGGCATGACCGACGAGACGTGGCGGGCTCAGCACGTCATCTTCGAGGCGGCCGCCGCGCGCGTGCTCCACTGCCCGGTGCCGGTCATCGCGGCGGTGGAGGGCTTCGCGATGGGCGGCGGCTGCGAGCTGGCCGTGCTCTCGGACCTGATCGTCTGCTCGGAGACCGCGGTCTTCGCGGTCCCCGAGGTCACCCGCGGGATCTTCCCGGGCGTGGGCGGCACCCAGCTCCTGCCCCGCATCCTCGGCGCGCCGATGGCCAAGGAGATGATCTTCACCGGCCGTCGCGTGGACGCGCGCGAGGCCAAGGCCATCGGCCTCGTCAACCACGTGGTGCCCACCGGCCAGGCGCGCGCCAAGGCGCTGGAGATCGCGGCCACCATCGCGGACAATGGACCCATCGCGGTGCGCCAGGCCAAGAAGGCGGTCAACCGGGGCGGCGAGACCGACCTCGAGACCGGCATGGCCCTGGCCATCGAAGCCTACAACAACACCGTGACCACCGAGGATCGACTCGAAGGCGTCCGCGCCTTCAACGAGAAACGGAAGCCCAGATTTCAGGGCAAGTGAGGCGACTATGGCTTCGGACATGACCTTCGTACTCACCGACGAGCAGAAGGCCCTCAAGGCCGCGGTGTACGACCTCTGCAAGCAGTACCCGGGCGAGTACTGGCGCGACCTCGACACGCGCCGCGAATACCCCGAGGCCTTCGTCAACGAGCTGACCAAGGCGGGCTACCTCGCGGTCCTGATCCCCGAGGAATACGGTGGCGGCGGCCTCGGGATCCTGGAAGCGGCCCTGATCCTCGAGGAGATCAACCGCTCGGGGGGTAACGCGGGCGCGTGTCACGCGCAGATGTACATCATGGGCACGGTGCTGCGCCACGGCTCCGAAGCGCAGAAGCGCGAGTACATGCCCAAGCTCGCCACCGGCGAGCTGCGGCTGCAGGCCTTCGGGGTCACCGAGCCCAACGCGGGCTCCGACACGACGAAGCTCCAGACCACGGCGATCCGGAAGGGCGACCGCTACGTGGTCAACGGGCAGAAGATGTTCATCTCCCGCGTGCTCCAGTCCGACCTCATGCTGCTGCTGGCGCGCACCACGCCGGTGGACCAGGTCAAGAAGAAGACCGACGGGCTCAGCGTGTTCCTCATCGACATCCGCGAGCTGAAAGGCAAGGGGCTCGACGTACGGCCGCTGCGCATGATGATGAACCACTCGACCAACGCGCTCTTCTTCGACAACATGGAGATCCCCGCCGCGAGCCTCATCGGCCAGGAGGGCAAGGGCTTCTCCTACATCCTGGACGGGATGAACGCGGAGCGGATCCTGGTGGCGTCGGATTCGCTGGGCGACGCCCGCTGGTTCGTGGAGCGAGCGGTCGCCTACGCGGGCCAGCGCGTGATCTTCGGCAAACCGATCGGGTCCAATCAGGGCGTGCAGTTCCCGATCGCCCGGGCCCACATGAACATCGAGGCCGCCGACCTCATGCGCACCAAGGCGGCGCGGATGTTCGACGCCGGCATCCCGTGCGGGCCGGAGGCCAACATGGCCAAGTACCTCGCCTCCGAGGCGGCGATCGAGGCGGGCAACGCCTGCATCGACTGCCACGGCGGCTACGGCTTCGCGGAGGAATACGACATCGAACGCAAGTTCCGCGAGTCGCGCCTCTACCGCGCCGCGCCGATCAACAACAACCTGGTCATGGCCTACGTCGGGGAGCACGTCCTCGGCATGCCGCGCTCGTACTAGTGCTGGGTCCGATTCTCGAGGGCGAGCGCGTCCGGCTCGAACCGCCGCGGCCGGAGTACCTCGCGGCCTATCAGCGCTGGTTCGCGGACATGGAAGTGACACGCTACATGCTCTATCGCTTCCCGTTCACGCTCCGGGCCGAGGAGGAGTGGCTGGAGCAGACCGGCAAGGATCCGAACCAGGTGCTGTGGGCGATCACGCTCAAGCACAACGGCCGGGTGATCGGCAACACCGCGATCGAGCGGATCGACTGGCGCAACCGGCGTGGCGAGAGCGGCACCGTCATCGGCGAGAAGGACGAGTGGGGCAAGGGCTATGCCGGCGAGGCGATGCGCCTGCGCACCCGCTACGCGTTCCGCGAGCTCGGGCTCGAGAGCGTGACCACCCTGGTGGTGTTGCCCAACGACGCGAGCCGGCGCGGGCTCGAGAAGGCCGGCTACCGGCAGTGCGGCATGCGGCGCCGCTACTACTTCATCGACGGCCGCTGGCACGACGCCTGGCTCGGCGAGATCATGCGAGACGAATGGGAAGCGACCCAGGAGACCACACGATGAAACTGCCCCCGCGCGTGACGATCTGCGAGGTGGGAACCCGCGACGGATTCCAGATCGAGCCCGAGTTCATCCCGACCGAGCAGAAGATCGAGGTGGTGAACCGGCTCGCCGCCGCCGGGATGCCCCGGATCGAGGCGACCTCGTTCGTCTCGCCCAAGGCCATCCCCCAGCTCCGGGACGCCGCGGAGGTGATGGCCGGCATCACGCGCCGGCCCGGCACGATCTACTCCGCGCTCGTGCCCAACGACAAGGGCGCGGTGCGGGCGGTCGACGCGGGGGTGGACGAAATCCACACCGTGGTCTCGGCCAGCGAGAGCCACAACCTGGCCAACGTCAACATGACCGTCGCGGAGTCGCTCACCAAGCTGGCCGCGGTGGCGGAGGTCGCCCGGCGCGCGGGCGTGCCGGTGGTCTCGGGCGTCTCCTGCTCCTTCGGCTGCCCGTTCGAGGGAGAGGTCCCCGTCGCGCAGCTCGAATCGGTGGTGGCGCGCCTGGTGGGCATGGGCGCGCGCGGCATCGGGCTCGCCGACACCACCGGCATGGCCAATCCCGCGCAGGTCGCCCGCGTGCTGGAGCGCCTGGTGCCGCGCTTCCCCGGCGTCGAGTGGACGCTCCACACCCACGACACCCGGGCGATGGCCATCCCCAACATATTGGCCGCGATGGAGCTGGGCGTCACCCACTTCGACGCCTCCATCGGGGGGCTCGGGGGCTGCCCGTTCGCGCCGGGCGCCTCCGGCAACGTGTGCACCGAGGACCTGATCCACTGCCTGCACGCGATGGGCGTGGAGACCGGCGTGGACCTCGACGCGCTGATCGCCACGTCGAGGCGCGTGCAGGAGATCGTCGGTCGCTCGTTGCCGGGCCAGCTCGTCAAGGCCGGCAAGTGGGACCGGCGCTACCCGCTCCCCGACGGGGTGCGCGAGCGGATCCCGGTCCGCGCATGACCAAGACCGCGGCTCGCATGCTGCGGCTGATGGACCGGGCGGTGTCCCTCTGGCACATCCCGGTGATCGGCCGGGAGAAGGGCCGCGTCATCCGGCGGCTGCTGGTCCGGCACAAGCCCCGGCGCGGCATCGAGGTGGGCTCGCTCCTCGGTTACTCCGCGATCCTGGTGGCCGGCCACATGCCGCCGCGTGGACGGCTCACCTGCGTCGAGCAGAATCCCTACCTGGCCCGCTTCGTCGAGGGCAACGTCGCGGAGGCCGGCCTCGACAAGCGGGTGAAGGTGGTGGTGGGCGACGCCCTGCGCGTGCTGCCCCTGCTCCGCGGCCCCGTCGACTTCCTGCTGATCGACGCGAAGAAGGACGACTACCTCGACTACCTGCGCGCGGTGGAGCCGCGTCTGCTCGAGGGCGCCCTGATCGTGGCCGACAACACCGGCATGTACCGCCGCGACGTGAAGCCCTATCTCGACCACGTGCGCGAGAGCGGCCACTACCAGAGCCGCGAGCACGATTTCGGCTTCGACTGCATGGAAGTCTCGATCTACCGCGGCTAGCGCTCTCATGTTCGGCGAGAAGCACGATCCCGAGTTCCTCAAGCACCTCTTCGAGACCACCGCGATCCTGCGCAAGCCGGTCGCCGGTATCATCGCGGGCTACCACGTGCTGCCCTACATCCTGGTGGGACCGCAGGAGGCGCGGCCCGCCGCCTCGGTCGAGATCCGCGGCAAGATCAAGGTCTCCCCGCGTCTCGTGCTGGCGCCCGGCCGCGCCGGCCAGACCTACGGTGATCTCTTCAAGGAGAGCGAGCTGATGGACGAGGCCCTGGTGGCGCGCGTCTTCTCCTTCGCCTACTCCAACCGCCACCAGGTCACGCTCGAGAGCGAGGACCTCAAGATCCAGCGCTGGGAGCGCAATCCGCAGGCCCAGGTGGAGCGCGCGCTCGACGAGCTCGCCCAGCGGGAGGTCATCAACACCGGGGTGATCCTGGCCCCCAACGTGCGCTTCTACCCCGTCTCGCTGGATCGCTTCATCACCGAGATCCTCGACCAGGAGTTCAAGCCGTAACCGGCTGCGTGGAGACCGTCATGACCACCGACAAGTACGACTGGGACGCGATCGTCAACGGCCTGAACCAGTATCTCCGTCTGCGCTCCATCCCCATCGGGATGAAGCTCTTCGAGACCGTCGAGGAGATGGAAGCGATTCCCAAGATCCGCCGCCCCAAGGCCAAGCACACCACCGACCAGATCGTGGCCCAGGCCCGGCAGCTCGGCTGGACGGTGGGCATCACGATGGCGGACCTGGTAGGCGCCCAGTGCGGCGCGGTGATCGGGCTGTCTCCGCAGGACGACGAATGGCTCTCCGGCAAGCGCATGGCCGGGGTGTGGTTCAAGACCCAGGACGACGCGAGCTTGCACCAGCACGCGATGGACTGCGTGCCGTACGGGCGCTACCGCGCGATGGCGGTGGCCCCGCTGACCTCCGGCCGCCTCGAGCCGCCGGACATCTGCCTCATCTACGGCACCCCCGGCCAGATGATCTTCTTCATCAACGGGCTGCAGTGGATCGGCTACAAGAAGATGTCGTTCACCTCGGTCGGCGAGTCGGCGTGCGCCGACTCCTGGGGCAAGGCGCTCAAGACCGGTGAGCCCGCGCTGACCATCCCCTGCTACGCGGAGCGCCGCTACGGCGGGGTGGCCGACGACGAGATGCTGATGGCCATCCCCCCGCGCTTCCTGCCCAAGGTCATCGAGGGCCTGGCCGCGCTCAGCAAGAACGGCCTGCGCTACCCGATCCCGCCGTTCGGGATCCAGTCCGACGCGGCGGCCGGGCTCGCGGTCAGCTACCCCTCATCGGGGAGTCGCTAGGAAGCCGCCGACGGCCGGCGCAGGTAGATCACCAGCGATACGAGGCTCATCACCGCCTCGTCGCGCTGGTTGAGGATCCGGCTCTCGACCTTCACGGTCCCGCGGTCGGCCCGGCTCCGGGACTCGATCTTCTCCCGCACCACCGATTCCACCGACAGGACGTCGCCCGGCCGCACCGGCTTGAGCCACTTGAGGTCGTCGAAGCCCAGCGCGCCCGAGGTGGCCGCCCCCGGGATCATGCTGGCGCAGACCATCCGGATGAACATCGCCCCGGTGTGCCAGCCGCTCGCGATCAGCCCGCCGAACATGCTGGCGCGCGCCGCCTCCTCGTCCAGGTGAAAGGGCTGAGGATCGAACTGGCGGGCGTACTCGACGATCTCCTCCTTCGTGACCTCGTAGCGCCCGAAGCGCATGATGTCGCCCACCGCGACCTCCTCGAAGTACTTCATGCCGCCGCCCCGCCGGTGGGCCGCCGCCGGTACATCGTGATGCCGACGATCGCCACCACCGCCTCGCCCTCCTGGTTCACCATCTCGACGCGGCGCCGGACGAACCCGATGGGCTTCGATTTCGACGGCCACGTCTCGAGCACCTCGGAGCGCCCGGTCAACGTGTCGCCCGGCCGCACCGGCTTGAGCCAGCGGCAGGAGTCGAGCCCGGGCGAGCCGGTGGCGGCCGCCTCCTCACGGCGGTTGGCCTCCACCGACAGGCGCATCATCACCGCGCACGTGTGCCAGCCGCTCGCGATCAGGCCGCCGAAGATGCTCCGGCGCGCCGCCTCGAGGTCGGTGTGGAACGGCTGCGGATCGTACTTGCGGGCGAAGGCCAGGATCTCGGCCTCGGTCATCGAGTGCGACCCGAGGTCGGTGCTCTCGCCGACCTTGAAATCTTCCCAGAACTTCACGCGTGACCTCCGTGGTGGGGCCCGGACCAGGCGCGACGCGCCCCGATCAGGATAAGGCCGAGGGCAAGCGCGGGCAGCCAGATCCACCGGAGCTCGGACTCGAGCACCGTGATCCCGCGCGCGGACAGGAAGCGGGTGAGCCCGATGGGCGAGGCCTCGAGCACCCGGAGCGCGGCCGGAGCGAAGAAGCGCTCCGCGGAGACGGGCCACAGGAGCGCCACGCCCCGGCCCCCGTCGGTGAAGGTGTCGAGGATCCCGTGGGAGGCCATCGCGACGAACAGGAACAGGACGATGCGCCCCGCGCCGGCGCGCAGGCCCCGGGAGAGGGCCGCCCCCGCCAGCGCCACCGCGGCCGCCGCGCAGACTGAGTGGGTGAACCCCCGGTGGCCG
>DATMMH010000361.1:0-29669 GCA_035569855.1 Candidatus Dormiibacterota bacterium
TGCGGCCGGCGGCGGTCTGGTAGATCGTCGTCACCGTCACGTCCACCGTCTGCCCGATGAGCCGCTTGCCCTGTTCCACGACCACCATCGTGCCGTCGTCGAGGTAGGCGACGCCCTGGTTGGCCTCCTTGCCTTCCTTCACGATGTGCACGTGCAGCGGCTCGCCCGGGAGAACCACCGGCTTGAGCGCATTCGCCAGCTCGTTGATGTTGAGCACCGCCACGCCCGACAGCTCGGCCACCCGGTTCAGGTTGTAGTCGTTGGTGACCACCTTGCCGCCGGTCGCTCGCGCCATCTCGATGAGCTTGCGGTCCACCTCCCGCGCCTGCGGAAAATCCACGTCGTCGATGCGCACGGTCACCCGGGGCACGCGCTGCAGTCGCTGGAGCACGTCGAACCCGCGCTTGCCGCGGTTGCGCTTCAGGGCGTCGCCCGAATCGGCGATCTGCTGCAGCTCGCGCAGGACGAACTGGGGAACCAGCAGCGTGCCGCTCAGGAAACCGGTCTGGCAGACGTCGACGATGCGGCCGTCGATGATCACCGACGTGTCGAGGATCTTGTCCCCGTCCTGCCGCGCCGCCGTCTTCGGGAAGAGCTTGACCGACATGTCCTCCAGCTCGTCCCGCTTGGCCAGTGTCACCATCGCGCCCAGGTAGCCCAGCAGCAGCGCGAACAGCCCGCGCCCGAGCGCGCCCGCGCCGGGTACCACCGCCTCGAGCGCGGTACCCAGGCCCAGACCCAGCACCACGCCGAGCATCGCCCCGGTGGAGCCCCAGAACAGCCGATCGACCGGGATGCGGCGCGCCTGCCACTCGAGCAATACCGCGAGCACGCCGGCGAGGAAGCCGGCTCCACCCAGGAACAAGTTGTTGGGCGGGTGCAGGCCCAGGGCGTGGCCCAACGCGAGGCCGGCGGCGGTCGCCGCCATCAGTACGAGGACCCGGACGATGAGAATCCCTATCTGCATTCTGCCCTCATGGCCCCAGCAGGACCTTCACGGCCTCGTCCACCGACCCCACGCCCTGGACGTCGAGAGCGTAGCCGCCGCGGCTCGGCAGGCTACCCTGGGGCACGACCGCGCCGGTGAATCCGAGCGCCGCCGCTTCCTTGAGCCTCGCATCGAGTCCGGTCACGGCGCGAACCTCCCCGGTCAGTCCGACCTCTCCCACCACCACGAGATCTCCCCGCAGCGGCCGGTCGAGGTAGCTCGAGGCCGCGGCGAGCACCAGTCCCAGGTCGGCGGCCGGCTCGGCCGCCCGGGCACCGCCCGCGACGTTGACGAAGGCGTCCTGCGACTGCAGGGGAAAGCCCACTCGCTTCTCCAATACCGCCAGCAGCAAGCATACGCGATTGTAGTCGGCTCCCAATACTGTGCGACGTGGGGTGCCGAAGCCGGCCGGGGTGACCAGGGCCTGGATCTCCACCAGCAGGGGGCGGGTGCCTTCCAGGCTGGCCACCACCACGGACCCCGCGGCATCCTTCGGCCGCTCGGCCAGGAAGAAGCCGGAGGGGTTCGGGACCTCGGTGAGGCCACGCTCTCCCATCTCGAAAACCCCGATCTCGTTGGTCGACCCGAAGCGATTCTTGACCGCCCGGAGCACCCGGTAGGCGTGGTGCTGCTCCCCCTCGAAATAGAGGACGGTGTCCACCAGATGCTCGAGGACCCGGGGCCCCGCGATGGCCCCCTCCTTGGTCACGTGGCCGACCAGGAAGGTGGCGATCCCGTGGCCCTTGGCCAGGGTCATGAGGCGGGCCCCGCACTCGCGGACCTGGCTCACGCTGCCCGGCGCCGACTCGAGCCCGGGCAGGAACACGGTCTGGATCGAGTCCACGATCAGCACCCGGGGCTTGAGCGCCTCGACGTGAGCCAGCACGGCCAGGAGATCGGTCTCGGCTACGAAGTAGAGGCCTTTCGGCGGTGCCCCGAGGCGATCCGCTCGCAGCTTGACTTGCCCCGCCGACTCCTCGCCGGAGACGTAGAGCACCGGGCCGGCCCGCTCACCGAGCAGCAAGCTCACCTGGAGGAGCAGCGTGGACTTGCCGATGCCCGGATCGCCCCCGATGAGCACGAGCGAGCCGGTCACCAGCCCGCCGCCCAGGACCCGGTCGAGCTCCGCCATGCCGCTCGACGTCCGGTGGCCGTCGCCCTCCACACGGATCTCGGCGAGCGGCTGCGGCCGGCTCGCGGTGGCGCCGGCGCCCCGCGGCGCGCCGCGGGCGGGCACCGCGCGCTCCTCCACGAGCTGCACGAATGTGCCGACCCGCGCGCAGTCCGGGCAGGTCCCCGGCTTGGGCGCGGCGAGGCCGCACTCCTGGCAGCGGTAGACCGAGCGGTCCCGCGCCATCACTGGCCTCCGCCGGCGGCCTGGGTGTGGGAGCCCGACTCGATCGTCGAGCGGATCAAGCTGCGCAGCAGGAAGCTGCGCCGGGCGCCCTCGAGGAACTGCACGAGGTTCTCGTAGACCGTCGGGTCCTCGAGCAGCGCGCCCACCGTCCCCTCGCCCGCCTTGAGGCGCTCGGTGACCGCGCGCAGGTTGGCCATGGCCGCGCGGAAATCGGTGGTGGCCTCGCCCAGGGAGCCGCCGACGGAGCCGGGAGCGCCGTCGCTCCCGTCGCGGGTGAGCTGGCCGAGCAGGCCCTGCCCCTTGGCCACCCGCTCGGAGACGTCGCGGAAGTTGTGCGCGACCGCGCGCAGATCGTCCGCCATCGCCTTGTACTGGGGATCGTAGAGCAGTGCGGTGACGAGGCTCTCGCGCCCGTCTGTCTTCTCCGCGCCGGGGCCGAGCGCGTCCATGGCCGCGAGGAGCGCACGCACCGACTTGCCGCTCTCCGGCGCGAGCAGCACCCCGATCGCGTTGTCACCCTGCTCGGCCCGCGCCAGGAGCTGCTGGGTCCGGGTCAGGATCGCGTTGAGGCGGGTCAGCGCCTCGGGCTCGTCGTACACGAGGGCGTGCACGAGCCCCTTGCCGGTCTCCACTTCCTTGGCGATGCGGTCCACCCGCGCCGCGGTGGACTTGAGACTCGACGCCAGCTCCTTGACCGTCTGGAGGGTCTCGGCCCCCGCCTTGAACATCTGCGACATCTCGAATGGCTCGGTGGACGCCAGCATCTCGCCCGGCGTGAGCGGCGGAGCCGACGGTGAGCCGAGCGAGATCTCCACGATCTTGTCGCCGAGCAACCCCTGGGTGGCGATGCGCGCCTCCGAGTCGCGGCGGATCCGCTCCGCGTAGCGCCGGGCGATCGTGAGGGTCACGCGCACCTTGCCGCCCGGCTGCTCGGCCAGCCGGACCGAGGTGACGCGGCCGATCTGCACCCCGGCCAGCCGCACGGTGGCGCCCTCGATGAGGCCGCCCACCTCGGTGAACTCGGCCACCAGGTCGTATTTGCGCTCGAAGTAGCGGGCCTGAGCACCCAGCAGGTAGATGATCGCGACGAAGACGAGCAGGCCGGACAGGATGAAGGCGCCGATGCGCACCTGCAGGGCGAACTGCCCGCGCTCGGCCACGCTAGATCTCCCGCAGCTCGCCGGCCAGGAACCGGCGCACACCGGGATTGACGGAGCGATGGATCTCGGCGGGGGTGCCGATGTCGGCGAACCGGCCCTCGATCAGGATCGCCATCTGGTCGGCCACCAGCTCCGCGAACTCCACGTCGTGGGTCACCACGATCGCGGTGTCGCAGACCCCGGTGCGAAGCTGCGCGATGAGCTGGGCGACCAGGCGCGCGTTGGTCGGATCGAGCCCGGCGGTGGGCTCGTCGAAGAACACCACCTCGGGCTCCATGACGAGCGCCCGCGCGATCCCCACCCGCTTGCGCATGCCCCCGCTCAGCTCGGCGGGGAGCAGCTCGTCGGTGTCGGGCAGGCCGACCAGCGAGAGGAAGTGATGGACGCGCTCGGTGATCTGCCCGAGCGACATGCGAGTGTGCTCGCGCAGCGGATAGGCCACGTTCTCGAAGACCGAAAGCGAATCGAAGAGGGCCGCGCCCTGGAACACGAAGCCGGTGCGCCGCCGCAGCGGTAGCATCGCCTCCTCGCGCATCCGATCGGTGCGCATCCCGAAGAGATGGACCTCACCCGCGTCGGGGCGGTGCAGGCCCGAGGCGATCCGGAGCAGGACCGTCTTGCCGGTGCCGCTACCGCCCATCACGGCCAGGATCGTACCTTTGTTCAAGGCCACGCTCACCCCGCGCAAGACGTGGTTCCTCTCGAACGACTTGTGGACGTCCCGGAGCTCGACCAGCGACGAGGGGACGATCATCTCCTCACCAGAACAGGAAGAGAAAGAACTTGGTGATGAAGAAGTCCGAGATGATCACCCCCATCGCCACCTGCACCACCGTGGCGGTGGTGGAGCGTCCGAGGCCCTCGGTGCCGCCCTCGGTGGCGAGGCCGTTGTAGCAGCCGATCAGGGTGACCAGCGCGCCGAAGACCACGCTCTTGCCGATGCCGGTCAGGAAGTCCTTGAGGACCACCCAGTAGGCGATGGTGTTCCAGTAGAGATACGGGTCGACGTTGCGATCGAACACAGCGATCAGCATACCTCCGAGGAGGCCGGTTCCGTCAGCCAGGATCGTGACGAGCGGAAAGACCAGGAGGGCGGCCAGGAGACGGGGCACGATCAGCTTCTTGATGTAGTTGACGCCGATCGCGCGGAGCGCGTCGATCTGCTCGGTGACCTTCATCGAGCCGACCTCCGCGGTGATGCCGGAGGCCACCTTGCCCCCGACCAGGATCGCGGTCAGCACCGGCCCCAGCTCGCGGAGGATTGAGAGCGCCACCACCGGTCCCACGTAGTTCTCGGCCCCGAACCGCGCCATGTTCACCGCGGTCTGCAGGGCCAACACCATGCCGGTGAAGAGCGCGGCGGTGAGCGCGACCACGAGCGAGCGCACCCCGATGGTGTCGATCTCCCGGGCCACCAGCCAGAAGTAGGACGGGGGCAGCGTGAGGTTGCGGAAGACCCGGACGGTGAGGAGCCCGAGGCCTCCGTACCAGACCGCGGTCTCCCGGACGTGATCCCGGAGCCCCCGGGCCGCCATCAGCGCGCCTCCGGCGCGAAGCTGTCCACCAGGGCCCGGAACACGGGGCGCCCGGAGCCGAACACCCCGGTCGGCGCCACGTAGAGGAAGTCGTGCACGCACGGCTCCGCGCGCAGCACGACCGCCTCCACCGTGACGTCGCGGCCGTCCGCGGTCCCGCGCACCACCGAGCGCGCGGCCTCGTGACCGGCCACCGTCGTCGTCCCCGTCTCCACCACGTCCCGATGGGTCAGCCCGAAGGTCAGGTGGCGCGTCAGCACGTCGAGCGGGCGCGAGGGCTCGCGGCCCTGGCACGTAGCGTCGACCAGCATGCCGCCGGGCAGCGCCGCGCTCTTGAGCGACAGGTCGGCGCGCGAGCCCGGCTCCACCGTCCAGCCATCCGTGGGCAGGGTCACTCGATAGCCCTTGGCCGAGTGAAACACGCCCTGGTCGATGTGACTGCCCGTCGCGCAGCCGGCGACTACCAGCAGTATGACCACCGGGAGCAGCACCGCCGGCCTCACTTGCCCCGCGCGTGCCGTGACGCCAGCTCCTGGAAGACGCGGCGAAGCGGGATCCCCCGGGCGGTCAGCAGCACCATGGTGTGAAACCACAGGTCCGCGATCTCGGACACCACGCGCTCGTCGCCCTCGCCCCCGAGGGCTGCGGTCATCACCTCCGCGGCCTCCTCCCCGATCTTGCGGCAGATCTGGGGCTCGCCCTTCGCGAGCAGCCCCGCCACGTACGAGCCGGCGGGCGCCGCCACCTTGCGCGACTCGAGCACGCGCTCCAGCACCTCGAGCATGGCCGGTCCCGCGGACGAGGAGACGGGCTCCGCCGCGCCGCCGTCCAGGCGGGTGAAGAAGCAGCTCCGGGCGCCGGTGTGGCAGGCCACCCCGTCCTGGTGCACCTGCACCAGCAGCGTGTCGCGATCGCAGTCCGCGTAGATGCCGTCCACGTGCTGGGTGTGTCCCGAGGTCTCGCCCTTGCGCCACAGCGCCTGACGCGAGCGCGACCAGAAGTGGGTCAGGCCGGACCGCACGGTGGCGTCGAGGGCCTCGCGGCTCATCCACGCCACCATCAGGAGCTGGCCGGTCTCGGTGTCCTGCACCACCGCCGGGATGAGCCCCTGAGCGTCCCACGCGAGCTCGTCGCGCACGCTCACCGCTCGAGCCTCACCGGCACGCCGTGCTCGTGCAGGTAGCGCTTGGCCTCGGGGACCGTGTGCTGGCCGAAGTGGAAGAGCGAGGCCACCAGCGCGGCATCCGCGCGGCCCTCGACCACGCCCTCGCGCAGGTGCTCGAGCCGCCCGACGCCCCCCGACGCGATGACCGGCACCGACACCGCGTCGGCCACCGAGCAGGTCAGCGCGAGATCGTAGCCGGCCCCGGTGCCGTCCCGATCCATGCTCGTGAGCAGGATCTCGCCCGCCCCCAGCGCCTCGACCTGCCGCGCCCACTCGATCGCGTCGCGGCCGGTGTTGCGGCGCCCGCCGTGGGTGTAGACCTGGCAGCCGCCGGCTTCCCCGGCCGCCTTCGCGTCGATCGCCACCACGATGCACTGACTGCCGAACGCGCGGGCCGCCTCGGTCACGAGCGCGGGCCGCTCCAGCGCCGCGGTGTTCAGCGACACCTTGTCCGCGCCCGCCCGGAGCAGGGTGCGGATGTCCTCGAGCGACCGCACGCCGCCGCCCACCGTGAGCGGCATGTAGATGCCCTCGGCGGTGCGCCGGACCACGTCGAGCATGATCGCGCGGCCTTCGTGCGAGGCGGTGATGTCGAGGAAGACCAGCTCGTCGGCCCCCTGGGCGTCGTAGGCGAGCGCCGCCGCCACCGGGTCGCCCGCGTCACGCAGCTCGACGAAGCGGACGCCCTTCACCACGCGGCCGTCCTTTACGTCCAGGCACGGGATGAGCCGCTTGCAGAGCATGACCGCCTACTGGACGTCGGCGACGGCGGACGCCAGGTCCACCGCCCCGCTGTAGAGCGCGCGGCCCACGATGACGCCGGCCAGGCCGCCCACCGTCGCGAGCCGGCGGATGTCGTCGAGCGAGCCCACTCCGCCGGAAGCGAACACCGGGATGCCCGCGGCCTGGGCCACCGCGCCGGTGCTCCAGAGGTTCGGGCCGCTCTGGGTGCCGTCGCGGGCGATGTCGGTATAGACGATGCCGGCCGCGCCGGCCGCCGCCGCGTCGCGCGCGAGCGCCATCGCCTCGAGCTCGAGCACGCGGGTCCAGCCGTCCACCGCCACCCGGCCGTCGGAGGCGTCGATGCCGACGATCACCCGATCGCCGAAGCGCCCGCAGAGCTCGCCCAGGAACGCGGGGTCGAGCGCGGCGCGCGTGCCCACGATCGCCCAGCGGGCCCCCGCCTCGAGCACCGCCTCCACGTCGGCGGTCTCGCGGAGGCCGCCGCCCACCTGCACCGGGATGGTCACCGCCCCGATCATCGCGCGCACCAGCCCGGTCTGGACCGGCCGGCCCGCGAAGGCCCCGTCGAGATCCACCACGTGCAGCCGCCGCGCCCCCGAGTCCTGCCAGCGGCGGGCCATCGCGACCGGGTCGTCCGAGAAGACGGTCTCCGCGTCGGCACGGCCCTGGCGCAGGCGCACGCACCGTCCCGCCTTCAGGTCCACCGCCGGGACTATCTCGAACACGCGCCGGCCCGGCTCACCGCGACTGCCGCACGAGCTCGGCGAAGTTCTCGAGCATGCGGATGCCCCAGCGCTGGCTCTTCTCGGGGTGGAACTGGGTGGCGAAGAGCGCGCCCCGCGCGACCGCGGCGGGGAACGTGACCCCGTAGGTGCAGGTGGCCACCGTCAGCGAGGTGTCGGTCGTCTCCGGGTAGTAGGAGTGCACGAAGTAGAAGTTGGCCCCGCTCGGGATGCCGTCGAACAGCCGCAGGCGCCCGTCGTGCTCGACCTGGTTCCAGCCCATGTGCGGAATCTTCAGATGCGTGGGGAGATGCGAGGGGAAGCGGCGGACCGCGCCCGGGATCACGTCGAGGCCCTTCCCCTGGCCGAACTCCTCGCTCTCGGTGAACAGGAGCTGGTAGCCCAGGCAGATGCCGAGGAAGGGCCGGTCGCCCTCCAGGCACGCCCGCAGCGGGGCGAGCAGGCCCAGGGCCTGAAGGTTCGACATCGCGTCGTGGAAGGCGCCGTCGCCCGGCAGCACCACCGCCTCCGCGTCGTCGACCACCGTCGGATCCTGGGTGACGACCGCGGGCACGCCGACGCGGGCGAAGGCCTTCTCCACGCTGCCGAGATTGCCCCTGCCGTAGTCGACGACCGCGATCACAAGCTGCCTTTGGTCGACAGGATCCCGGTGATCCGGGGGTTGAGCCGGGTGGCCTCGGCGAGGGCGCGGCCGGTCGCCTTGAAGGTGGCCTCCGCGATGTGGTGGAGGTTCTCGCCGTAGTGCATGTTGAGGTGGAGCGTGATCTCGGCGTTGACCGCCACCGCGCGGAAGAAGTCCTTGAGCAGGTCCAGGTCGAAGTTGGCGATGCGCGTCCGCTGCAGCGGCACGTTGAAGACGAGGTAGGGCCGCCCCGAGATGTCCACCGCCGCGTGTAGCAAGGCCTCGTCCATCGGCAGGAACGAGGCGCCGTAGCGGACGATCCCCTTCTTGTCCCCGACCGCCTCGCGTAGTGCCTTGCCCAGGCAGATCCCCACGTCTTCGACCGTGTGATGGAGATCGACGTCGAGGTCACCCTTGGCGTCCACCTCCAGATCCATCAGCGCGTGCTTCGACCACGCCTCCAGCATGTGATTGAAGAACGGGATGCCGGTCTCCACCTTGGCCGCGCCGGTGCCGTCCAGGCTCAGACGCAGCACGATCTGGGTCTCCTTCGTGTTGCGCTCGATCCGGCTCTGCCGCGGCACCGCCGGCTCCGTCTTCCCCCGCTCCGCCGTCATCGCGCTCCTCCCGCGCGGGCGATCCGCACCGCCGCCGCCGCGCCGTGTCCGTCGAGACCCTCCACGCGAGACAGCCGCCCGACGTGCGGCCCCGCCTCGGCCAATCCCTCCGGTGAATAGTCGATCACGCTGAGCCGGGTCACGAAGTCCTCGGTGCTGAGCGCGGAGGAAAAGCGTGCGGTGCCGCCGGTCGGCAGGACGTGATTGGGCCCGGCCACGTAGTCGCCCACCACCTCCGGGGTGTGGCGGCCCAGGAACACCGCCCCCGCGTGCCGCACGCTCGCGAGCAGGGCCTCCGGGTCGCGCACCTGCAGCTCGAGGTGCTCGGGCGCGAGGCCGTTGGCCAGCTCCACCGCCTCGTCGAGGCTCGCGGTGAGCACGAGCGCGCCGTGGCTCGCCAGGGCCGCGCCCGCGATCTCGCGCCGCGGCAGCGCGGCGAGCTGCACCGCGAGCTCGGCGGCGACCGCGTCCCGCAGTCCGGCCGAGGAGGTGAGCAGCACCGCGCGGGCCATCGGATCGTGCTCGGCCTGGGCCAGCAGGTCGGCGGCCACGAACGCGGCGTCGGCGCTGTCGTCGGCCACCACCAGCACCTCGCTCGGGCCCGCGACCATGTCGATCCCGACGTCGCCGAACACCTGGGCCTTGGCCAGCGCCACGTAGATGTTGCCGGGGCCCACGATCTTGTCCACCTTCCGGATGGTCGCGGTGCCGTAGGCGAGCGCGGCCACCGCCTGGGCGCCGCCCACTCGGTAGGCCTCGGTGACCCCGGCGATCCGCGCGGCCGCCAGCACCGCCGCGTTCATCGACCCGTCCGCCGCGGGCGGCGAGACCAGCACGATCTCGCGCACGCCCGCCACGCGGGCCGGCACCACCGTCATCAGCACGGTGGACGGATAGGCGGCGCGCCCACCCGGCACGTAGACCGCCACGCGATCGAGCGGCCGCACCTCCTGGCCAAGCCTGGAGCCGTTGTCGTCCTTCATGCGCCAGGAGCGCGGGGCGCACTCCTGGTGGAAGCGCTCGATACGCTCCGCGGCGTAGCGGAGCGAGCGGAGCGTCGGCGCGCCCACCGCAACCTCCGCGGCCGCGTATTCCGCGGCGGTCACCGCCAGCTCGGCGGCGCCGAGCGTGACGTGATCGAAGCGCCGGGTGAAGTCGAGCAGCGCGGAGTCGCCCTGCTCGCGCACCGCCGCGATGATCTCGCCGACCCGGCGGGCGACCTCCGGATCCACCGAGCCGGGCGGCCGCTCCAGGGCCCGGATGATCCCCGCCACGCCCAGCGAGCCGGTTTCAAGCCTTCGAATCATTCTTATACCCGCTCGGCTCGCCTGCGGCTGCGCCTCGCCCGGCAACGGCCTGCCGCATCGCGGAGAGCAGCTCGTTGACCCGCGCGTGGGCGGTCTTGAGCGAGGCGCGGTTCACGATGAGCCGCGCGGTCGAGGTGAGGATCTCGGCCACCTCCACGAGCCCGTTGGCCCGGAGCGTCTCGCCCGACTGCACCAGGTCCACGATGCGCTCGGCCAGGCCGACCAGCGGGGCCAGCTCGATGGAGCCGTCGAGGCGCACCATCTCGACCTGGATGCCGCGATCCGAGAAGTAGGCCTCGGTCAGGCGCGGATACTTGGTGGCCACGCGCACCCAGGACCACTTGGCCGGATCGTCGCGCTCCCACAGCTCACGCGGCTCGGCCACCACCAGGCGGCAGAAGCCGAAACCCAGGTCCACCGGCTCGTAGACGTCCGGCTGCTGCTCGAGCAGGATGTCCTTGCCCACGATGCCGAGGTCCGCCGCGCCGTACTCCACGTACGTCGGGATGTCGGCCGGCTTGAGCAGGATGAAGCGCAGGCCGGCCGCCTCGTTGGTCATGAGGAGCCGGCGGGAGTCGGCCTCGACGCCCGAGATGCCCATGCTCGAGAGCAGGGCGAGCGCGGGGTCGAGCAGGCGGCCCTTGGGCAACGCGAGCGTGAGGGAAGGCGTCACCGCATTCTCTCGATGCTCGCGCCCAGGGACCGCAGCTTGACCTCGAGCCGCTCGTAGCCGCGGTCCAGGTGGTAGACGCGCGAGACCTCGGTGCGACCGCGGGCGGCCAGCCCGGCCAGCACCAGCGAGGCGGAGGCGCGCAGGTCGGTGGCCATCACCGGCGCGCCCTGGTAGTAGCGCACCCCGCGCACCACCGCGGTGGAGCCCTCCGCCTCGATCCGGGCGCCCATGCGGCAGAGCTCGGCCGCGTGCATGAACCGGTTCTCGAAGATGGTCTCCGAGATCTTGCTGAGCCCGTCGGCCAGTCCCAGCATCGCCATGAACTGCGCCTGCATGTCGGTGGGGAACCCCGGGAAGGGGCTCGTGATCAGGTCCGCCGCCTTCGGACGGGCCGGTCCCTGGCAGCGGATGCGGTCGCCGGTCACGGTGACGAGCGCGCCGCACTCCTCGAGCTTGCCCAGCATCGCGGTCATGTGCCGCGGCGCGGCCCCGACCACCGTGACGTCGCCACCGGTGATCGCGGCGCCCACCAGCAGCGTGCCCGCCTCGATGCGGTCCGGGATCACCCGGTGCCGGGCGCCTCCGAGCTCCGACACGCCCTGGATCTGGATGCGCTCGGTGCCCGCGCCCTCGATGCGGGCGCCCATCGCCACGAGCAGCCGGGCCAGGTCCGCCACCTCGGGCTCGCGGGCCGCGTTCTCGATCACGGTGGTGCCTTCCGCGAGCGCGGCGGCCATCATCAGGTTCTCGGTGCCGGTCACCGTGACCAGGTCGGTCGTGATGCGCGCCCCCTTGAGCCGGCTGGCCCGAGCCTCGACGTAACCGTTACGGATGAAGACCTCGGCCCCCAGCTTCTGGAAGCCCTTGAGATGCTGGTCGATCGGCCGGACCCCGATGGCGCAGCCGCCCGGCAGGGCCACCTTGGCGAGCCCGGTCCGGGCGAGCAGGGGGCCCAGCACCAGCACCGAGGCGCGCATGGTCGAGACCAGCTCGTAGGGCGCTTCGTTGCTGGTCACCTCCGCGACCTGGATGCGGGTACTGCCGTCGGGCTCGGTCGAGACCGTGCCGCCGAGGCGCTCCAGCAGGGAGCGGGTGGTGCTCACGTCGGCCAGGTCGGGGACGTTCTCCAGCACGACCGGCTGCCCGGTCAGGAGCGCCGCGCACAGGGCCGGCAGGGCCGCGTTCTTGGCCGCGCTGACCCTGACTTCGCCCCGGAGCGGCCTGCCACCCTCGATCACCAGTCGAGTCGCCATCAGCAGCCCTCCCGCCGCGCCGCGCCGGATGCGCAGGCGGCCAGTGTGGAGAGGATCGGCCCGGGCCCGCTCCAGCGTCCTCCGATGTAGCGCTCCACCCCGTTCAGGTCGCGCCGGGCCTGGATCCCGGCGAAGCCTTCCGCGGCCATAAGCGAGGCGATCGGCCCCGCCTGCTCTTCGCCGATCTCCATCAGGAGCCCTCCGCCGGGCTTGAGCACCGCCGGGGCGCCGTTCACGATGCGGCGGATCACCGCCATGCCGTCCGGCCCGCCGTCGAGCGCGGCGCGGGGCTCGTGGCGCGAGACCTCCGGGGGCAGCGACGCGATCACCGCGCTCGGCAGGTAGGGCGGGTTGGCCACGACGAGGTCCAGGCTGCCCAGCAGCGAGCCGAGGGGCGCGAAGAGATCGCCGGCCAGCAGCCGCACCCGCGACGAGAGCCCGAGCTCGCGCACGTTGCGTGAGGCCACCACGAGCGCGCCCGTCGAAACCTCGACGGCCAGCACCTCGGCGCTTGGCACCGCGCGCGCGATCGCGCACGCGATCGCGCCGCTGCCGGTGCCGAGATCGGCCACCACCGGATCCGGCGATTCGCCGAGCACCGCGAGCGCCCAGGCGACGAGGCCCTCCGTCTCCGGCCGCGGCACCAACACGTCGGGCGTGACGGCCAGACGCAGACCGTAGAAGTCCTCCCAGCCGAGCAGATACTGGAGCGGCTCACGGGCGGCGCGCCGGGCGATCAGGCCGAGGTAGCCGGTCGCGGCGGGCGCAGACAGCCGGCGCTCCGGATCGAGGTAGAGCTGGAAGCGCTCCACCCCGAGACGCGCGGCGAGCAGCCACTCCGCTTCCGGCCGAGCCGTCTCGATCCCGGCCGCCTCGAGCGCGGCGCGGCCCTGCCCGAGCAGCGCGGACACCGTGCGGTCCGTGGTGACCCCGATCACGACACGCTCTCCGCCAGCTTCTGGCTCTGGTCGCGCTCGCGCAGCGCATCGATCAGCTCGTCCAGATCGCCCTCCAGCACCGCGGGCAGCCGGTGCAGCGTGAGATTGATCCGGTGATCGGTCACGCGGCCCTGCGGGAAGTTGTAGGTGCGGATGCGCTCGCTGCGCTCGCCGGTGCCCACCTGGCTGCGCCGATCAGCCGCGATGGCGGCGGCCTGCTCCTCCTGCGCGCGCTCCAGCAGGCGGGCCTTGAGCACCCGGAGGGCCTTCGCGCGGTTCTTGATCTGGGAGCGCTCGTCCTGGCAGGTGACGACGAGCCCGGTGGGGAGATGCGTCAGGCGCACCGCGGAGTCGGTGGTGTTGACCCCCTGGCCCCCCGGCCCGGACGCGCGGTAGACGTCCACCTGGATGTCCTTCTCGTCCACCCGGACGTCGACGTCCTCCGCCTCCGGCAGCACCGCCACCGTCACGGTGGAGGTGTGGATGCGCCCACTCGACTCGGTGGCGGGCACGCGCTGCACGCGGTGGACGCCGCGCTCGAACTTGAGACGGCTCCACGCGCCGCGGCCCTGTACCAGCGCGACCACTTCCTTGAGTCCGCCCACCCCGGTCGGATGGCTGTCGATGACCTCCCACTTCCAGCGCTGCCGCTCCGCGTACTTGGTGTACATGCGGAACAGCTCGGCCGCGAACAGGCCCGCCTCGTCGCCCCCCGCCCCGGCGCGGATCTCGAGGAAGACGTTCTTGTCGTCGTTGGGATCGCGGGGGATGAGGAGGCCGCGCAGCTCTTCCTCGACCTTGGCCTGGCGCCCGGACAGCTCGTCGATCTCGGCCTGCGCCAGCTCGCGCATCTCGCGATCGGCGTCCTCGGCCATGATGTGGCGCGCCTCGGAGAGGCGGGCGAGCAGGCCCTTGTACTCGCCGAACTTGTGGACGGTCTCGGCCAGGTCGGACGCGGCCTTGGCGGTGCGGGCATAGACCGCCGGCTGCCCGATCACCTGGGGATCGGAGAGGGAGCGGTTCAGCTCGCCGTACCGCTCTTCGATCTGACGGAGCTTATCGAACATGCCGGCGCCTCAGGGGAGGACACACGGGAGGCGGTGCCGCCGCGGCGAGAGACAACCGAGAATCAGGTGCTGCGGGGTCTGCGGCTCGGAGCGCGGCGTGGCGCCGAGCCCGTCCCTACCCCTCCGTGGTGGTCTTTCTCTTGTATTTCCGCTGGAAGCGCTCGACGCGCCCGGCGGTGTCCAGGAACTTCTGCTTCCCGGTGAAGAAGGGGTGACACTTGGAGCAGACCTCCACTCGGATGGTCGGCACGGTGGAGCGGGTGTGGATGATCTCCCCGCAGTTGCAGGTGATCGTCGTATCAACGTAGTCCGGATGAATGCCAGCCTTCACGGCGCACCTCCTGAATGAGTCCTAAAGGATAGCAGGGAGGGTGGCAAAAGGCAAAAACCGCGCCGGGGGCGGTGCCTGGCCCTACGCCAGCTGGTTCATCTGGTTGAGGAAGTCCTTGTTGGACTTAACCATCTTGAGCTTGTCGAGCAAGAGCTCCATGGCCTCTACCGGATTCAATTGCGACAGGGCTTTACGCAGCAGCCAGACCTTCTGAAGCTCGTCCTTCTCCAACAGCAGCTCTTCCTTCCGGGTGCCGGTCTGCTCGATGTTGATGGTCGGGAAGATCCGCTTGTCCATGAGGCGCCGGTCCAGGTGCACCTCCATGTTACCGGTGCCCTTGAACTCCTCGAAGATCACGTCGTCCATGCGGGAACCGGTGTCGATGAGGGCGGTGGCCATGATGGTGAGCGAGCCGCCCTCCTCCACGTTCCGGGCCGCCGCGAAGAAGCGCCGGGGCCGCTGGAGCGCGTTGGCGTCGAGACCGCCAGACAGCACCTTGCCGGAAGACGGGATGACCGCGTTGTGGGCGCGCGCGAAACGGGTGATCGAGTCGAGCAGGATCACGACGTCTCGCTTGTGCTCGACGAGGCGCTTGGCCTTCTCGATCACCATGTCGGCCACCTGCACGTGCCGCTGCGGCGGCTCGTCGAAGGTGGAGGAGATGACCTCGCCCTTCACCGAGCGCTGCATGTCGGTGACCTCTTCCGGTCGCTCGTCGATCAGCAGCACGATCAGGTACACCTCGGGGTGGTTCTTGGCGATCGCGTTGGCGAGATTCTGCAGCAGCACCGTCTTGCCGGTGCGGGGCGCCGCGACGATGAGGCCGCGCTGGCCCTTGCCGATGGGACAGAGCAGATCCATGGCCCGGGTGGTCAGATTGTCGGAGTCGTGCTCGAGACGAATCCGCTCCATCGGATAGAGCGGGGTCAGGTTGTCGAAGAGCGTCTTGTCGCGCGCCTGCTCCGGCGTCTCGAAGTTGATCGCCTCGACCTTCAGGAGCGCGAAGTAGCGCTCGCTGTCCTTGGGCGGCCGCACCTGGCCGGAGATGGTGTCGCCGGTGCGGAGATCGAAGCGCCGGATCTGCGAGGGCGAGACGTAGATGTCGTCGGGACCCGGGAGATAGTTGTAGTCCGGCGCGCGGAGGAAGCCGAAGCCGTCGGGGAGCACTTCCAGCACGCCTTCCGCGAAGATCAGCCCGTCCCGCTCGGCCTGCCCCTGCAGGATCTTGAAGATCAGCTCCTGCTTGCGCAGGCCGCTGGTGCCTTGGACACCCAGCTCCTTGGCGACGTTGTTGAGATCCGAGATGGTCTTGTCCTTGAGCTCGGACAGATTCATCCGCTTTCCTCCTGCACCGACCACACCGCTCCCCTCCGTGGTGGGGGAGGGCTCCGGGGCGACAGACTGCTTCGGCGGGATACGCTTCGGGCTACGTTCTGAGATGGTCGTCTCCGGCGGGTTTCGTGGGTTCGGGTCGACTCTGTACGGGGTACCGTGCCTTGCTACGCGACCACTGTCCCACACGGTTTCCCGCCCTGTCAACCTTGATTTTCTCACATACGCACGTCGATGATCGCGCGCTGCCGGATCTCCACGAGCCAGTCCTTCAGTCTCGCCTCGTACTTCTGCCGGTAGAGAATCTCGCGCACCTGGCCGCGCACCTGGATCAGCGCGTCGCCGCTCAGGCTGTCTCGCGAGTCGAGACGGAAGATGTGATAGCCCACCTGGGATCGGAACGGCGTCGAGGCCTCGCCGGGTTGCAGGCGCATGATCGCGTCCTCGATGTCGGCGGCCAGCTCGCCACGCTTGAGCGCCCCGAGGCTGCCGCCTTCCTTCGCCGAGGGGTCGTCCGAATACTTCTTGGCGAGCTCGATGAAATCCTGGCCCTCCAGCAGGCGCGTGTAGACCTCGTCGGCCCGTTTGCGCGCCTCGAGCCAGCCCTCCTCGCCCTTGCTCGGGTCCGGCTGCAGCAAAATGTGCCGCGCGGTGAAGGTGAGGCCGGTTTCGAGCTTGGTCCGGTTCTCGGCGAGGTAGGCGTCGATCTCCTGTTCGGTGACCGAGATCCGCAGGTGCACCTTGCGGCGGATGAGCCGCTGCACCATGAGCTGCTCCTTCAGCCGCTTCTTGACGCCTTCTATCGTGAGCCCCTGGGTCTTGACGATCTCCTCGAACTCCTTCTCGTCCTTGGCCTTGAGCTTCTTCATGATGTCGGCGACGCTCTCGGCCAGCTCGCTATCCTCCACCACGATCTTCTCGCGGTCGGCCTGCTGGAGCTGGATGCGGTTCTCGATCAGGTTCTGCAGCAGCTGGGCGCGGAGCGCCTTGCGGGCCTCGCCGTCGGCGACCCGGTCGCGGTTCTCCGCCATGTAGTACAGCTCGGCCTCGTCGAGCTCGTACTGGGTGATCGCGTCGTTGTTCACCACGCAGATCACCCGGTCCACCACGTCCGCGGTGGGATTGAACTGTTCGCGCGCGGTGAGGATGGGCGCCGACGCGGGCGGACCCGGCTTCTCCGCCAGCGGGGCGGGCGCGGCCGGCCGGCCGAACAGCGGCACCCAGCTCGGCACCGTCATCGAGCAGCCCGAGGCCAGCAGGGGCAGCAGGGCCAGCAGCACGGCCGGAGCCCGTTTCACTGGAACGACTCCAGGAGCTTCGCGAGGGCGTCGCGGACCGCGGGCCAGGGCTCGGCAGGAACTCGCGCTTCCACCGTGTACTCCTTTCTCAACGACAGGGCGCCGCGGCTCGCCGCGATCGCCTTCAACACCCGCTCCGGCGTCACCGGGGTGGACGGCGCGAACGTGAGTACCGCGCGACCGGCCCCCGCCTCCACCCGCTCCACGCCCAGCCCCCGCGCGGTGACCCGAAGCCCTACCACGTCGAGCAGCGCCTCCACCGCTGGGGGCGGCGGGCCGAAGCGATCGGCCAGCTCGGCGCGGGCGTCGCGGACCTCCTCGGCGCGCTCGATCTCGGCGAGCCGCTTGTAGAGCGCGAGGCGCTGGTTGACCTCGGGGACGTACGTCTCGGGCAGGAGCGCTTCCACGTCCACCGAGATCACCGGATCGACGCGCTCGGCCGCCGGCTCGCCGCGCAATTCTCTCACAGCCTCGGCGAGGAGTTTGCTGTAAAGATCGAAGCCCACCGCCGCGATGTGGCCGTGCTGGGCCGCCCCCAGGAGGTTGCCGGCGCCCCGGATCTCGAGGTCCCGCATGGCGAGCCGGAGGCCGGCCCCCAGCTCGGTCATCTCCTCGATCACCCGCAGGCGCTTCTGGGCGGTGTCGTCCACCCGCCCGTCGGCGGGGACCAGGAGGTAGGCGTAGGCCTGCTGCCGCTCACGCCCCACCCGACCCCGGAGCTGGTAGAGCTGGGCGAGGCCGAACCGGTCCGCCCGGTTGATGATGATGGTGTTGGAGGACGGGATGTCGAGGCCCGACTCCACGATCGCGGTGGAGACCAGCACGTCGGCCTGGCCGTCCACGAACTTCACCATCACGCTCTCCAGATCCCGCTCCGCCATCTGTCCATGCGCCATTACAACGCGCGCTTCCGGCACGAGGCTCTGGATGAACGTGGTCATGGAGGCGAGCGACTGGATGCGGTTGTGCACGAAGAATACCTGCCCGCCCCGGTTCAGCTCGCGCTCGATCGCCTCCCGGATGATGGTGCGGCTGAACGCGGTGACCACCGTCTCCACCGGGAGCCGGTCGAGCGGCGGCGTCTCGATCGTCGAGAGGTCGCGCACCCCGGAGAGCGCCATGTGCAGGGTGCGCGGGATCGGGGTGGCGGTCAGGGTGAGCACGTCCACCGCGGTGCGCAGCTGCTTGATCCGCTCCTTGTGGGTGACGCCGAAGCGGTGCTCCTCGTCCACCACCAGGAGGCCCAGGTTCTTGAACTGCACGTCCTTGGAGAGGAGCCGGTGGGTGCCGATCACCACGTCCACCGCGCCGGTGGCGAGCCCGGCCACCACCGCCTTCTGCTCCTTCGGGCTGCGAAAGCGCGAGAGCAGCTCGACGCGGGCCGGGAACGGGGCGAAGCGCTCCACGAAGGTGTTGTAGTGCTGCTGGGCCAGCACGGTGGTCGGCACGAGCACCGCGACCTGCCGGCCGTCGGCCACCGCCTTGAACGCGGCGCGGAGCGCCACCTCCGTCTTGCCGTAGCCCACGTCGCCCGCCACCAGGCGGTCCATGGGACGCGCACCGCCCATGTCCGCCTTGACCTCGTCGATGGCGCGGAGCTGGTCCGGGGTCTCCTCGAAGCGGAAGGCGGCCTCGAACTCGCCCTGCCACGGCGTGTCGGTGGAGAACTGCGGGCGCTCGGCCACCGAACGGGCCGCGTAGAGCTTCAGCAGCCCTTCCGCCATCTCGCGCAGCGCGGCCCGCACGGATTCCTTCACCCGCTGCCACGCGCCGCCGCCGAGCCGGTCCAGGCGCGCGGCGCCGTCGGGGGCACCCATGTACTTGGAGATCAGGTCGAGGCGCTCCACCGGCAAGTAGAGCCGGCCACCGTCCGCGTACTCCAGCAGGAGGAAGTCGGCGTCGTGGCCGTCGGTGGAGAGCGTGCGGAGCCCGTGGTAGCGGCCGATGCCGTGCTGCTCGTGCACCACCAGGTCGTTCGGGGCGAGGTCGTTGAAGGAGGCGATCGCCGCGCCGCGCTGGAAGAGGGGCCGGCGGAGGCGCCGCCGCTGCGCGCCGAAGATCTCTTCCTCGCACAACACGATGAGGCCGAGGGCGGGGATCTGGAATCCGGCCGAGCACTCGCCCACCAGCACGCCCAGGCCCTCCTGACTCCAGAGGGTCGCCTCGAGCCACGGCTCGAGATCGTGCTCGGCCAGCATCTGGCGGAGCCGGTCGGCCTGGCGCGTATCGTCGACCACCAGGCGCACCGTGAAGCCCTCGGCCCGCCAGTCGCGGATCTCGCTCGCGAGCGTCTTGAACTGGCCGCGGAAGCCACCGACCGTGCGGGTGCCCATCGTCACCCGCGGCGTCGCGCCTTCCCCGCGCGCCAGCAGCGGCAGCTCGAGGCGCTGGAAGCGCTCGAGCATGGAGGCGAGCGGCACCGCGGCCGGCGCGTCGTCGGGCGGCGCCTCCAGCATCGCCGGGTCCTCCAGCACCACGAGCGCGTCGGGCGGGAGGTAGTCCATCAGGGTGACCGGCTCGTCCTCCTTCACTCCGAGGGGCAGCACGGTCAGCTCCCGGAGCGGCGCGATCGAGCGCTGGCTGGTGGGGTCGAAGACGCGGAGCGACTCCACCTCGTCGCCGAAGAACTCGGCGCGCACCGGCCGGGCGTGGGTGGGGGAGAAGATGTCCACGATGCCGCCCCGGAGGCTCCACTGCCCGACTTCCATCACGGTTTCCACCCGCTCGTATCCGGCCTCGTCGAGCAGCGTGAGCAGGATCTCCCGGTCGCTGGTCTCGCCCACCGTCAAGGTGAACGTGCGTCGCCTGAAGGCCGAGGGCGGCGGGACCGGGATCGAGAGCCCGGACGGGGTGGCCGCGATGGCCACGGCGTCACCCTCGAGCAGGCGGCGGCAGCAAAGCGCGCGCTCCGCGTCGGGCTCGCGGTGCCGCTTGCCCCGCCAGGAGGCGCCGGTCCCCGTCGGGAACTCGAGCACGCGCCCCTCGCCCACCGCGCCGCCATCGACCGGCCCGCCGGAGAGCGTGGAGAGAAAGAACAGGGCGTCCTTGGCCAGCTGGTGGCGCTGCGACGGCCCCGGGGCGAGCACGAGGCTCGCCCGCCCCGTGCGCTGGAGCAGCGCCGCCACCGTGAGCGCGCGCGAGGAGCCCCACAGGCCGTCGGCGCGCAGGCAGGGAACTCCCTTGGCGAGGGCCGCCAGGACCTCCTCGAGGGCGGTCCAGCGGGACAGAACTGACTCGACGGTCACGGTCATCACGTACGACGACGGTTCAACACGTATCATCGGCAGCGTGCGGCGTCAACGCCGCGCGACTACCGGGAGCCCTGGGCCAGATAGAAGGACAGCGTTTCCAGCTCGATGGTCAGGTCCACGTTCTTCAGGCGCACGTCCTTGCCCGCCTTGATCCGGCCGGGCGCGAAGTTGAGGATGGTCTTGATCCCCGCGCTCACGAGCTTCTCGGTGACCACCTGCGCCGCCTCGCCCGGGACCGCCACGATCGCGATCTGGAGATTGCGCGCCTTGGCCTCCCGCGCCAGCTCGCGCATCGGCTGGATCGTGACGCCGTCCACCGACTTGCCCCACTTGGCCGGATCGTCGTCGAAGATCGTGGAGATCCGGAACCCCTGCCGGGCGAAGCCCTTGTAGTGGAAGAGCGCGGAGCCGAGGTTGCCGAACCCCACCAGGGCCACCTGCCACTCTCGATCGAGCCCCAGGATGCGCTGCAGCTCGGCCTTGAGCCCGGAGACGTAGTAGCCGATGCCGCGGACGCCGAACTCGCCGAAGTAGGCGAGGTCCTTCCGGACCTGCGCCGAGTTGAGGCTGAAGCGCTCGGCCAGCTCCTGGGAGGAGATGGTCTTGACCCCATCCTCCTCGAGCTGCAGCAGGCTGCGGGTGTAGACGGAGAGGCGTCGCACCGTCATCTCCGGGATCCGGGGGATCTTGAACGGGGACCGTCGCGCCATATTCGTTTCCGGGCGCCCACCGCGCCCGCCGAGCCGCCTCGCGGGAATGCCCGCATGCCGTCCCGGGGCTCTCACCCCGGGACGGAGCCGTCAGGTTTCGCCTACGACTTCACGAACAGCAGGATGACCGCGATGACGAAGACGAACAGGGTCAGCGACTCGATGAAGGCCAGACCGAGCAGCATCGCGGTCTGGATGCGCGCGATGGCGCCGGGCTGGCGCGCCATGGCGTCCACCGCCGAGCCGGCCGCGCGGCCCTGCCCCAGGCCGCACAGGCCCGCGGCCAGACCGAAGCCGAGCCCCGCCGCCAGTACCGCGAAGGCCTTCGACAGGTCGCTGCCTGCCGCGGCCTCGGCCGCCCAGGCCATTCCCGGAACCGCCAGAAGCGCCATCACACTCATGGTCACAATGCGTTGCACGGCTCTCCTCCTTGTTGAGGGTGACTGCGACTTAGTGATGCTCGGCTTCCTCGACCGCCGCCGAGATGTAGAGCATGGCCAGCTTGCAGAAGATGAAGGTCTGGATGAACGCGACCAGGATCTTCAGGGGGAGCAGGAAGCCCACGACGAACACGACCATGACGACCGCGGCCGGCGCCCCGATCACGATGCCCCCGAGGGTGCCGGAGAGAGCCCAGCCCAGCATCCCGTCGAATCCCATCATGAAGAAGAAGATGGCGAGGAGGATGTGACCGGCCAGCATGTTGCCGAAGAGGCGGAGCGAGAGCGACAACGGCCGGGCGCAGTGGCTGATGATCTCGATGACGAACATGAGCGGCTTCAGCGCGAGCGGCACCGGACCCGCGAAGTGCTTCAGGTAGGGGACGAAGCCCTGCTTGCGCACGCCGATGTAGTGATACGTCACGAACACGATCAGGGCGCACGCCGCGGTGGTGTTGAGGTTGGCGGTCGGAGCCACCAGGCCGGGCACGAGCCCCATGAGGTTCGAGGTCAGGATGAACAGCCCGAGGGTGGCGATGAGCGGCAGGTAGCGCAGCCCCTCGTGCCCGATCGTCTCGTCGAGCTCCTTCACGAACTGCTCGAGCACGATCTCCATGAAGTTCTGGCTGCCGGTCGGCACGAGAGTCACCCGGCGCGAGGCCACGAAGGCTACCACCGCGAGGATGCCCATCACGATCCACGTGTAGAGGACGTGGTCGGGAATGGCCGCGAAGTGCAGGATCGGCGGATGCTCGATCATCTCCATGGGCGCGCGTCCTCGTCAGGCGTGTCGGCGGGCGTCGAGGAGGCCCTGGGCCAGCAGCACCGGCGGGAGCGCGGCCAGCCCGATCCCGACCGCGACCGGGTGACCCCAGCCCTGAGCGATCAGCAGGCCGAGCGTCCCGAAGGTGACGAGGTGGCGGACGCCGATGCGGCCGATGCGCCCGATTCCACCCTGCCCCTCCGCCACCAGCTGAGTGGCGCGGCTCACGTCGCGGGCGAGCCAGCGGAAGTTCACGAGCGCGATGGCGCCGCCCCCGCCCACCCCGGCCGCCGCTTGCGGCCCGGCGAGCCACCAGGCGCTCACGGCCATGGCGGCCACCGTGACGCCTCCCGTCCAGGTCACTCGCGCCGCGAGATCAGCGATCATCACCCTGCTCACCCAAGTCGGAATCCTGCTGGTTCAGTGTCTTGATGGTTCGGTAGAAGTTCACGCCGGCCGCCGCGATGCCGAATCCGAGCCCGATCAGCAAGAGCCACGGCTTCGTCCCGATCCAACGATCGGCGAAGAAACCCGCGGCCAGCCCGATCGCCACACATGCGAACAGCAGCGTCCCCAAATTGACGAGCTGTGCAGTCTGACTCCGCAGCGGCCTCTTCTCGGCCGGAGCCATGTGAACAGGAACACTATCACAGGCATTCGGGGCTGACAAGCCGACGCAAGTGCCTTATTTGGCGATCTTTTCTGGCCTTCTCGCCATGTCGGTCAGGCACAAAGTCCACGGTTCAACGCGCAGTCTCGGGCTCGATCCAGCCCCGCGCGCGCTCCACCGCGCGGCGCCAGCCGGCATAGGCGGCCTCGCGGGCGGCGGACGGCATGGCGGGTGTAAATCTCCGCTCGAGCTTCCAGTGGCGGCTGAGGTCCCGGCTCTTCCAGAGCCCCGCGCCCACGCCGGCCAGGTACGCGGCACCCAGGCCGGTCGTCTCGGTCACCGAGGGGCGCAGCACCTCGACGCCCAGGATATCGGCCTGGAACTGACAGAGAAAATCGTTGGCGGCCGCGCCGCCGTCGACGCGCAACGTGGTCAGCGGAACGCCGGACTCGCGCTTCATCGTGTCGAGGACGTCGCGGCTCTGGTAGGCGATGGCCTCCAGCGCGGCGCGGGCCAGGTGCGCGCGCGTGGTGCCGCGCGTGATGCCGACCACCGTGCCCCGCGCGTACGGATCCCAATAGGGCGCGCCCAGACCGACGAACGCGGGCACGAGGTACACGCCGCCGGTGTCCTTCACCGAGCGGGCCAGTCCCTCGGTCTCCGCGGCTTGCTTGATCACCCCGAGGCCGTCGCGCAGCCACTGCACCGCCGCGCCGGCGATGAACACCGCGCCCTCGAAGGCGTAGGACGTGGCGCCCTCGATCGTCCACGCCACCGTGGTCAGCAGGCCCTCGCCGGAGGCCACCGCGCGCTCGCCGGTGTTGAGCAGCGCGAAGCAGCCGGTGCCGTAGGTGTTCTTGGCCATGCCCGGCTCGACGCAGGCCTGCCCGAAGAGCGCGGCCTGCTGGTCGCCCGCGATGCCGGTCACCGGGATTCCGCCGGGCAGCGGTCGGCCGGCCACGGTCTCCCCGAACACGCCGGCCGAGGGCATCACCGCGGGTAGCAGCGCCATCGGCACCCCGAGCGTGCGGCACAACCCCTCGTCCCACCCGCGCCGGTGGATGTCGAAGCAGAGCGTGCGCGAGGCGTTGGACGGATCGGTGGCGTGGATCGCCCCGCCGGTGAGCTGCCAGAGCAGCCACGAATCGACGGTGCCGAAGGCGAGCTCTCCGCGCTCGGCGCGCGGGCGGAGCGACGGGTCCTCGTCGAGCATCCAGCGGATCTTGGTCCCGGAGAAGTACGGGTCCACCACCAGCCCTGTCTTGCGCCGGATCTCGGGCTCGGCGCCGTCGGCCTTCAGGCGGTCGCAGAACGCCGCGGTCCGGCGGCACTGCCAGACGATGGCATTCTGGACCGGCCGGCCGGAGGCGCGCTCCCACAGGATGGCGGTCTCCCGCTGGTTGGTGATGCCCACCGCCGCGATCTCGGCCGGCGTGATCCCGGCCGCGCTCACCGCCTGCGAGGCGGCCTGCTCCACGCTGGTCCAGATCTCGGCGGGATCGTGCTCCACCCAGCCCGGCTGCGGGTAGTGCTGCGGCAGCTCCGCGTACCCCTTGGCCCGCACCGCGCCGTCTCCATCCACCACCAGCGCGGTGGAGCCGGTCGTGCCCTGATCGAGCGCCAGGACGAACCGGCGCGCGGTCACCGGCCGAGCAGCTCCTTGGCCAGGTCCGGGCGGTCGGTGATGACGACGCTCACGCCCTGGGCCAGGAAGCGCTCGATCGCGTCGCGCTCGTTCACGGTCCAGACTCCGAGGGTGAGGCCGGCCAGACGGACTTTCGTCGCGACCTCCGCGTTCACGGTCGCCTGGTTGAGACCGACGAAGGCCACGCCCGCCGCGCGCAGCGCCTGCAGCTCGCCGTCCACCGCGGCGGCCGGAAGCTGGCGCGCCGAGTAGAGCGCGCCCGCGCGCGCGTCGGGCCGCAGCTCGCGCACCCTCCGCCAGGTCTCGGCCTCGAAGGCCATCACCACCGCGAACGGGGTGAAGCGCTGCCGGTCCAGGATGGCCAGCACCTTCTCCTCGATGTCGGGATAGCGCCGCCGCCCTGCGTCCAACTTGATCTCGAGGAGCATCTGCCGCTTGCCCGCCGCCGCGAGGGCGACCACCTGCTCGAGCGTGGGGACGGGCTCCTCGGTGACCGTACCGTCCCGGTCCCGGAGCCGCAGCCCCTGCAGCTCGGCCAGGGTGTGCTCGCGCACCGGCCCCCGGCCGGTGGTGGTGCGATCGAGCGTGGGATCGTGGATCACCACCACCTCGCCGTCCCGCGAGAGATGCACGTCGAGCTCGAGGTAGTCCACGCCCAGGGCCAGCGCGTTGCGGAAGGCGAGCAGGCTGTTCTCGGGCCAGAGGAGCGCCCCGCCCCGGTGCGCCGCGAAGAAGGAGGCCACCATGCCCTGCGCGGCCGCGGTCGCGCTACCCAGTACCGCGGTCACTCCGCCCAGCGCGAGGAGGAGGAGCAGCAGCGCCCTCACTTCTCACTCTCCACCAGGCCCTTCACGAACCAGCGCTGCATGAAGATGATGATGGCCACCGGCGGGAGCAGCGCCATCATGGCCCCGGCCATGATGAGGTTCCAGGTCGGCAGGTCGGTTCCGCTACGGGGGATGAGCTGCTCGAGCCCGATCACCACCGTGCGCATCGCCTCGGTGTTGGTGATCATCAGCGGCCACAGGTACTGGTTCCAGCCGAAGATGAACAGCACCACGAAGAGCGCCGCGATGTTGGCCCACGACAGCGGCAGCAGGAACTGAAACAGGAAGCGCAGCGGGCCGGCTCCGTCGAGCTGGGCCGCCTCGGCCAGCTCGTTCGGGATCGTCAGATAGAACTGCCGGAAGAGGAAGGTGGCGGTGGCGGAGGCCATCAGCGGCACCGTGAGCCCCTGGTACGTGTTGAGCCAGCCGAGCGTGCCGATGACTTCGTAGGTGGACATGAGCCGCACCGGCACCGGAAGCATGAGCGTCACGAAGATCATCCAGAAGCAGAGCATGCGGCCGCGGAAGCTGAAATACACGACGGCGAAGGCGGAGAGCATCGAGATGACGATCTTGCCCACCGCCACCGTCACCGCCATCACCGCGCTGTTCCGGAGCATGACGCCCATGTCGGACTTCTGCCACGCCTCCGCGTAGTTCTCCCACATGTGGGTGGAGGGCAGGAGCCGGGGCGGGCGCTGCACGACCTGCTTGAGATCCTGGGTCGAGACCACGAACGCGAAGTAGAGCGGGAACACCACCACCGCGATGCAGGCGATCAGGAGCGCGTGGACGAGCAGCGAGCTCCAGGGGAAGCCCTTCTGCCGCGGGGTGGCCGCGACCTGGGCCCGCACCTGGACCTGCTCGAGCCGGGTGGTGCCGACCGCGCTCATTCTTCACCTCCCCGTCTGGGCGTCCGGCCGTCCGCGGTCATCCGTGACCCCTTGTTCTGAGTCCGCTCCGCCGCGGATCTGCAGTCAACCCTGACACCTCGTTCTGAGCGCGTAGTGATGAATGAGATCGGTGGGCGGCAGGACCTCTTCGCGCCTACGGCGCTCATCGGTAGGTCACCTTCTTCTCCGCGAAGCGGAACTGCAGGACGGTGAGGGTGATGACCATGGCCATCAGGATCACCGATTGCGCGCCGGAGGAGCCCAGGTTGAGACCGATGAAGCCGTCGCGGTAGAGCTTGTACACCAGGATCTCGGTGGACTGGCCGGGGCCGCCCTTGGTGACCGCGTCGATGACTCCGAAGGACTCGAAGAACGCGAAGACCATGTTGAGCACGACCAGGTAGAACGTGATCGGCGACACGAGCGGGAACACGATGGAGACGAATCGCCGGATCGGCCCGGCCCCGTCCACGTCGGCGGCCTCGATCACCGAGGTCGGAATGGCGAGGAGCCCCGCGATATAGAACGCGATGTTGTAGCCGAGGTGCGTCCACGCGGTCGCCACGATCACGAGCGTCATCGCCACCCAGCTCTTGAGCAGCCAGTTGAACTGGTAGTCGGTCACGAACGAGAGGAAGTAGGTCAGGATCCCGTAGGAGGGATGGAAGATGAACAGAAAGATGATGCCGGCCACCGCGGGCGCGATGCCGTACGGCCAGAGCAGCAGCGTGCGGTAGATCGCGAGCCCCCGGATCTTCTGGGTGGCGAGGCCCGCGAGCACGAGCGCGGCCAGCACCGCGAGGACCGTCACGCTCCCCGAGAAGAGGAAGGAATTCACGACGCTCGCGTAGTAGGTGGGGTCGGACAGCAGCTTGGTGAAGTTGTCGAGCCCGGTGAAGGTCGACTTGTCGCCGAACGGTGAGACCCGGTACAGCGAGAGCTGCAGCGACTTCAGCGCGGGCCAGAAGAAGAAGAGCACGGTGACCGCCATCTGGGGGGCCACCAGCACGTACGGCAGCCACCGGCTCTTGAAGACCGTCCGGTGCACTATTGCTTGTTCGCGGCCGCGAACTCTTTCAGCAGGTCGTTGGACTTGGCCACCGCGTCGTCGAGGCCCTGCTTCGCGGTCTTCTTGCCCGCGAAGACGTTCTCCATCTCCGCCTCGATGACGTCCCGGATCTGCACGAAGTTCCCGAGGCGCAAGCCCTGGCTGTTCGGGGTCGCGGTGCCCTTGGTGAGCTGGGCGAACGCGGTGTACTGGTCCGGGTTCTTCTTGAAGTGGTAGCCCGCTTCCAGGTTCTTCACCGCGCTGTTGGAGATCGCGAGATAGCCGGTGGTCACGTGCCACCACATCTGCTGGTTGGTGTCGGAGATGAACTTGAGGAACCGGGCCGTCCCCCGGTTCTCGTTGGCCGGCTTGCCCTTCATCACCCACAGGGTGGCGCCCCCGATGATCGACGTGGCCCGCTTGTACGGCGCGCCGTAGTGCGGGAGCTGGCCGGTCGCCCACTTGAAGCTCGCGCCCTTCGTGAAACCTCCGATCAGCGAGGACGATTGCATGTACATCGCGCATTCGCCGCTGAGGAATTTCGGATCCGCGTCACCCCGCCGCCCGCCGTAGGAGAAGACGTTCTCCTTCTGCCACGCCACGAGCTGGGCCATGTGCTTGACCCCGAACTCGCGATTGATCAGGAGCTCGACGTCGAGCCCGTCGAAGCCGTTGTGCTTGGTGGCGAACGGCTGGTCGTGCAGCGCGTGCATGTTCTCGATCTGGACCCACGACGGCCATCCGGTGGAGAAGCCGCACTTGCTCGCCCCGGAGGCGATCAGCTTCTTGCTGTACTCCTCCACCTGCTTCCAGGTCTGCGGCGGTTTGGTCGGGTCGAGGCCCGCCTTCTGGAACTCGTCCTTGTTGTAGAACAGGATCGGGGTGGACGAGTTGAACGGCATCGAGTAGAGGTTGCCGTCCTTCGAGTAGTAGCCGACCACCGGCGCGATGAAGTCCTTCCAGTCCATCGCGATCTCCTGCTCCTTCATGAGCTGGTAGACCGGGAGTATCGCGCCGGAGAGCATCATCGTCTGCGTGCCCACCTCGAACACCTGCACGATGTTGGGCGCCTGGCGCTGGCGGTAGGCGGCGATCGCCGCGGTGAGCGCCTCGGCGTAGTTGCCCTTCTGCAGCGGCTTCACCTCGTACTCGGTCTGGCTGTCGTTGAACTGCTTGACCAGCGCGTTGACCGCGTCGTTGAGCTGGCCGGTCATGGCGTGCCAGAACTGGATCTCGGTCTTGGCGAAGGCGGGCGCCGCGGGCACCAGCAGCAGCCCCGCGACCAGCAGGAGCGCGATCGCCGCGGGCCGCCGGGACGTCTTTGTCTCTGACATGGAGAAGCCTCCAGTTCTAGGTGGGATAGCGATCACATTAGCGACTAGGTGTCTCACCGAGATTTCGGCCGGATCACGTCTTCATATCGCCCCGGAAGGGCGCGCCGACTATAGCACTACTGACGTTTTTCGTACACGGCGGTGTTGCCGGTCTTGGCCGACCGGGCGAAGAGCTCCGTCCGGTCGAAGCCGGGCACCAGCGTGATGATCACCGACAGGCTGCCGACTCTGAAATTCAGCTCGACCTCCGACTCCGAGGCCATGTAGCGGCCGCTCATGCGCTGCCCGTCCAGCTTGAGCGCGGACACCCGGCCGTCGGGGGTGAACTCGAGCCAGTCCTTCGGGCCACCGTCGGGGTCCCGCGTCATCTCCCAGCGGCCGAGCAGCCACGCGTGCTCGACCGCCGACGCGGGAGCCGTGACCGCGAGCAGCAGCGCCAGCCCGATCGCCCAGACGAGCCGACGACCGGCCGTCATTCGTGCCGGAAGCGGCGGCTGCGCTCCACGTGCTGGGAGTAGGCGAGGAGCTCGGCCTCGACGCGCCGCGACGACCAGCCGAGCAGCTCGGCCATGCGGATCGCGATCGGCTCGGCGCAGTCGAGGCCCTGGCAGCGGCTCTGGCCGATGCCGGTGCGGCGCAGCAGCACGTCCTGGAGCGACACCGCCAACTCCTCGCGCACCGCGTGGTGGAGCTGGGCCACGATCTCGGGATTCCGTGGGCAGAGCCGCTCGAGGCCGTCGGGCAGCTTACGGGCGAGGTCGAGCACGCGCGGATAGGCGCGCCCGTAGGTCTCCACCAGCATGCGCATCGTCCCGCGCGAGAGCCCGGTGGCCGCCATCTCCTCGGAGACGTCCATCCACACCCGCGCCTCGATCTTGCCGACCTCCTCGTCGGTGCCGTCGAGCATGGTCCGCGCGGTGCGCGAGGGGGCCTTTCGGCCGAGCCCGCCCATCACGCGGTCGCCCACGTCCTCGGCGAGGCTGCGAAAGCACGTCAGCTTGGTGCCGGTCACCGAGAG
>DATMMH010000362.1:0-9785 GCA_035569855.1 Candidatus Dormiibacterota bacterium
GCGATGATCGACGCCATCACCGCCCACCAGGGCACCCGCCGGCCCGCGAGGGCGAAGTCGCTCAGGCTCCGGTCGCGCCGCCCCAGGTAGAGCCCGACCGCGGTGATGGCCGCGAAGTAGGTGACGACGATCGCGCCGTCGACCAGCAGCTCGGTCGCCGCGGTCAGCGCCGGAGCTCCGCGGAAAGGGGCCGGATGCGCACGCCACATTATCGCGGACACCGGGGCGAGAGGCGCCAATCTACCGCGTCGTGGCTTGCCGCCGATCGCGGCGCTGGTCTATCATCGACAGCCGGGACGGCGTGATGACGAGGCTTCGCGGGCCGCGGAGGATCGCGCTTCTGGCGCTCACCGGCTCCTCATGCGCGGCCCCCGGCCTCACCGGAGCGAGCCTCTGACCGGAATCGTCTCGGGCGCCGGCGCGCGGGTGGTGCGCGCGATGCTGGTGGGCCTGCTGGTCTCCCTCGTCGTCACCGGGCTCTCGCGGATCGGGCTGCTCGCCGGCTGGGAGACGCGCGCGGTCGACGCCTTCCTCTTCCTCCGCGACCGCGTGCCCGCGCCCGAGATCGTGGTGGTGATGGTGGACGACGACGCGTTCCAGGCCCTCGGGCAGCGCCAGCCGCTCTCGCGGCGCTACGTGGCCGACCTCGCCGACTTCCTGCTCCGGAGCGGCGCGAAGGTGGTCGCGTTCGACCTCGTGATCACGACGCCGTCGGTCCCCGCCGAGGACCAGGCGCTGCTCGCCACCGTGCGACGCTGGAAGGCCCGGCGGCCGGGCGCGCTGCTCTTCGCCTCGCTCGCGCTGCCCGACGACAAGGGCCCGCCCCGCGCCTACCATCTCCTCCCGCCCTTCGCGCCCGAGCTGGCCGGGCTGGTGGGCTTCGCCAACGCGCCGCTCGGCGCCGACGGCGTCGTGCGGCGCTTCACCCCGCTCCTGCCCGCGGCCGCCGGCGGGCGCCTGCCCGCGCTGTCGCTCTCCGCGCTGGCCGGCTCGGCGGGGATCGGCCCGGACGAGCTGGTCGGGCGCCTCGCCGCCAACCGGGCCACCATCACCCTGCCGGTGCGCGACGAGAGTGGCCGGATCGGGACCGCGGAGGCCTCGGTGGCGCAGCTCGCGAACCGGCCGTGGCGCATCGACTACTCGGGCCCGCCCGGAGCCTTCACCACGTTCCCCAGCGAGCCGCTGGTCGCGCTCGCGCGGAGCGGCACCGAGCCCGATCCGGACAACCCGTTCCGCGACCGACTGGTGCTGGTGGGCGCGACCTTCGTGGAGAGCCGCGACTTCTTCCCCACGCCCACCGGGCTGATGCCGGGCGTAGAGATCCAGGCCCACATGCTCAACACGCTGCTCTCGCGCCGGACCCTGCTGCCCCCGCCGTGGTACCTGAACCTCGCCCTGCTCGCGGCGGTCTGTGTGTCGATCTCGGTGCTATCGCTCTGGCTGCGCCCGGCGTGGCTGGCGCTGGTCGGCCTGGTGCTGGTGGCCGGGCTGGTCGCGGCCAGCTACGAGGCCTACACGCGCGGCGGCTACTGGCTCGACTTCCTGGCTCCGCTGCTCGGTACGCTGGCGTACCTGCAGGGCGCGCACCTGCTGCGGCGGCGGCGCCTGCGCTCGGCGTTCGGTCAGTACGTGAGCCCGGAGGTGATGGACCAGGTGCTGCGCCGGGGATCGCCGCTGGGCGGCGAGGTGCGCCGGGTCACGGTACTGATGTCGGATCTGCGCGGCTTCACCACCATGTCGGAGCGCCTGGCGCCCCAGGTCGTCTCCGAGATGATGAACGAGTACTTCACCGCGATGGTGGACGTGATCCTGGCCCACCGCGGGCTCGTGCAGGACTTCATCGGCGACGCGATCATGGCGGTCTACGGCGCGCCGCTCGACGATCCGGAGCACTGCTGGCACGCGGCCCAGACCGCGGTGGCCATGCACGGGGCGCTCGAGGCGCTCAACCGCGGCTGGGAGGCGCAGGATCGCGGGCCGCTCGCGATGGGCATCGCGGTGCACACCGGCCTGGCGTTCGCGGGCACCCTCGGCGCCCCGCGCAAGAAGAAGTACGCGGTGCTCGGGGACACCGTCAACACGACCTCGCGCATCGAGGGCTTGAATCGCGACCTCGGCACCGGCATTCTCATCAGCGGAGCGCTGCTCGCGGTCCTGATGGACCGCGTGGTGGTGCGCGACCGCGGCAGCGTGGCGGTGAAGGGCCGACGCGAGCCGGTCGAGATCAGCGAGCTGTTGAGCCTGAAGGAGGGCTAAGCCGATGAGAGCGCCCCTGCTCGTGGTCGTGTGCGTGTGGCTCGCGCTGGCGCCGCTCCCGGTGGCCGCCCAGACCGGCGAGACCGCCGGCGTCATCACCGAGATCAAGCCGGGGCGGGGCCGCGTCGAGATGAAGCCCGCGGCCGGCGGTGACTGGCGGCCGGCGCGACCGCTGCTGGCGCTGCGCGCGGGCGACGCGGTGCGCACCACCGAGAATGCGACCGCGGTGGTGCTGCTCTCGGGCGGGCGCGGCACCGTGCGCATCGAGGGCGCGACCGCCGGCTACACCGTGCCCGCCGCGGCGGCGGCCGGTCAGGGGCAGAAGGCCAGGGCGCTGGTGGAGGCGAGCCTCGGGTTCCTGGCCGGCACCACCAAGGAGTCGGCGCAGGCGGTGCTGGCCACCCGCAGCGCGGCGCGCCCGCCGCTGATCGTGAGCCCGCGCAACGGCCGCGTCCTGCCCGACGCGCTGGCCTTCGAATGGCTCGGCAGCCGCTTCACCCGCTACACCGTGCGCATCAGCGGCCCCACCGGCGCGGTGATCGAGCGGCGCGAGGTCACCGGCGCGCGCTGGGAATATCCGGCCGACGCGCCCGCGCTGTCGCCGAGCGTGCGCTACACGCTGCAGGTCACCGCGGTCGGCCACCCGTCGCAGGAAGCGTGGTTCGAGGTGGTGACCGCGGAGCGGGCGCGCGCCGTCGCGGACAACCTGGCCGAGCTCGATCGGGAGATGGGGACGACGGTGTCGCCGACCTCGCGGGCGGTGCTGCGGGCGGGACTACTCGCGCGGGAGGGGTTCCTGCACGACGCGCGGCGGGTGGTCGTGACCGCGCTGGCCCAGGATCGCGACGAGCCCACGCTCCACCTGCTGCTGGGCGATCTCTACACCCGCACCGGCCTCAACGAGCTCGCCGCTGAATCATTCGACGAGGCCCAATTCCTCGCCGGCAAGCCCTGATAGGAGGACGCTACCGTGCCTCCGTGACCTGCCCCTTCTCGCGCAGGCGCCGTAGCAGGTCCGCGAAGGACTCCGCCTTGATGACCCGATCGAACTGGCTGCGATAGGTGCCCACCAGGCTCACGTTCTCGATGAACACGTCGTAGGCGGTCCAGCTCTCGTTCACACGATGCAGCCGGTACTCGACGGGGATCTGGGAACCCTTGGCGGTGACCACCTGCGACTGCACGGTCGCCTCGTCGCCGTTGACGTGCTCGCCGGTGTACGCGATGGATTCGCCCGCGTAGCGGTCGATCTTGCCCACGTAGGAGCGCGCCATCAGATCGGTGAACAGCTTCACGAACTCGTCGCGCTCGGCGGGGGTGCGCTCCTCCCAGTGGCGGCCGAGGGCCCGGCGCGACATCTCGGTGAAATCGAACAGGGAGTCGGCGGCGCGGCGGATCTCCGCGCGCCGGCGCTCGACACCCTCGGGAGTGGTCGCCGGGGTCTGGCCGATGCTCTGCAGCGCCTGCTCCACCCGCATCTTCACGGTCTCGGTCGGCGTGACCGCCTGCGCGGCGGTCGCCGCCGCGCCCAGCAGCACTGCCGCCGTCAGGCTCATCAGGACACGTCGCATAACTCCTCCTCGAGGGGCACGGTCAACGTCGTCGTCACTGTCCGATAGGACGGGATGGGCTTCGGTGTATTCCCACCTTACAGTGCTTTCGTTTTCCACGCGCGCCGGGGGACAATAGGCACCATGAATCGCGATCTTGCGACGCCCCCCCTGCACCCGGGGTGGCGCGTGGTCGTGGATCTCGGCGGAACCTGGGTGCGCGTTTCCGCGTCAGGGCCGACCCGGCGCGCGTTTCGCGGCCCGAGCCCGGGCGCGGGCGCGGCGGACTTGCCCCGGCTGCTCGACCGCCTCTGGCGGCGCTGGGGGCTCACGCGGAGCCGGGTCGCCGCGCTCGGAGTCGCCTCGCGCGGCGTCTGGACCGGCGGCGAGCGACGCGCGCTGGCCCGGCGCCTGCGCCGCTTCGCCCGGCGCGTGGTCGTCATCTCCGACGTGGAGGCCGCTCACCTCGCCGCGCTCGGCGGAGCGGCCGGCGTGCTGCTCCTGGCAGGCACCGGCTCGATCGCGCTCGGCCGCGATCGGCGCGGGCGATGGCGGCGCGAGGGCGGACTCGGCCCGCTACTGGGCGACGACGGCTCCGCGTTCTGGATCGGCCGCGAGTGGTTGCGCGGCGGCACCGCCTCGCCCGGTGTGATCCGCGCGCTCGGGCGCGCCCCGGACGCGGTGGCCCGGATCGCGGCCCTCGCGCCGACGGTGCTGCGCCGCGCGCGTCGGGGCGACCGGCGCGCGCGCCGCATCGAGCGCGGGGCGCAGCGCGCGCTCGCCGATCTCGTGGCCGCGACCGCGCGACGGCTCGCGCTGCGCGTGCCCGTGCCGGTGAGCTGGGCGGGCGGCCTCCTCGACGATCGGCGCTTCCGGAGCTGGATCTGGCGCGAGGTGCGTCGGGGCGGCGTCGCGATCGCACCCGTCGCCCCGCGCGCCACCGCGGCCACGCCGTCGGCGTGGGCCCCCGTCCTCTAGAAGGAACGCGTAGAAGGAGCGCGCGCGCTACCGGGTGAGCTCTGGCGCGCGCCCGGACGCGCGCCAGAGCCGGTAGGCGAACGGCCCGGTCAGCGCGGCCGCCGTCCCGACCACCGTGTTCGTCCATCCCGCGGTGGCCATCGCGAGCAGGCAGCACGCGGCGGGCGCGAGCGCGACGAGCCACATGCCGGCGGTGCCGCCGCCGACCCGCCACGGGCGAGGAAGCGACGGCTCACGGCGGCGCAGCGCCACGAACGCGGCCAGCTCCAGCAGCAGCGCGATCGAGTAGAGCCAGATGTTCAGGACGATCAGCTCCTTGAAGGACCAGAACGCGGCCACGCTGTAGGCCGCGCTCGACAGCACCACCGCGGCCCACGGCGTGCCGAAGCGCGGATGAAGGCGCCCGAGCGCGGCCGGCATCTGGCCGGCGAGCGCCAGCGCGTAGGGCAGGCGGGAGTTGGTCAGGAGCAGCGACAGGAAGAGCCCCGCGCTGGCCACCACCGCGCCGAAGGTCACGAGGTTCGCGAGGCCTCGCCCGCCCACCTGCTCGGCGACCACCGGCCAGTAGCCGGTCTGCCACGCCCGCCAGGCTCCCACCGCGGAGAGCCCGGTGATCACCGGCAGCAGGTAGGCGAGCGTGATCACCGGCAGCGCGACCCACACCGCGCGACGGAAGGTCGGCCCGGGCGCGCTCGTCTCGCCGAGCGTCGTGGTGGGCGTGTCCCAGCCCGAGTAGTTCCACATCATCACCGCGACGCCCAACCCCAGGCCCGGGAGGAGACCGCTCTCGTCGGCGGCGAAGGGCCGCCACGGGATCGCGTCGAGCCGTGCCCCCGCGACCACCGTCAGCGCGGCCACCGGCACGAGCGACACCACGCCCATCCCCACCGCGGTCCAGCCGGTGATGCGCACCCCGGCCAGGTTGACGGCGGTGAGGATCCAGATGAACGCCAGCGCCAGCACCCAGCGCTCGAGCGAGGACATGCCGGGCCGCCAGAACGCGAGGTAGTCGGCGAACAGCGCCGGATAGACCGCCACGTCGACGAAGCTGTTGATCCAGCTCCACCAGCCGGCCTGGAAGCCCCAGAAGCGGCCGAAGGCGCGCTGCACCCAGACGACGTAGCCGCCCTCCACGGGCAGCGCGGACGCGAGCTCGGCCATGACGAGGCCGACCGGCAGGCTCCAGACGATCGGAGTCACGAGCAGGAGGAGGAGGGCGAGACCGGGGCCGAGCGTACCCACCGCGTCCTCGATGCCGTACGGGCCACCGCTGACGTTGAAGAAGATGATCGCGACGAGAGGCAGGAGACCGAGCTCCCCGCGACGGCGGGGGCTCACGCGGCCGTGGCGGCCTTGATCAGTCCGGGCAAGCCCTCGAGCCACTCATCGATCGGCGTCTGGGCGTCCACCACGATCTCGAACTTGCCGCTCGGCAGCTTGCGCACGCGACCCTTGCCGGTGCCCAGCGGGATCACCAGCGCCTCGCGATGGATGCCGAGGGCGTCGGTGACCGCGAAGATCTTGTTGATCTCGGCCATGCCGACCGCGTCGAGCATCAGGGCTCCGGGCGCTGCTCGACCGGCGGGCGCTCCTCGCCGGGCACGACGGTGGGATTGCCGCCCTGCGGGGTGGTCACCACGAGCGGCGGCACGTCGACGCGCTGGCCGTTGACGTCCCGCTCGTAGTGTCCGGGCACCAGGACCTCGCGACCGAGCGAGGGCGAGAAGATCTGCCGCGGTGGGACGTAGCGCTCGGCCGGCCGGTCCGGCATGGGCAGGGTGCTGAAGGGCTGGGTCGCGGTGTCGCGCGCCTGGTCGAGCGGATTCGGCAGGCGGCCCACCGGCCGGCTCTGAGCGGTCGCGGTGCCGGCCACGGCCAGTGGCAGGAGCAACAGCCCCACTCCCAAGAGCCCCACTCTAATGAACCGCCGCGCGATGCGTATCACGTCGCCAAGCGTAGCGCCCTCGATCCGGCTCTGCAACATCGCGTGGCCATGCTAGGCTTCGGTCGTGCGATCCCGGCTCGCCCCGGTCTTGGCACTACTCCTCCTGCCGCTCGCCGCCGGCTCGAGCCCCGCCCAGGCGCCGCCGCTGCCGATCTTCGACACCCACATCCACTACAGCGTACCCGACTGGGTGGAATACCCGCCCGAGCGCATCCTCGGCATCCTGCGGCAGGCCGGGATCGAGCGGGCGCTCGTGTCGAGCACCCCCGACGACGGCACGCTGACGCTCTACCAGAAAGATCCCAAGCGCGTGGTGCCGATCCTGCGGCCCTATCGCACGCGCGACGACATGGGCCACTGGTGGCAGGACCCGGCGGTCCTCGCCTACGTGCAGGACCGACTGCAAAAGAACCGCGGCGTGCACAAGGGCATCGGCGAGTTCCATCTCTTCGGCGGCCAGACCGGCACCTTTGTGGTCAAGCGCATCACCGAGCTCGCGGTCCAGGAGAACCTCTATCTCCACGCGCACTCCGACGAGCTCGCCATCATTGAGCTGTTCACGATCGAGCCGCGGCTGCGGGTGATCTGGGCGCACGCGGGCATGAGCGCCGGACCCCAGGCGGTGGGCGCGCTGCTCGATCGCTATCCCACCCTCTGGGTGGACCTCGCGATCCGCAACGGCGACGTGGCCCCCGGAGGCACGCTCGATCCGGCATGGCGCGCGGTGTTCCTGCGCCATCCGGACCGCTTCCTCGCCGGGACCGACACCTGGATGACCGCGCGCTGGGAGCAGCTACCCGGGTCGGTCACCGAGGTGCGAGGCTATCTCGGCCAGCTGCCGAGGGACGTGGCCGAGAAGATCGCCTTCCGGAACGCGGAGCGCCTCTTCCCCTAGCTCCGCTGGGCGTCAGGCGACGCCCAGCTCCGCCGCCGTCGTCTCGATCTGGCTCCAGGTCTGCTCGTCGACGGCGATGCCGTCCCGCCGCCGCTCCGCCTCGAGCCGGGCCTCGGGCTCGCCGGGAATCTGGATCTCGGTCGAGCCCTGGGCGAGCGGCGCGGACTTCACCCAGCCGAAGAGATTCCCCACCTGGCGATGGAACTCGGGGAGCGGCAGGAAGCGCTCCACGTCGAGACAGATCATGAGCGTGCCGTTGGCGAACACGCCGGGCGGCGGGCCCGCCGGCCCCGTGCCCGAGAGGATGCCGCCCAGGATCTCAACGGCCAGCGAGAGGCCGTAGCCCTTGTGCTCGCCGGCGGTGAGCAACGCCCCGGGCGGATCGCCGTAGAACACCTCCGGATCGGTCGCGGGGCGGCCCTGCGCGTCGACGAACCAACCGGGCGGGGCCGGCTGCTTGCGGTTGCGCTTCACCCGCATCTTGCCCTCGGCCACCACGCTGGTCGCGAAGTCGAGCACCATCGCGGGCCCGCCCGCGCCCGGAATGGCGACGGCGTGAGGGTTCGTGCCGAGCCGCCGCGCCGCGCCGCCCCACGGCGCCACGTTGAGACCGTGCACGCAGTTCGCCCACACCATGCCGACCAGGCCCGCGCGCGCGGCCAGCTCCGCGTAGTCGGCGAGCCGCCCGACGTGGCTGGTGCGCGACATCGAGGCGGCGCTGAGACCCGCCGTCTTGGCCTTGGCGATCGCCATCTCCATCGCGCGGCGGGCCACCACCTGCCCGAAGCCGCCGCCGCCGTCCAGACGCGCCAGGATCGGCGTCTCGTCGAGCACCGTGACCGGGGACTTGGGATCGACCTGGCCCTTCTTGACCGAGTCCCAGTACTGGGGGACGCGGATGACGCCGTGGGAATCGTGCCCGCGCAGGTTCGCGCGAACGAGCAGCGCGGCGATCCACGCCGCGTCGCCCGCCGGCGCGCCCATGGCGGTGAAGATGCGGGTGGCCCGCTGCTCCAGCGCGGCGGCGTCGACGGTCGGCACGTCGGCTACAATACATCAGCCGCGCCATGAAGATCGAACGCGAGTTCTTCGACCCGGGATCGCTGCCCTGGCGTCCCGCGCCCGGATTCCCGGGCGGCGTGTGGGAGCAGGTGATCAGCGGCGGCGCCGACGAGGGCGTGACGACCCGGCTGCTGCGCTTCGATCCCGGCTCCGGGAACGATCGCGTGGTGACCCACGACTTCTGGGAAGAGATCTACATCATCTCCGGCACGCTCGAGTGCGGCGGCCGGCCCTATCCGGCCGGCTCGGTGGCGGTGCGGCCGCCCGGGATGCCGCACGGCCCGTTTCACTCCGCGAGCGGCTGCGTGAGCTTCGAGGTCCGCTACCGGGCCGTCTGATGGCCGCTCCCGCCGCCGCGTGGCGCTCGCCCGACCTGCCGATCCGCGTCGGGATCTCCGCGTGCCTCCTCGGCGAGGCGGTCCGCTACGACGGCGGCCATCGGAAGGACCACTACATCACCGGGGTCCTGGCCCAGCACTTCTCCTGGGTGTCGGTCTGCCCGGAGCTGGAGGTCGGGATGGGCGTGCCCCGCGAGCCAGTGCGTCTCGTCGGATCGCCCGAGGCTCCGCGCATGCTCGGGGTGACGAGCGGCACCGACCACACCGGGCGGATGAACGCATTCGCGCGGCGGCGCGTGCAGGACCTGGCGCGGGAGAAGCTGAGCGGCTACATCCTCAAGCGCGCCTCGCCCTCCTGCGGGATGGAGCGCGTCAAGGTCTATCCGGACGGGGGCGCGCCCGCGCGCGCGGGCGCGGGGCTCTTCGCGCGCGCGTTGGTGGAGGCGCTACCCCTCCTGCCGGTGGAGGAAGAGGGACGGCTCAACGACGCGCGGCTCCGCGACAACTTCATCACCCGGGTCTTCGCGTACCGCCGGCTCACCGCTCTGCGGGACTCGGAGCCGCGCCCGGGCGATCTCGTCGCCTTCCACACCGCGCACAAGTACCTGCTGCTCGCGCACAGCCCGCCCGCGTACGCGCGCCTGGGCCGCCAGGTGGCCGAGGCCACCCGCCACCCTCGGAAGGCCTGGCTCGACGGCTACGGTGACGCCTTCATGCGCGGGCTGATGGTTCCGGCCACCACCAGGAAGCACGTCAACGTG
>DATMMH010000363.1:0-11293 GCA_035569855.1 Candidatus Dormiibacterota bacterium
CAGGACGGGGTTGCGCGTGATCAGCTCGCCGACCTGATCCACGCCCACCTCGGCGCCGGCCTCGTCTACCAGGCGCACGTCGCAGCCCGGGAACGCCAGGCCGCAGGAACCCCGCTTCTTGAGCCCCCAGCGCGTGTTCACGATCGGCACCGGCCCGCCCTCGGTGAGGCCGTAGCTCTCCGCGATCGGCGCGCCGAAGACGCGGCGGAACTCCTCCAGCAGCTCTTCGGGCACCTCGGCCGAGCCGCACATGGCGTAACGCACGCTCGAGACGTCGTGGCGGGCCAGCGCGTCCTTCTCGGCGAGGATCATCTTGTACATCGCGGGGACGCCGGTCAGATACGTGACCCGGTAGCGATCGATGGCCCGGATCACCTCGACCGCGTCGAAGCCGGGCAGGATCACCAGCGACCCGCCAGCGAGCAGGAACGGCTTGACCGCGCCGATCATGGCGTTCTTGTGGTAGAGCGGCACCGCGATCAGGGCGCACTCGGTGTCGTCGCAGAGCATCGACTTGCACAGGATGTCCGTGTTCCAGATCTGCCCGCCGTGGGTCAGCAGCACGCCCTTCGGCTTGCCGGTGGAGCCCGAGGTGTAGGGCTGCATGCAGATCTCGTCGAATGCGGTGGCCCGGCGCGGCAGGCTCGGCGCGGCAGCGGCCAGCGCGGCCTCGTAGGCCAACGCGCCCTCGGCGGCGGGCCCGTCGGCGATCACGTGCTTGATGGCGGGGATCTGCGCGGCCAGCGCGCGCCCGCGCTCGGCGAGGGCCGCGCTCGCCACCAGCACGGAGGCCTCCGAATCCTCCGCGACGTAGCGGAGGGCTTCGTCGCCCATCCGGATGTTGAGCGGCACCGCGACCGCGCCGAGGCGCATCGTGCCGAAGAGCGTCTCGAGGAAGCGGAAGTCGTTGTTGAACAGCAGCGCGACCCGATCGCCCGCGGTCACCCCGAGCGCGGCCAGGGCGTTGGCCATGCGGTTGGAGCGGCCGTCCAGCTCGGCGTAAGTGAGGACGGTCTCGCCCTGGAGCACCGCAGGCTTCGACGGGGTGAGAGCCAGCGCCGTGTCGAACAGGTAGCCGAGATTGTCGGGCAGCACGCGAGTGGGCCAAATAGTGCCCCGCCGGCGCCGATCTCGTCAAGGCGGAGACGACGGTCTACACTACTGGCCACACCCCACACACGGAGGAACGTCATGGCCCAGAAGCCGATCGCGTACGTGCAGGCCTCGTGGCACACCGACATCACCGACCACTGCCGGCAGGCCTTCATGGCCGAGCTGGCGAAGCACGGGTATGCCGTTGGCGACGTGGAGCTCTTCGCGGTGCCCGGCAGCCTCGAGATCCCGCTCATGGCCCGCAAGCTCGCCCGGACCGGCCGCTACGCGGCGGTGTGCGCGAGCGGCCTCGTGGTCGACGGCGGCATCTACCGGCACGACTTCGTGGCCCAGGCGGTGCTGCAGGGCATCGTGCAGACCTCGCTCGAGACCGACGTCCCGGTGCTGTCCGCGGTGCTCACGCCCCATCACTTCCACGAGCACGCGGTTCACGAGGAGTTCTTCAAGCGCCACATGGCGACCAAGGGGACGGAGCTGGCCGAGGCCTGCGTGGCGATCATTGGCCAGCTCGCCGCGGTGGCGTAGGCGCGTTCCGTCGGCGGGCCGGGGAGGCGCCAGTCTCTTTTCGCTTGACGCCCTCGGCGCGAGGCTTTTCCGCCCGGGCGACAGGCCTCGGAATGAGGCGGGCTCAGTGCGCGGGCGACGCTGTGAAGCGCGTTCGACCACGCGGCGCTGAAAAATCACTCTCCCGTCTACGCTCGTCGAGCGTGGGCGCTCTCCGGCCTTGCGAAATCCGGGGTGTAGAGTCCTTCTACCTGAAGGAGGGCTCGCCATGCCGATCGCCTCGCAACCCGTGCCCGCCCCGTCGCATCCATTCGCCGACCTGGACCGTCTCGGCGACGAGATCGCCGAGCTGTCCGCGCACCTCGACGCCGCGACCGCCCGACTGCTGGCCCTTATCCGCGAGTTCGACGCGCGCGGCGGCTGGAACGACGGCTTCTCCTCCTGCGCCGCCTGGCTCGGGTGGCGCGTGGGCCTCGACCTGGGGGCCGCCCGTGAGCGGGTGCGGGTCGCCCGCGCCCTCGGAACGTTGCCGCGCCTCTCCGAGGCACTGGCCCGCGGAGAGCTCTCCTACGCCAAGGTCCGGGCCCTGACCCGCGTGGCCACGCCAGAAACCGAGGCGCGGTTGCTGACGGTCGGACGCGCGGGCACCGCGGCGCACATCGAGCGAATCGTGCGTGGCTGGCGACGTGTGGACCGGCAAGCCGAGGTGCGGCAGGCGACTCGGCAGCACGCAGAGCGGGGACTGCACGTGTATCCGGACGAGGACGGCACGGTGCTCGTGCGCGGACGCCTGACCCCCGAGATCGGCGCCCTGCTGATCCGGGCGCTCGATGCCGCTCGCGAGACGCTGTATCAGCGCACGCGCGCCACGGCCGGCATGACCGCAGCGGACCCCGCCATGGCGCCGCCGACCCGGGCTCAGCAGCAGGCCGACGCGCTGGCCTTGGTGGCGGAGACCGCGCTGCATCACGAGATCGACCCTGGCGCCCCGGGCGAGCGCTACCAGGTGGTGGTCCACGTGGACGCCGCAGTCCTCGCAGATCCCGAGCAACCCGGCCAATCCGTGCTGGAAGAAGGGGGCCACGTTTCCGCGGAAACGTCGCGGCGCATGGCCTGCGACGCGAGCCGGGTGGTCATGCGGCACGACGACGAGGGGCGCTTACTCGAGGTCGGGGCCCGGACCCGGACGATTCCGCCGGCGCTTCGACGCGCGCTGCTACATCGCGACCGGAGCTGTCGCTTCCCGGGCTGTCATGCACGGGTCGGAGAGGGTCATCACGTACGTCACTGGGCGCAGGGCGGCCCAACCACGCTCGGCAACCTGGTGCTCCTGTGCCGCCGCCATCACCACGCGGTCCATGAAGAGGGCTACCAGGTCTCTCGGGGACCCGACGGCACCCTCGCCTTCCACCGGCCGGATGGCCGGCCGCTACCGGAGGTGCCGCCGACAGGCCCGGTGCCCGCGGATCCGATTCATACGCTGCACGCGCAACATGCCGCGCTGGGACTTCGGCTCAACGCGCGAACGGCGTGCCCCGGCTGGCTGGGCGAGCGGCTCGACGTCGGCTGGGCGCTCGACGTGCTGCATCCGCGGCCGTCGGGCCCCCGACGTGCTAGCGGGCGCCAGCGCTAGGCACGCGTCGTCTCGAAGAGGAACCACGCACGCTTCTGGCCCTCATCGATCCAGTTCTCCAGCAAGCTGGCCGTCGCCACGTCTCCCACTTCATCGCAGAGATCGTGCGCGCTGCGCATGCTCAGGACCAGCGCCTTGTTGTCTTCCCACAATTCGCTGAGCATGTCCTCCGGCGTCACGTAGTCGGCGTCATTGTCGGGGATCCGCTTCACCCTGGCGATATGGCCGATGGACCGCAGCGTCGTTCCTCCGATCTTCCTCACCCGTTCGGCGATGTCATCGGTCATCGCGAACAGCTGATCCGCATGCTCATCGAGAAGGAGATGGTAGTCACGGAAGTGAGGGCCACTCATGTGCCAGTGGAAGTTCTTCGTCTTGACATAGACCGTGAACACGTCAGCCACCAGGGCGGTAAGGGCGCCCGCGATATCCCTTACCGCATCCGGGGCGATGTCGGTGTGTGGTGTGAGGCTAGCCTCGCGACGTGCGATCAGCTCCGGGCTCGTTGCCTTGGACATATTTCCCTCCTGTTGAGTTAGACGATGTCAGCGCACGCGCCAGGGCATCATGCGCTTCAAGATCCCGTCCCGCAGGACCAGGGTGTGGAACAGGATCGCGGCGAAATGAGCGAGGAACGTGAGGAAGAAGAGGTACGCGAGAACGGTGTGCGTCTTCCGCAGCACCGCGTACAGCGTGGCGCTCGGCGGCAGGATGAACGGGAGATGCACGGAGCCGTAGAGCACGATCGGGTAGCGCGCCGCCGATAGCATCCCCCAGCCGACCAGCGGCAGCACGAGCATCAACCCGTACATCGCGAGCTCCGACGCCGTCGCCACCCGACGCTCGGCCTCCGACATCGAGGCCAGGAACGGCGGAGGTGGGTTCAGGCGGCGGTTCACGAAGCGAACGACGACCAGGACGAGGATCGCGATGCCCAGCGGGCGATGAATCGAAATCAGCGCGTGGTAGTCGCCCAGGGAGACGATCATGGCCATCCCGACACCCAGCATGGTCAGGACCATCGCCGCCATCACCCAGTGCAGGAGCCGCGAGAGCGCGGGGAATTGACGCGGCGGGGTCGGCATGTCACTTTCCCCCACGGACGTCGGCGGCGGTGATGGCGCTCGGCTGCTTCGACTCGCCTTCACGCCGGGTGAACGATCGCGAGTACACCGCGGAGCGAGCGCTGAGCAAGGGATCGTCCGAGGGCGCGATGCCCGCGGGCAGGACCAGCGGGTCGAAGTTGATGTCCCTCGCGGGACTGGTCTCCTCGGCCTCCACTCGATCGAGCGTCAGCGTGCCCACGTCGACCCGCTCCCGGTCCGGGGGCCAGGCGAGGGTGGCGTCGCCGGTGGGATCGCCGGGCTGCCCGATGGTGAGGATGAGGTGCCATCGCAGCGGCTGGCGCTGCACCCGCGCGATCAGCGCGTCGAAGAGATAGTTCCGATCCCGGGATCCCGGCGCCGCGCTCGCGGCCTCGAACGGCTGCGCCGGCTCCAGCAGCCAGCGGACCGGCACCGACACGCCCGCCGAGCTGGTGAAGCGGAACGCGTTCAGGGCATGGAACGTGGTGTTGTCGAATCCCGATGCGATCGGCTGGCTCTTGATGACGGCCAGGGCCCGCGCCGTCTCGGGATGGCGCTCGAGAAGGGCCTTCATGCCGGCGGGATCGGGCTTGCCGGTCGCAGGATCCGGCGCGGACGCGACGAGGTTCTCGTAGAACACCTCCGGGGTCCGGAACGGAAACACCGGCAGGTTGATCATCGCGGTCCGCCACGTCTCGCCGTCGGGCAGGCTGAACTGGAGCCCCAGGCCGCGCACCTCGTCGGGCGCGTCGGCGACGTCGGGCCGACCGCCCGACAGGGAGAAGCGGCCGATCACCGGCACGCGTCCGGGCCGGAAGACCACCGCCTTCGAGAGGCGCGCGCCGTTCCCGTTGCTCTCGAAGAACCCGGACACGCCCACGCCCTTGGCATGATTGCGACGGAAGCCGGGGTGGACGCCGGCCGCGTGCTCGAACGCGTCGGTGAGCCGCGCGGGCGTCAGCGCGCCCGGGGTCAGCCACCCACCGAGGAAGGCGTACGTGCCCAGGACCGCGGCGAGGATGAGGCCGACCAGGGCGAGCCGGATCAGCGTGCCGGCCGGGCCGAGAGGCGGCCGCTCGGACTCCGGTCCTTCACGGTCGGCGGGCATCGTCCATTCCAGTCATGGGGGTCCGTCGTTCGGACGCGGTCGCCCGCGAGAGGGGTGGCGACGCCGAAGATTCCAGCAAGAATGTGAAAGCGGCGGGGTGCCCCGCGACCGTGCTAGCCTCCAGCCGATCTCATTCACAGGAGGCCATCGGCCATGGACTACCGCGACTATCAGCATCTGGCGTTCGAGCGCCGGCCCAACGGGGTGGTGCTGATCACGATCAACCGGCCGGAGGTGCTGAACGCGACCAACGACCGGCTCCACTGGGAGCTCACCCAGATCTGGCTCACGCTCGACGCCGATGCGGACGCGCGCGTGGCGGTGGTCACCGGCGCGGGGCGCGCCTTCTCGGCGGGCGGCGATCTCGCGATGGTGGACGCCAACAGCCGCGACCCGAAGCGCATGGCCCGCACGCTGCGGGAGGCCTCCGACATCGTCTACAACATGATCAACCTCGACAAGCCGGTGATCTCCGCGATCAACGGCGTCGCGGTCGGCGCGGGCCTGGTGGTCGCGCTCCTGTCCGACATCAGCATCATGTCGGAGACCGCGCGCTTCACCGACGGCCACACCCGCCTGGGCGTGGTGGCGGGCGATCACGCGGCCATCGTGTGGCCCCTGCTGTGCGGGATGGCCAAGGCCAAGTACTACCTGCTCACCTCCGACTTCATCGACGGCCGCGAGGCCGAGCGCATCGGCATGGTGAGCCTGTGCGTGCCGCCCGCGGAGCTGCTCCCCAAGGCCTTCGAGGTGGCCGACAAGCTCGCCACCGGCGCGCAGCAGGCGATCCGCTGGACCAAGCGCTCGCTGAACAACTGGCTGCGGATGGCCGGGCCGATCTTCGATCAGTCGCTCGCGCTGGAGATGATCACGTTCATGGACGAGGACGTGCGGGAAGGCGCGGCCGCGATCCGAGAGAAGCGGCCGCCGCGGTTCCCGTCGGCGCGCTAGGCGATGCCCTCGTCGCGGTAGGCCGCGTGCACGTCGGCGCCGAAGCAGGCGAAGATCACCTGCTGGATGCTCCCCGGCTCGGCGACCGCCGCCCGCACCGCGGCCACCGCGATCTTCGTGGCGGCCCAGAGCGGGTAGCCGAAGATCCCGGTGCTGATCGCCGGGAACGCCACGCTGCGGAGATCGTGCTGCTGCGCGAGCCGCAGGCTCTCCCGATACGCGGAGGCCAGCAGCGCGGGCTCTCCGGCCGCGCCACCCCGCCAGATCGGCCCCACCGCGTGGATCACGTGGCGGGCGGGCAGGCGAAAGCCCGGCGTGATGCGGGCCTGCCCGGTCGGGCAGCCGCCCAGCGCGGCGCAGGCGACGGCCAGCTCGGGCCCGGCCTTCGCGTGGATCGCGCCGCACACCCCGCCCCCGGGCGCGAGCCGTTCGTTGGCCGCGTTGACGATGGCGTCCACGTCCAGCGTGGTGATGTCCGCCATCCGCACGATCAGCTCGGTCACGCGGGCATCCTCGCCCGCCGGATCGCCGCGGCGGTGGAGAACCTCAGCGCGCGATAGCGGGCCGGGGTCAGCCCGAACGCCGCCTTGAACATCCGCGTGAAGTGCGCCTGATCGGCGAAGCCCGCCTCGCACGCCACGTCGGCCAGCGGGCGCTCCCCGTGGATCCACTGCCGGGCCAGGTCGAGCCGGCGCATGAGCAGGTAGCGGTACGGGCTCGTCCCGAACGCGAGCTTGAACTGACGGGCCAGGTCGTAGCGGGTCAGGCCCGTGATCGCTTCCAGCTCCGCGGAATGGACGACGCGCGTTCTCTCCGCGTCCAGAAACTGCCGCGCGCGCGCGAGAACCGGGACGTCCACCCGCGGCGACGCGCCGGGGCGCCCACCGCTCCCTTCCCCGGCCGTCAATCCTTCGGCCAGGTCGAGGATCAGGCTATCGACCGCCAGCGATTCCAGCGGGGACCGAAAGGCTCGCTGGATGGCCCGCGACAGCGCGGCGTTCGTCGATACGGACTCGCGGACGAACGGCAGCGGGTAGGGCCGCCCGTGGAGCACCCGGATCGCCTCGGACAGCCGAGATGGCTCCACGTAGACGATCCGGTAGCCGAAGCCGTCTCGGGTGCCCGCGCGGCCGTCGTGGCTCTCGTCCGGATGGAGCACGACCACCTGCCCGGGCGTGCTCGTCCGTACCGCCCCTCGATAGTCGAAGACCTGCACCCCGCGGTCGGTCAGGCCGATGGCATAGGTGTCGTGCCGATGCTTCTGGTACGCTTCGCCGACGAACCACGCGCGAAATAGCTCCACGCCGCCGACCGGCCCCGCGCTCGCGATCCAGCCTCCGGGCTGTCGCTCGCACGATCGTTCAAGACCTTCGCCGCCGGACCTGGTTTGCTTGGGTCGCATGCCTTGGCAGTCAGATCCGGTGGAGGTGGAGAATGACGACGGAGCAGGTGGTGGCCTTCCTTCTCTTCGCGGTGGTGGCCGCGGTGACGCCGGGGCCGAGCAACGTCATGGTCACCGCGGCCGGCGCGAACGCGGGTGTCCTGCGGGGGCTTCCCTGCCTCTTCGGCGTCACCGCCGGCATGGGGCTCATGATGTTCCTGGTGCCGCTAGGGCTGGGGAGCCTCGTCCTCCAGCACCCCCTGGTGCTCAGGGCACTCCACTGGGGCGGCGCCGCGTTCCTCCTCTGGCTGTCGTGGAAGATCGCCTCATCCACCCACATGGACACGACATCGACCGGCGGCCCCGTCGGCTTCGTCGGCGCGGCGGTCTTTCAGTGGGTCAACCCGAAATCCTGGCTCGTCACCGCGAGCGCCGCCGGGACCTTTCTTCATGCCGAGGCCGGCAGCCCGGTGGTCCAGTCCGTCCTCCTCGGCGGGCTGTTCGTCCTCGCCGCGCTGCCGAGCTGCTTTCTCTGGCTCGCGTTCGGAGCGACCGTCCAGCACGTGCTGAACAGCCGCCGCCGACTGCGCGCGTTCAACATCACGATGGGCGCGCTGCTCGCCCTGTCGATCGCGCTCATCGTGCGGTAGCGCGCTACCGTCCCGTGAACTTCGGCGCGCGCTTGTCCTTGAACGCCTGCACGCCTTCCTTGTGGTCCTCGGTCTCGCGCACCACCGCCATGTGCGAGGACACCAGGTCCAGATGCGTGCGCAGGTCGAGGCGCATGGACTGGTAGACGAGCCGCTTGATCATCCGCACCGGTATCTGCGGGCCGTCCGCCACGCGGCGGGCGAAGGCGTAGGTCTCCTCGGCGAGCTTATCGTGCGGCACCACGCGGTTCACGATCCCGAGCTCGAGCGCCTTGGGCGCCTCGATGAAGTCGGCGGTCCACAGCAGCTCGAGCGCGCGGGCGGTGCCGATCAGGCGCGGCAGGAAGTAGGTGTCGCCGTCGCCGGGGACCAGGCCCACGCGCACGTAGCCGGTGGAGAAGCGCGCCGCGTCGGAGGCGATCCGCATGTCGCACATGAGCGACATGCCCATGCCCGCGCCGACCGTGACCCCGTTGATCATGGCGATGACCGGCTTGTCCATGGCCTCGAGCGTCTTGGGCACGCGATGGATGTGCTCCCACAGCCCGTTCTTGTTGTCGAGCGGGGTGGGATCGCCCGTGCCCATGCGCCCAACGTCGCCGCCCGAGCAGAAGGCCTTGCCCGCGCCGGTGACGATCACCACGTTCACGTTGGGGTCGTGCTGCGCCTCGTGCAGCGAGGCGGCCCAGCGCTCGATCATGGGCCCGGTGAAGGCGTTCATCTTGTCGGGGCGGTTGAGCGTGATCGTGGCGATGCGGTCCTTCACCTCGTAGAGCAGCTCGCTGTCGGTGGCCACGGTGCCTCCTCCTGGTTTGGGCTAGTCTTTGGGCAGGCCGAGCACGCGCTCGCCCAGGATGTTGCGCAGGATCTCGGTGGTGCCGGCGCGGATGCCGCTGCCGCGGGCCAGCAGGCAGTAGAACTCCCATTCCCCCTCGTCGGGGGCGAGCGGGCTGCCCGCCTTGATCTGCGAGTACGGCCCGATGATCTCGGTGGCCAGCTCGGCCAGCTCCTGATCGAGCTGACTCCAGAACAGCTTGGAGGTCGAGCCCTCGGGCCCGGGGGCGCCGCCGCGCAGGATCTTGGTCAGGCTGCGGTAGCCGTTGAGCTGGAGCACCCGCTCGCCGATCGACATCGCCGCGATCTTCTGGCGCACCACCGGGTCCTCCGACGCGGGGCGCCCGTTCTTCATGGTGCGCTTGGCCAGCGACAGGAGCTTCTGCAGCGCGGTGCGCAGGCTGATGTGGCGGATCATCGTGAGCACGTCGCGCTCGTAGGCCAGCGTGGTGAGGGCCACGCCCCAGCCCTCGTTCACCTTGCCCACCACGTTGCTCGCGGGCACGCGCACGTTCTCGAGGAAGACCTCGTTGAACTCGGCCTCGCCGGTGATCTGCCGCAGCGGGCGGATCGTGAGGCCGGGGCTCTTCATGTCCAGCAGCAGGAACGTGATGCCCTTGTGCTTGGCCAAGGTCGGATCGGTGCGCACCAGGAAGAAGCCCCACGCGGCGACGTGGGCCATGCTCGTCCACACCTTCTGCCCGTTCAGCACGTAGTGGTCGCCGTCGAGCACGGCGCGCGTCTGGAGGTTCGCCAGGTCGCTGCCCGCGTTCGGCTCCGAGAAGCCCTGGCACCAGATGTCCTCCGCGGTCAGGATGCGGTCGAGGTGCCGGGCGCGCTGCGCGGGCGTCCCGTGCTTCATCAGGGTGGGCCCCAGCATGCTCAGCCCGCTGCGGTTGAGCGGCTGCGGGCTGCCCGCGAGCGACATCTCTTCATAGAGGATGATCGACTCCATGATCGAGGCGCCGCGCCCGCCGTACTCGGCGGGCCAGTCCATGCCCACGTAGCCCGCCTTGTGCAGCGTGCGCTGCCAGTCGCGCAGGCGATTGACCTCCTTGACGTCGGCGCGCGAGGACGCGAAGCCGCGGCCCTTGAGGTCGGCGGGCACGTTCTCGGCCAGCCAGGCGCGGACCTCGGCGCGGAAGTCCTGCTGCGCTTGCGTGAAGTCGAAGTCCATTTCCCTCACCCTACCCTCTCCCAGGGGGAGAGGAGATCTAGATGATGCCGGCGTCGGGCCGCGTGGCCACGCCGTTGATCTTCCAGCCGTCCTCCCAGACCACCTCGTACACCGCCTCGATGGTCTGCCCGTTCGCGCCGCGGATTTTCACCGTCACGTAGGCGAGGCCCTCGCCGTCCATCTCGGACGTGGTCACCGCCGCGAACGTCGAGCGCGCGATCTCCGGGTACCCGCGGCGCACCATCGTCTCGAAGCCCCGGCGGTCGAAGTGCGCGCGGATCTCGCCGGAGGCGAAGGTGTACGCGGTGTCGAAGTCGTCGCGGCGGAAGGCTTCGAGCTGCTTCACCACCGGCTCGGCGGCGGCCTTGGCGCTGGTCTTGTCGGCCTGCGCGATCGCGGGACCGGCGCAGAGCGACAGCGTCATCAGCGCCGCGAGCACCAGTAGCGTTCGTTTCATGTCCGCAATGGGTTAGTGCATGACCGAGCCGCCGTCGACGTTGAGGGCCTGGCCGGTGATGTTACGCGCCTCCTCGGAGGCCAGGAACACGGCGGCGTGGCCGATGTCCTCCGGCGTCTGTTCCCGCTTCATCGGGATGACGTCGCCCACGCGCTTGTCGAATACCTGGCGCGCGGTCATGCCCTTGAACGCGGGGTTGGTGTCGGCGATGAACTGGGCCAGCTTCTCCCAGAACGCGGTCCAGAGCACGCCGGGACAGATCGCGTTGACGGTGATGCCGTACGGGGCCAGCTCCTTGGCGATGACGCGGGTGAACGTGATGACACCGCCCTTGGCCACCGAGTAGGGCGGCATGGTCATCGCCGCAAGTGGCCCTGCGATTGAGGCAATATTGATGATG
>DATMMH010000364.1:0-12639 GCA_035569855.1 Candidatus Dormiibacterota bacterium
GTTGCCCCCGAGCGAGATGCCGACCAGGCCGATCCGCGGCGCCCGCTCGCGCAGCCGCTCGACCACCCAGCCGAGGTCGGTCGTCTCGCCGGAGTGATACAGGCGCGGCAGACGATTGACCTCGCCGCTGCAGGAGCGGAAGTGCAGGACCGCAGCCCGCCAGCCGAGCCGGCCCGCGCCGCGCAGGAGCCCGCGCGCGTAGTGCGAGCGCGAGGAGCCCTCGAGACCGTGGAGGATGAGGATGAGCGGGCCGGTGTCGGGCCCGGAGACCAGCCAGTCGAGGTCGAGGAAATCGCCGTCGGGGGTCTCGAGCCGCTCCCGACGCTGCGGGGGCCGCCGCCAATTGCGGAACAGCGGCCCCCAGAGCGTCTGGAGGTGTCGGCCCCGGTACCAGAAGGGAGGCCGGTAGGGCGCGGGGCGCCGGGCGTGGCTCATGTCAGGGTCGCGGACCCTGCGGGGCCCCAGACAGGGCCCCCGCACTCTCCCGGCCGCGGACACTCGTTTACTTCTTGTGGGCTCTTCAGCTGCGGGGGCCCAGACAGGGCCCCCGCACTCCCCCCGGCCGCGGACAACCGGTTTACTTTGCTCCCTCGGATGCGGGCATCCGCTGTGGTCTAGCCTTCTTGGCCCCGGAGCAACAGGCGGACGACTTCGGGGGCGATCGCGCGGGCGCGGGCGTCGAGCTCGGCGTCCGTGAGATTGGCGATCGGATGCGGCAGCGAGAGGAACTTGTACTCCGGGACGCCCCAGGACTGGGCCATCGCGTGGCCGGTGGACTCGAAGACGTCGGTCACGATGGACGCGGCGGGGACGCCGAACTTCTCGAACAGGATTCCGTCGAGCACACTGCCCGACGAGCAGGACCCTCAGTCGCCGATGCCGGCGACGACGACGTCCACGGTCTGCTTGGCGTCGTCGAGGATCTCCTTGTGGGCGGGCACGCTCGAGTTGTGCTTGCGCCACATCCGCGCCTCGGCCGCGCCGTACTCCGTCTTCAAGATCTCCCCGATCTTCTGCAGGAGCTTGTCCGAGTTGAACTTGGTGTTCTCCACCAGCCCGATGCGCTTGCCCTTGAGCGAATCCGGCCGCGGTACGAACGTGAGCGGCTGCCGCCGCGGCTCGACCGTGGGGTCGAGGATCTCGAAGCCTGCCATCATGCCCTCCTCTCGTTGATGACCACCGTCACTGCCTCGGACGAGGTGCGACTCGCCCACCCTGGGATATAGCACGAGAACGAGCCGGCCCGCCCCCCCGCCGCGACCACCAGGAGGTCGTCGGGCGTCATGACCAGCGAGCGGGTCGCGGTCTCGTCGGCCGGCTTCACGGTCCCGGGCAGGCGGCCCGTCCGCTTGAAATGCGCGATCGTGTTCGTCGTGTTCTCGAAGATGAACTTGCGGATGTCGGCCTTGGACCAGCCGTCGGCCGCGATCGTGCGCATGTGCTCCCCGGCCAGGACCACGCAGTAGTTGGGCTGCCCCACCTGCCCCGGATACCGCATGGTGTCGGTCAGCGTGGTGAGCACGCCCGCCGCGGTACTCGAGAGCTGGTTGTAGAACTGATGCGGCGCGAGCGCCGCCATCACCGTCACCGCGCTGTCGCCGGGACGGCAGCCCCGCTCCACGTGCAGCGGGGTCCACGGGCTCTCGGCCTCGTTCTCCGCGATGACGTAGGTGTAGCGGCCGGGATGGCCGAAGGTGCCGCGATCGAGATGCCCGGGCAGCGTGCCGATGACGTTCCGCATGACCAGCCGCACCGCCCGTCCGCAGGTGGCGTTCGACCGCCAGCCGGGCGAGAAGAGATTGTCGCCGGAGTTGAAGTCGAGCCGGCGCGCGATCGGCCCGTTGACGATCATCAGCACCGCGGCGCTGCCGGTGGAGGTGGCGGGGCCGTGGTAGCCCCACCGGGGATCCGCGATGCCCTCGATCGCGGCGAGCACGACCGGCATGTGCTCGGGCAGGCAGCCCGCCATCACCGCGTTGATCGCGACCTTCTCGGCGGTGACCACCGCCTGTCGATTGGTGATGAACGCGACCTGCGCGTCCGGCTCGAGCCCGACCGCGCCGAGCATGGTGCGCACCGCCGATTCGGTCGGCGGCACCACCGGGAGGCCGTCGGTCCAGCCCTTGCTGTAGCAGAGGTCGAGCGCCTGCTGGAAGTCCTCGACGGCGTAGCGCTGCGAGCTGATGCGCGCGGTCATGACCATCCCTTTCGTGCGGCGAGCTGATGGAGCGTCGAGGTCACCCTAGGGCGAAGCCCGGGCCCTGTCAAGCTCCCGCGATCCCAGCCAAGTTGACACGCCGACCGGGCGCTTGTGAAGATGGCGTGGTGAGCGAGCAGGACGTTCGGCCGCACGTGGTCATCGTGGGCGGTGGGTTCGGCGGCCTGAGCGCCGCCCGCGCCCTCGCCGGCCGCCCGGTGCGGGTCACCCTGCTCGACCGGCGCAACCACCACCTCTTCCAGCCACTGCTCTACCAGGTCGCCACCGCCGCGCTCAATCCGTCCGACATCGCCACTCCGCTGCGCTCGATCCTCCGCCGAGCCGACAACGTCACGGTCCTGCTGGCCGAGGTGGAGTCGGTGGACCTGGCCGCCCGTCGCCTGACCCTCGACGGGGGCACGATGGACTACGACGCGCTGCTGCTCGCGGTCGGCGCCGGTCACTCCTACTTCGGTCACGACGACTGGGAGCCGCTCGCGCCGAGCCTCAAGACCCTGGAGGACGCGCTCGAGATCCGCCGACGGGTGCTGCTGGCCTACGAGGAGGCCGAGCGCGAGCAGGACGGGGCCGAGCGCCGAGCGCTGCTGACCTCGGTCGTGATCGGCGGCGGCCCCACCGGGGTGGAGCTGGCCGGCGCGCTGGCCGAGATCTCGCGCGAGACGCTCGCGCGAGACTTCCGGCTCATCGATCCGACCAAGGCCCGCGTCATCCTGGTCGAGGGCGGCCCGCGGCTGGTCGCGAGCTTCCCCGATCCGCTCCCCGACCGCGCGGCGACCGCGCTCGCCCGTATCGGCGTCGAGGTGCGCACCGGCGCGCTCGTGACGCGCGTGACGCCCGACGCGGTCTGGCTCGGCGGCGAGCAGATTCGCGCCCGCACCGTGCTGTGGGCCGCCGGAGTCGCGGCCGCGGCCCTGACGCGCACGCTCGGCCTGCCGCTCGACCGGGCCGGCCGCGTCGCGGTGGAGCCCGATCTCTCGCTGCCCGGCCATCCCGAGGCGTTCGCGATCGGCGACATGTGCGCGTTCATCGGTGCGGGCGGGCATCCGCTCGCGGGCCTGGCTCCGGTCGCGATCCAGCAGGGCCGCGCCGCGGCCGCGAACCTCCTGCGGAGGCTTCGCGGCGAGACCACCCGGCCCTTCCGCTATCGCGACCGGGGGAGCATGGCCACGATCGGCCGAGCGGCCGCGGTGGCCGTGGTCGGCGGGCTGCGACTCTCCGGGCTCATCGCGTGGCTGGCCTGGCTCTTCGTCCACATCATGTTCCTGATCGGCTTCCGCAACCGCTTCCTGGTGCTCTTCCAGTGGGCCTGGGCCTACCTGAGCTGGCAACGCGGGGCGCGCCTCATCACCGGCCCGTGGCGCCCCAAGCACTGATCGCGTGAGCCCGCCCGGCCGCCTACCGCTCGTGGCGTACTTCTCGATGGAGTACGGCCTCCACGAGGAGTTCCACTCCTACGCGGGCGGTCTCGGGGTGCTGGCCGGCGACTTCATGAAGTCGGCGGGCGATCTGGGGCTGCCGGTGGTCGGGGTCGGGCTGCGGTGGGGCCAGGGCTACACCTCGCAGCACATCGGCGCCGACGGCTACCCGCACGACGAGTGGCACGACGAGAAGACGGACGGCCTCATCGACACCGAGGTCCGCGTCCGCGTTCGGGTCGCGACCCGCGAGGTCGAGTGCCGGGTGTGGCGGGTGGGCCGCTACGCGATCGCACCGCTCTATCTCCTCGAGCCCACCGACCTCCGCGACCAGTGGATCACGCGGCGCCTCTACGATCCACGGCCCGACTGCCGGCTGGCCCAGGAGATGCTGCTCGGCATCGGCGGGGTGCGCGCGCTGCGGGCCATGCACCTGCCCATCGACCTCTACCATTTCAACGAAGGCCACGCGATATTCGCGGGCATCGAGATGATCGCCGACCGCATGGAGGCCGGCGCCTCGTTCCACGAGGCCTGGAAGGCGGCGCGCGGGCACATCGTGTTCACCACCCACACCCCGGTGCCGGCGGGCAACGAGGTCCATCCGATCGCGGACCTGCGGCGGCTCGGCGCGGGATGCGAGCTGGTGCCGAGCGAGCTCACCGAGATCGGGGGCGACCCGTTCAACATGACGGTCGCGGGGCTGCGGCTGGCGAGCCTCGCGAACGCGGTGGCCAAGCTCCACGGCGAGACCGCGCGGGCCATGTGGGCCCACGTGGAGGACGCCGCCCCCATCATCGCCATCACCAACGGCGTGCACGCCGGCACCTGGCAGGACCCGCGCATCGTGGCCGCCCAGGGCAGCGACGAGCGCCTGCAGTCGGCCAAGCGCGCGATGAAGCGCGAGATGCTGGCGGAAGTGCAGGCGCGCACCGGGACCAGGTTCGATCCCGCCGCGCTCACCATCGGCTTCGCACGCCGGGCCGCCACCTACAAGCGGCCGGATCTGCTGCTGCGCGACCCGGTGCGCTTCGCGAACCTGCTCAAGCGCCACAAGGTGCAGCTCCTGTTCGCGGGCAAGGCCCACCCGGCCGACCACGAGGGCAAGGCGGTGATCGCCCGGCTGGTCGCGGCGATCCGCCCGTGGTCGGATCGCGTGGCATTCCTCGAGGACTACGACATGGGGCTCGGCCGGCGGCTCACTCGCGGGTGCGACGTGTGGCTCAACACCCCGAGCCGCCCGATGGAGGCGAGCGGCACGTCCGGGATGAAGGCGGCCATGAACGGCACGCTCAATCTCTCGGTGCTCGACGGCTGGTGGCCGGAGGGCTACGAGCCCGGGGTGACCGGCTGGGCCATCGGCGACGGGACCACGACCGGGGATCCGGATGTGCGCGATCTACGGTCGCTCTACGACACGCTCGAAGGCGAGGTGCTGCCCGCCTTCGCCGATCGCGGGAGGTGGACGGCGATGATGCGCGGCTCGATCCGGATGGCGGCGGAGCACTTCTCCTCGGACCGGATGGTGAAGGAGTACTTCGCCCGGCTGTACGAGCCTATCTTCCTCGAGCAATAGCCTCGGACAGCTCTCCCGCGCGCTCGCGGTCCAGCGGCTCGAGCCGCCGCAGCACCCCCCGGGCCTCGTCGAGGCGGCCCATCTTCACGTAGGCCTCGCCCAGGTACTCGAGCGCCTCCGGATAATCGGGGCGGAGCTTGAGGGCCCGGTCGTAGGCCTCGAGCGACTCGGCGTACCGACCCTGGTTGCGGAGCGCGTAGCCGAGCCCGTTCCACGCCTCCGCGTAGCCCGGCTTCATCTCCACCGCCTTCCCGAAGGCGGCGCCGGCCACGCTCCACTCCTTCGCCCGAGTGGCCGCGATCCCACGGGCGTATTCCTGCTCGGCGGAGGGCCCGGGCGGCATCCGGCTCTTGGGGGCGGCCGGCGACATCTCGGCCACCGCCGCGACCGGAACGAGCAGCAGGGCCAGCAGGAGGAAGAGCGTGCGTCCCGCCATCCCGCGCCGGTCACTCCTCGACGCGTTGGGTCACCGAGCGGGTGGCCCCGAACGTCGGGATCAACACCGAGTGCTTCCCGGCCCCGCCCGCCACCACGATCATGATGTCCGACCACTGCCGCGCGATCGGCGCGAGGGTCTCCGGCGGGCGGTCCTTGAACCCGGCGGGATAGACGACCGCGAAGCGCTCCAGGTTCGACGGGTCGAAGCGCGAGTGCTCCACCTGCGCGCGCTCCCACAGCGCGCGCTTGAAGTCGGCCTTGTTCCAGCCACTGCTCGCCACGGTGGCGGCGTGCTCCGGGCCCATCATCACGAGCGGCTCGCCGCCCAGATAGACGTTGTTCGACCCGACGATGGCCGCGGTGCCCGCCACGGTGGTGAGGATGCCCTCCGCGGTGGCGGAACCGTGATCGTTGATGTTGTGCGGGCCCTCGGAGGCACACACCGTCACGGTGGAGACGTCCCGCGCGAAGCCACGCTCCACCGACAGGGGCTCCCAGGGCGACGCCGCCTCGTTCTCCGCCACGCAGTAGCTGTACTTGCCCGGGTGCCCCTGGGTGGCGCGGTCCTCGCTACCCGGTCGCGCGCCGCCCACGTTCTGCAGGGTCAGGCGCAGCGCCCGCCCGATCACCGCGTTGGCCCGATGCCCCTGGCCGAGTGCGTTGCCCGCCCCGTTGATGCCTAGGCGCCGCGCGATCTCCCCGTTGACGATGACGAGGGGCGAGCAGGGATGCGTCGTCGTCTGCACCGCCTGCAGGTTGAACGCGGGCTGCGCCACCGCCTCGACCGCGGTCAGGATCACCGGGAAGTGCTCGGGCAGCGCACCCGCCAGCACCGCGTTCGCCGCCAGGCGCTCCACCGTCGCGCGGCCCAGGCGGGGCGGTAGCACCGCGACCAGATCGCCCGCGGGGCGCCGCGTGCCGGCCAGCATGGCCGCGACCCGCTCGGCGGTAGCCGGGATCATCGGCAGCCCGTCGCCCCAGCCGCGCTCCATCATGAAGCCCTGGAATTCGAGCAGATCGTCGGGGGCACGGTGGCGGGACGCGGCGGCGGCGCCCTGGACCGAGCCCGGCGCGGAGGCAGAGCGACCCGGGGCGCCGCTCCGGCCGAGCGCGGCAAGCACGTCGTCGGCGGCGGTGATGGCTTTGCGCGCGACCACCTCCTCGGCGATGCCGCCGATCGGGTGCGGCACCGTCACGATGGCGAGGTCGGGCAACCCCTTGGCCCGGGCTTCAGCCAGCGCGAGCGGCCGGAACTCGTGGGTGCCGAGGACGACGGACGGAATCCCCCGTCCCTCTAGCTGCGTGGCGTCGTGGATACTCCACGACGTGCAGGACCCTCAGTCGGCTGAAGCGGTGAGGACGGCCCCGCACTGGGCCGCGATCTCGTCGAGGACCGCGGCCGTGGCGCCGACGGAGGCGCCGGGCTTGCGCCACACGCGCACGTCGCGCGCACCGAGCTTGGCCGCGAGGACACGCGCCACGCCTTCGAGCAAAACGCGGGCGTTGGGCTTGGAGTTGTCGAGGACGCCGATCACCGCGCCCTGGAGCGACGCGGGGCGGGGCGCGAGGGTCCCGGTGGTGGCCACCGTATCGCCGATCGGGTCCAGGATGTCCATGGCGGAGATCATACCTCACCGCTGCGCGGGGCAGGCCCCAACCGCTGCGCGGGCAGGCCTCACCGCCGCGCAGGCAGGAGCGCGAGCATCGCCCCGAGCGCGCAGACCACGCCCGCGGCGAGGAAGGCCGCGTGGAAGGCCCCCAGGAATCCGTCGCGGGTCAGGCGTGCGTCGAACAGCGAGGCGGTCACCTGCACGCCGACCGCGCTGCCGAGCGTCCGGCTCAGGAAGCCGAGCCCGCCGGCCACCCCCTGCCGCACGGCCGGAAACGCGGCCATCATCTGCGCGAGGTTCGGCACCTGGAAGAGCCCGACGCCGAGGCCGACCAGCGCCAGCCCCAGCCCCACGACCGCCAGGGGGGACGCGTCGGTCATCCGCGCGATCGCGAAGAGCCCCGCGGTCTCGACGATCAGGCCACCCACCAGCGGCCAGCGCGGACCGATCCGGTCGGTGGCGATCCCGCCCACCGGCGCGGCGAGCGCGTTGCCGAGCGGGGTGAGCGCGAAGAGAAGTCCGCCCACGGTCGGAGGCAGGCGCAGCGGCCCGACCAGGAAGAACGGCATCAACAGCCACACCGTGAACTGCGCGTAGTTCGAGAGGAAGGCGAGCAGAGCCGACTGGAGAACCGGGAGCCGCAGCAGCTCCTCCGCGCCGATGCGCCGCGGCGCCGGCGCTCCGCTCGTGATGCGCGGCAGCCGGAGCTGCGCGAGCAGCGCGAGCGCGAGCAGGAGCGGGGCGCGGAAGACGAAGACCGCGGGCCAGCCGAACGCGCCCAGGAGCACGCCGCCCAGCGCGGGGGCGGTCGCGAGCCCGACGCCGAGCCCGAGGCTCATGATCCCGAGCCCCCGGCCGTGCTGCTCGCGCGGGAGCGAGAGCGTCACCAGAGCCGGCGCGGCGCCGTAGATGAGACCCACGCCCAGGCCCTGCATCACCCGCAGCAGCAGCACCGCCGCGTAGGAGTGAGCGAGCGCGTAGGCCGCGAAGACGGCGGCGGAGAACCAGAGCCCGGTGACGAAGACCGGGGTGGGCCCGAGCCGGTCCGCGAGCATGCCGGCCCCGAAGGCGGTGAGCGCGTAGGTGAGGACGTAGCAGATGATGACCCAGCGAATCGCCGCCGGCGCGACGCCGAAGGCCTCGGCCATCGCGGGGAGCGCGATGTTGATCGCGGAGTCGAGCGAGACCATCAGCGCGCCGAGGGCGGCCAGGAGCACCGGCATTCGGCAAGTATACGTGGCGCCTCCGCGGGACGGTGGCGATGCTGCTCGGCCGTTGACCTGCCCAAACAATCGGGGTAGAAGAGATTCCACCATGATCCACGTCGACAAGGCGGTCCGGGGCAATGAGTACGCCCGGGCGCATCACGGGGGCGAGACTAGTTCTACTTCGGGGGCCGGGAATCAGAAGGGCGAGAAGGTCGTCACCGGACGGGCGACCGTGACACTGCCGTCACGTGGGTAGCGCGTTGCTGCTTGCGTGATCTCCGGGACGCGCCAGGAAGTCGCGCAGCGCCTCCACCGTGGAGGGGAAGGCCAGCTCCTCCCACGGGATCTCCGCGGGGGTGACCCACTCCAGTCGGTCGTTCTCGTGGCAGAGGGTGAGCGTGCCGCTCTTCACGCTCGCCCGGTAGACCACGATGACCACCGGCGCGGTGGCGTAGGAGTAGACGCCGACCAGGCCGCCCAGCTCCACGGTGAGCCCGGTCTCCTCCCAAGTCTCGCGGAGCGCGGCCGCGTCCACCGACTCGCCCCAGTCCACGTAGCCGCCGGGAAACGTCCACTTCCCCAGCGCGGGGTGGATGGCCCGGCGCGTGAGGAGGAGGCGGCCGTCCTGCATCGGGATGCTCCCGGCCACCACCTTCTGGTTCAGGTAGAAGATGAACTCGCAGGCGGTGCACACCATCTCCAGACGGCGATCCGGCCCGGTCGGGCGGCGCTCGAGAGCGGCGCCGCAGAGCGGGCAGAAGCGGATGGTCTCCGGCGTGAGGTGGAGGTGCGGCGGGTGGGGCGGATCGATCGACATGATCGCGGCCAGTTTATCACGCGGGCCGGCGGCTCCTTGACACGCGACGGGCACGGGCGCGAGGCTCTAGCCGGGAAGGAGGCGACGCGTCCATGAAGTGGGTCGCGCCCAAGAGCGGCTTCGACGAGGTCTTCGATCCGCGCGGGCAGCCCCGGGCGCACTACGCGACCCTGATCTCGATCCTGGAGTCTTTCACCAAGGAGGACGTCGAGCGGCGCGAGCGGCTGCAGCAGCTCACCCTGCGCAACCAGGGCATCACCTTCACGGTCTACGGCGAGAAGGAGGGGCTCGAGCGGATCTTCCCGTTCGACTTCGTCCCCCGGATCATCCCGGCCGCGGAGTGGAAGACGCTGCAGGACGGCCTCGTGCAGCGCATCACCACGCTCAACCTCTTCCTGGCCGACATCTACCAGGAGCAGAAGTGCCTCAAGGACGGGATCGTGCCCCCCGAGCTGATCCTCACCCGCAAGGAGTACAAGCGGGAGCTGCTCGGAATGGTCCCGCCGCGGAAGATCTTCACCCACGTGGTGGGCACCGACATCATTCGCAACGACAAGGGCGAATACCTGGTCCTGGAGGACAACTGCCGCGTGCCGAGCGGCGTCTCCTACGTGCTGGAGAATCGCAATCTCCTGAGCCGGGTGTTCCCGGAGTTCTTCGGCTCGTACCCGGTGCGCCCGATCAAGGACTACCCGACCCTGCTGCTGGAGACGCTGCGCTTCGTCGCCCCGCGCCGGGGTCAGAACCCGGTGGTGGTCATCCTCAGCCCGGGCATCCACAACTCGGCGTACTTCGAGCACTCGTTCCTCGCGCGCGAGATGGGGGTCCCGCTCGTGGAGGGGCGCGATCTGCTCGTCGAGGGCAATCACCTCTTCATGCGTCGCACGCACGGCAAGCGGCAGATCGACGTCATCTATCGCCGGATCGACGACGACTTCCTCGATCCGCTCGCCTTCCGCCGCGACAGCATGCTGGGAGTGCCCGGCCTGCTCAACGTCTATCGCGAGGGCAACGTGGCCCTGGCCAACGCGCCGGGCGCTGGGGTGGCCGACGACAAGTCGGTCTACGCCTTCATGCCCCAGCTCATCAAGTACTACCTGGGCGAGGACGCCCTGCTACCCCAGGTGTCGACCTACCTCGGGTTCAAGAAGGACGACTTCAAGTACATGAGCGAGCACCTGGACCAGCTCGTGGTGAAGACCACCGGCGACGCGGGCGGCTACGGGATGCTGATGGGGCCCTTCGCCTCCGCCAAGGAGCGCGAGACCTACCTGGCCGGGATGAAGAAGAACCCGGGCAACTACATCGCCCAGCCGCTCGTCGAGCTCTCCACGCATCCGACCCACATCGAGGGCAAGTTCGAGCCGCGGCGCGTGGACCTCCGGCCGTTCATCCTCTACGGCGACCGCATCCGCGTGCTGCCCGGCGGGCTGACCCGGGTGGCCCTGCGGCCCGGATCCTACGTCGTCAACTCCTCCCAGGGCGGGGGCAGCAAGGACACCTGGGTGCTGGCCCCGCGCGAGGCATGATCCTCTCGCGCGTCGCCGACGGCCTCTACTGGATGGGGCGCTACCTCGAGCGCGCGGAGAATACCACCCGGCTGCTGCTCGTGGCCGAGGAGCTCTCCACCGAGGTGCTCGGGCTCGACGAGGACCTCGCCCGGAGCGAGTGGACCGACCTCCGCGCCGTCTTCCCTGGCTTCCCGGACGGGGAGCCGCCCTTCCGCCACCTCGCCGGGCTCGCCTCCGCGTCGCTGCTCGGGCTCTCCATCGATCCGGCGAATCGCTACTCGGTCTTCTTCTCGCTCAAGAAGGCGCGCGACAACGCCCGCTCGGTGCGCGAGGCGCTCAGCGTCGAGGTGTTCATCAACCTCAACGAGACCTACCGGGAGCTCGAGTCCTACACCCGCCGCCAGCTCGCCGATCCCGCGACGTTCCGCGGCGCGCTCGGATCCACCCACCGGGGGATCATGAGCACGGTGGGGGCCATCGAGCACACCCTCACCCGCGACGCGGGCTGGCTCTTCCTCAAGCTCGGGGAATCGCTGGAGCGAGTCTTCCGCACCGCGGTGATCCTGCGCACCAAGCTGCCCGCGCTGGTGTCCGACGAGCCCAAGGTCGACCTGCCGCTCTTCTACAGCCGGTGGCGGAGCCTGCTGCGCGGCCTCTCCTGTCTCGAGAACTACCGCAAGGTCTTCGGAGCTCGACTCGAGCCGATCGACGTGCTGCAGTTCCTGCTCTTCGACGCCCAGAGCCCGCGATCGGTCCGCTACGGGGCCAGCGCGGTCAAGGAGCACCTCGATCGCATCTCGAGCGCCAGCGAGCTGAGCCAGCCCGCGCGCATCGTGGGCAAGCTGGCCGCCGAGCTCTCCTACCAGGGCCACGACCTGATCCGCGACGGGCAGATCCTGCCGTTCCTGGACCACGTCCTCACCGAGCTGGGCCGGGCCCACGACGCGCTCTCCACCGTGTACTTCGGGACCTGAGGCGTCGTGTTCGTCGAGATCGAGCACACGCTCTCCCTGGCCTACGACGCCTACATCCGCGAGTCGTTCCTCGAGCTGCGCATGCAGCCGAAGACCACCGCGGACCAGACCCTGCAGTCCTTCGTCCTCGCGGTCGGGCCGCCGACCAAGATCGCGCGCTATCGCGACTGGAACGGCAACGTGGTGCACCACTTCACGATCGTGCACTTCCACGACCGGATCGAGGTGGTCGCCCGCTCCGCGGTCACCACCCACTCGACCGCGCCCGCGCTCGACAGCGTCACCGACGGGCGCCCCTTCCCGGAGGCCCCCTACCCGCTCCTCGACTTCCTGGCCTTCGACGGCCCGGTGCGGCCCGGCGCGGCCCTGCGCAAGTTCGCCCAGTCCGTCCCGGCGACCGCGACCGCCACGCTCGGCGAGCAGGTGCGCGCCTGCGGCCGGCACATCCGCGAGCACTTCACGTACAAGAAAAACGTCACCCGCTACGACTCGACCACCGACGACTTCCTCACGGTGGGCGCGGGCGTCTGCCAGGACTTCACCCACCTGATGCTCGGGCTCCTGCGGCTCCGCCAGATCCCCTGCCGCTACGTGAGCGGCTATCTCCACGTGGCGCCCAGGGACGGCGAGGCGGCCCAGAGTCACGCCTGGGTCGAGTTCTACTCGCCATCCTCGGGCTGGGTGCCCTTCGATCCGACCCACAACCGCGAGGTCGACGACCACTACGTCGTGGTGGGGCACGGCCGCCACTACGACGACGTGCCGCCCAACAAGGGCATCTACCGCGGCAACGCCGACGAGACGCTCCGCACCGAGGTGCGTACCCAGGAATCCTCGCCGAAGGACATCTCGGCGCTGCACGAGGAGATGGA
>DATMMH010000365.1:0-7291 GCA_035569855.1 Candidatus Dormiibacterota bacterium
CCTTCCGGAGCGACCTCTCGACCGAGGTAGAGCTCGACCATCGGGCGGACCCCGCGCGTGTCGACCTCGAGCTGGGCGGAGTGCAGGAAGAGCGGCGGGAGCTCGAGGCCGAGCTGGCGCGGCAGCCCGTAACCGACCCCGCAGGCCAGAATGCACACTCGTGCGCTCAGGACTCCACCCGTCCCTTCGATCTGCATGCTTCGGGGCTCCAGGCGGAGGCGCTCCACCCTGAACCCGGTCCTGATGTCGACGCCGGCGCCCTGGGCGGTGGCACCGAGCTCGCGATCGAACTCTCCGCGATCGATGACGGCGACCCCTTCACCGTTGGAGGCGAAGGGAAAGACGCGGCCGCCCGGGGAGTGGATTAGGCACGCGGTCGGACGATTGAGGACGAGGCTTTCCGGGACCTTGAAGAGGTCGGACAGCTCATCCGAGACGATCCCGGTGCAGTGAGTCGGCGCGCCGAGCGTCTCGTGGTCCTCGAGAACGGCGACGTCGAAGCCCTCCTCGGCCAGAAGCAGCGCCGAGTAGAGACCGGCCGGACCGCCGCCCACCACGACGACGTCGAGCATTGGGGCCAGATTTTAACGGAAGAGCGGGAAGATCGGCGAGTTTTCCATGACCCGGCGGGGCGCCGCTACCGAATTCTGAACCCTCCCGGGGCCTCAAAGTCGGTGGGCGCTTGACGCCAGACCAATACCGCTTTATAGGTCGTCGGCTGCTCGGCCTGTTTCACGAGCAGGCGCGCCACGTCGGGGAACAGCGGATTGGAGTTCGACCCGACGACGACCGCGATATCGTTGCTCAGGTCCACGTTCGTGGACAGGTATTTCTCCCATAGGTCTCCTCGCTCCTCGTGGAACCAGAGGAAGTCGAGCGGGGAGCGCACTGTCACGAGCCGCTGCCCATTCGTGGGCTCATACGGGATGAAGTGGCGGGCGGGTCCCGTCGCTTTCAGGACGACGTGGTAGAGCAGCTGCGGTCGCCCGCGGCCACTGGGCTCGACGACCCAGACGCTTCGCTCGCCTGGCTTGCCGTCCCACTTCACCTCGTCCCATCGGGCCTTGCCCTCTCCGCCAGGCTTGATCTCGGCGAGCACGCGCGTCGCGCCATAGGCCCGGGCCAGCGCCACGCTGGCCCAACGGAACGTCCGGTCGCTCAGGAGCGGCCCACGGCTCACGTCGCCCCGATCAAGGCTCGCCACCAACTCCTCGAGGCCCAGGCCTGACGCGCCGTCGGCCAGTTCTCCAGGCTTGACGAAGGCGTTGAAACCCGAGTCCCACATGTTGACGACCTGCAGTCGGTACTCGACCGCCTCGGTCTGCGCTACGGCGAGGCCCAGCCCGAGTAGACCGGCAACGCCGAGGGACGCGAGTCTACGCATCTGGCACATCGCGATGATATCACTCAGGTGCCGGCAGCCCGGCCGAGCCGGGCGAGCTCGCGCCGGGCCTCGGGCTGGTCCGGGACGATCTGGAGAATGTGGAGATACTCCTGGGCGGCCGCGGCCCGGTCCCCGGCCTTGGCGGCTGCGCGGGCCAAGCCGAGGCGCGCCTCGATGTTGCCGGGCTCCTGGCCGAGCACGCTTCGCCACTCGTTCATCGCCTGGAAGTACTGCTCCGTCGCCCAGAGCCGCTGGGCGAGGCGGAGGCGGAAGGTGCTCCGTGTCCCGTCGAGGGTCACCGCGCGGCGATACGCCTCGAGCGCCCGGTCTCCCTTCCCGAGGCCGTCGAGCGCGATGCCCTCGCCGAAGTGCGCCTCTGCATCCTGGGGCGCCTCCGCCAGCACCCCCTCCCACTCGGTGAGGGCCTCGTACCAGAGCTGGCGCTCGGCGAGGTATCGAGCCAGCGTGCGATGGTACCGGGCGGGACTGGGCGGCTCCTGCAGGACTCTGAATACCAGGGCTCGCCCCCGGAGGGGGAGCGAGCCGAACAGCTGCCCGCTCACGGGGCTGCCTGCCGACATGGTCGCCTTGAGGATGGCGAGCCGAAACACGCCCGGCGCAGCCGGATCACCGAGGGCGGCCAGCGCCTGGGCGCGTACCAGGTAAAGCTCCGGGTTCTCGGGATCCTGCGCCAGGGCCCTCTCGATGTCCTGCAGCGCCTCCCGCCGACTCCCCTGCCGCAGCAAGAGCCGGGCATGCAGCCAGTACGGCAACGCCGATTGAGCGGTCGGCGCCCCCGCGATGGCGTTGCGGTAGGCCTCCGCGGCCCCTGCGAGCAGCGCGCGCTCCTCGAGGACGGTCCCGAGATCGCTCCGGTCGAGGGCTGAGTCGGGCACCATGGCCACCCATTGCGCGGCGGTCAATCCGACGGGCAGGAACTGGTCGACGAGATCCGGTAGCAGTCCGGGATTCAGTTGGACGACGGCTCGCGCCGCGCGAAGCCCGATCTCGGTCGCATGTCCGCCTTGCGGCACGGCAAAGGTCGCCAGCGCTTCCTGGATGAAGGGATCGTTCGGAGCGAGGGTCGCGGCCCGGGAGAAGGCGGCCAGCGCTGCCGCCAGGTGCTGCGGCCTGGCTTGAGGGTCGAGCAGGGCCAGCGTCCACTCGGCACGCGCCAGGTCGCCGTGGTAGGTGGGCTCGGAGGGGACGCTTCGAATGGCGGCCTGAAGATCCTGGGCAGCACCTGTCGCAAGCGGCAGGGCCGCCTCCTGCCGCTCCTCCCAGGAGGGCAGGACCCGCCCCTGGAGCGTGGCCCCGGTCGTCCAGATCTCGAGAGCGGCCTGCCGCCGTAGCCGCCCACGGAGCGCCCGGGCGCGCTCGTCGCTCGAATTCAGCGCCAGCGCCGCCTCCACCCGCTGGATCGCAGTGGGGCGATCGACCCCGGCTCGTGTGGCGTCCGCGAGTCGCCCGGCGACCAGGGGGGGCCGTGCGATCCACAGCAAGAGGACGAGGGACAGGACGACCGCCGTGGCCCCCAGCGTGACGGGGAAGAGGCGGGCAGTTCCCAGGGGCCAGACCCGAACCCTCGTCAGGAGCCGCTCGCCCATCGGGCTGAAGCGAGTGTGCAGGGCTACCGTGGCGATGCCGAGACAGGTCGCGGCCAGGATCCCGTTGGCGGCAATCCGGGCGCTGAAGTCGAAAAGGCTGTGCACCAGCAGGGCGATCACGCCGCCCAGGGCCCCTACGCCTAACCCGACGCTGAAGGGATCGTTCCGGCGAGCTCCCTCAGCCTCCCCGCCCCCGACCGGACACGTCGCGCGACCCAGGAGGTGGGCCCCCAGCAGGTCCTGAGCGGTTCTCCAGACCAGCAGCAGGACGAGGATCGCTCCGACCATACCCAGCTCCAGCACCAGCTGCAGGAGATCATTGTGGGCGTAGGTGTAGTAGACGTGGCCGGGATCGAGCGCCGCCGGCTGGTAGCGGAGATAGATGTCCTGATACGTCCCGAGCCCCACCCCGAGCAGCGGGAATGACCGCAGCATCGGCACACTGCTCAGGGTCTGGGCCCAGCGGCTGCCATAGTCCGCGTGCCAGACCCGGTGAAGAAGCGGCTCGAAGCCGATCCAGGCGGCGTAGCCCATGGTGGCGACCAGGAGGGCCCCCACCAGCGCCAGGCTCCGACGGACCCGGCCCAAGGCGCGGAGCAACGCCAAGAGTAGCAGGACCGCGACCAAGGCGCTCACCACCGCTCCCCGGCTCAGCGTGAAGACCAGGGCCACCGCCATTGCGATGAGGGCGAGGAAGGGCCAGTAGCGACGGATAGCCTCCTCCCGCTGGCCGGAGTCGTCAAAGAGGCGCCGCAGCGATGTGGGCCGGTGGGGGCCGCGTCGCGCCAGCAGGTAGCCGATGCCGAGAAAGATCAGCATCGTCAGCCAGGCGCCAAAATGGTCCGGGTTGGCGAAGGTCCCGGACAGCCGGCTCGTGGCCGGGGTGTTCCGCCACCGTAGCAGCCAGGCGTCGCGACCGAGATAGTCGAGCAGCCCGAAAAACGCAAGGCCACCACCCAGGATCAGGAGGGTGGTCACCAGGCGGTCGAGCTGCGGGCGTGTCCGGATCAGGTGGATCACCAGCACGTAGGCGCCGGCGTAGGCCAGGAAGATCAGCAGGGCGCTGATCGTATGGGTCGGGGCGAGTGTGCCGAGGGCGAGAACCAGCGACGGCAGCGCCAGTGGAGCGTCAGGACTTCCAGGAGGGGCGAGCGCCCAGGCCGCCAGCGGGCGGTTGCCGACGACCAGCTGGACGAGCACGAGGACGATCAGCAGGCCGAGCGGCCAGTCGAGAGCCGAGCACCGCCACGTCAGCCGGCGCTCGGCCACCATCCCCAGCAGCCAGCAGAGGACGCCGAACAACGCCAGGGACTCGGCGATGGCCAGCGGCCATCCGCGATCGGCGCCGGACGCCAGCGGGGCCCAGAGGAGGAGTGTGTAGAGGGTGGCGCGACTGAGACGGTCTAGGCGGTGAGACGCAGAACCGGAGATACCGGTACCTCAGGAGATAAGCTCGCAGCTGACCTCACGGTTGGTTTTGGCAATTCGGCTGGTTCCCCCCGGCGGAGGCGCACTGCTGGCCGTTGCCTTGGTTGTTCTGATTCTGATTTTGCTGGTTGACGAGGGTGTCGAGGGCCGGGGTGAAGGGCGGACCGAAGCCGAATGTGGCGCCGACCGTGCTAAAACTCACGGGTGCGCCCGCCTCGAGACCGCTGATGCCGGTGACCAACTGTTCGATGTTACCGGGTACGGACACCGTCGCGTTTAGGAGGGGGGTACCGGCCGTCGCGGGATTCGACAGCGTCATGAACTGCGGGGGCGTCGCCACGGTCGGCCCGCAGTCCGTCGTCGCGTAGCCCGCCAGGACCATCTGCCGCTTCGGCTGCGGCGTGGCCACGGTGATGCACTCGATGCGAGGCTGGATCCGAAGGCCCGGCTCCGGCTCCACCGCCACGAGGGTCCGCCCACCATCGGTGAACACCCACACGATCGTGCCCCTCGCCGCCGCCACCGCCGTCGGGGTCGAGATGGCGAAGTTCGATTGGCGGGCCCGCACCAGTGTGATGGCCGTTTGGGCGATCGCAGCCCGTACCTTGCCCACGACCAGGTGGAGGAGGACAAAGCGGCTCTGTTGCTGCTGGTCGTACTCCAATTTCGTCACGAGGAGCCGGCTGTTCTCGGCGAGCTGCACCGTGCTGGTGTCAGGCATCGCCAGCTCGGCCTGGGCACCCGAGAAAGACCGGATGTCGTCGCCCTCGACGAGCTGGGCCCCGATCACCGCAGGAATCCACTGCGTCTGCCCCTTGCGGAGGATCTCGACGCGGCCGATGACGCGCTTGAGCTCCGCGCTGGGGGGCGCCTGCTGGGCGGCGGCCAGATTGGCCAGGGTCAGCGGCAGGAGGGCCACGAGCATCATCGCCGCCGCCACCTGGAGCCTGCGGTTCATTCCCGATCTGCCCATGACTCGACCCCCTCGCGTCCCAGCCCCGACCCATCCCTGACGTCCCGCATCAATAGGCCCCCGCGGGCTCTTTTGTCAAGGGAGCCATGGCCGGCACCCGTTCGGCGGCCTCGCGGATCCCGAGCAGCTCGTACACCACGATCGGGCGGGTCTTGCCTTTGACCGTTGCTTCGCCGAGCCGGCGAACGTCGAGCACGTCCTGGGCCGCCTGGTACGTCGTCTCGCTGATGATGATGGACGTCGCCGTCTGGTATTCCTTGTTCAGCGACTCGACCCGGGCCGCGACGTTCACCCCATCACCGGCCACCGTGTAGTCGAACAGTTGCTCCGAGCCGAGGTTGCCGACCATCATATCGCCAGTGTTGATTCCGATGCCGATCCGGAAGGGCTCCCGACCCTCCGCCACCCACTGTGCGTGCAGCGTCTCCAACTCCTTGATCATGCCGAGCGCCGCCCGGCACGCGCGCTCGGCGTGATTGGGCAGCGGGACCGGGGCGCCGAAGATCGCCATGACACCGTCGCCGATGAACTTGTCGAGCGTGCCCTGCTGCGCGAGGACCTGGTCCACCATGCGCGTGAGATACTCCCGCAGCATCTGGACCACTTCCTGGGGCGCGTGGCGTTCGGTGTACGGGGTGAAGTCGCGGATATCCGAAAACAGCACGGTGAGATTCCGGACCTCGCCACCGAACTGCAGCGCGGCGGGATTGTCCATGAGCCGCTCCACGACCTCGGGGCTCACGAACTGCTGGAACGCGCGCTTGGTCCACAGCCGCTGCCGCTCCTCGGTGAGCAGGCGGTAGACGGTGATCCCGAGGAAGGTGAGGCCCAGGGCGAGCGTCGGATAGACCACCGGGAGCCAGAGCCCTCCACGGAACGCGAGATGGACGGCCGCGAAGAAGAGCGCCCAGACGAGCGCAACCGCTCCCACGCTCACGGCGGGCCGCAGCCGGGGCAGCAGCCAGGCCAGCGTCACCGGGAAGAGCAGGATGCCCGCCAACTCGACCAGCTCCACCCAGTCCGGGCGCCGGAGGAAGCGCCCGCTCAGGATGTTGGCCGCCACGTTGGCGTGCTTCTCCACTCCGGGCATGATCGGACTCGTGGGCGTGACCCGCAGATCGTACGTCCCGGCGGCCGTGGCGCCCACAAAGACGATGCGGTCGCGCACGGCATCCGGCGGGATCTTGCCACTCAGCAGGTCCACCGCAGATAGGTGCCGGAAGGTCCCGCCGGGTCCCGCGTAGTTGATCAGCATCCGGTCGCGGGGATCGAGAGGGACGGCAACCGATCCCACCGTGAGGTTCCGACCAAAGTCGAGCGTCAGCTGGGTCGGCTCGACGCCACTGGCCAGACGGACCGCCTGGACCGCGAGTGAGGGGTAGTAGTGGCCCTGGTCTTCGAAGGCCACGGCCTCCCAGCGCGTCGTCCCGTCGCGATCGGCCAGCATCGTCACGTGCCCGAGCGTCTGCGCCGCGTCCGCGAGCCCGGGGATCGGCGGCGTGGCGCGGCGGGAGACCGGTGGCGGGTAGAGCGCCCGCTCGTCGTAGTGACGGAAGCTCACCAGCACCGACTTGAAGGCCGTCCCCGAGGGCTCCGGCGGTGGCCCCGAGCGATCGGGCCCGACCTCGAACACGAGGGGCAGAATCACGCGGCCACTCTCGCGGACCGCTTCCGCCAGCTGGCGATCGTGGTCGGCCTCGCGACCGAACGCGTCGAGCTCGCGCTGGACCGCCGTTCCGGCCGAGCTCCCGGCCAGCCCCAGGGTCCGCAGCCGCTCGGACAGCTGCGTGGCCGCGCGGAGCTCGCCGCTCACTTCGGGCTCGCTGAGCAGGATATCCACCGCGATGATCTTGGCCCCGTCCGCGGAGAGCTTGCGGATGAGGTCGGCCATGAGCGAGC
>DATMMH010000366.1:0-6600 GCA_035569855.1 Candidatus Dormiibacterota bacterium
GAGCGGCAGGAGGCCCACGAGGAGGGGGCGCGTCGTTTTCATACCCTCTCGTGGGGCAACCTCGATGCCACTGGGCGGGGGACGACCTAGACGAGCATGAACACCTGCCAAATCAGCTACTTACCAGTTGCGGCTGGCTCAGTGTGAGCGGGCCCGCCCGAGGGCATTCTCTTGCGGCGAGCCCAGAGTCATGGAGGCGGCGCCATAGCGGCCAGGTCTTGGCCGACGCGCCGCGCCCGGCTCAGCCTCCGAGACGCCGACGCTCTGCGGCTCGCTCCGCTTCGAGCCGTCCGCCTTCTCCGCCCGAGTGGTCGGTGTGCCGCATGGCCCCGGCGAGCGCCCGGTGCCCGGCCTGCTCGGCGATCAGGCGGTGCATGGCCTGGCAGATCCGGCGATACGCGGGGTGCCCCTGCGGCGCGGTGCGCAGCTCGATCATGTGCATGGCCTCGCGCGCGTTCAGCTCCATGTAGAAGCGCACCCGGTAGGCCATCGCCACCGCGTACGGCGCGATCGACGGCAGGTCGGCGGCGAGCGACTCGTAGAGCGCCGCGGATGCATCCATGACCCGCGTCCACTCGGCGAGCGCGTTCGCCTCGTCGAGCTCCTCAGGCGTCACGTGGCCGTGCCGCGTCGACAGCGGCTGCCACTCGAGCGTGAGGAGCCGATGGCGCTGCAGGTCGCGAAAGGCTCCGTAGTCGCCCAGCACGTCGAAGCGATACGCGGTGCGCTCGAAGGCCCGCCCGGGCTTGTGGCGCCGGTTCTCCCGACGACCGACGTAGGCCTGGAGGACCTGCCGCCTCTCGTCCGCACCGAGCTTGCGGGCGATCGCGACGAGCTGGTCGTCCGGGAGCGCCGAGGCCGCGTACAGGGCGGCCGCCACCACCTTCACCTCGCCGTCCGGATCGAAGTCGGTGAGCGTGACCTCGGCGCGCGGCTCGGGCTCGACGTCCTGGAGCAGCCGCGCGGCGAGTGCCTCGGTCTCCTCGCGGGTGTCGGCGAGATACCGCGTCCACGCTCCTCCGCGGTCCGGTCGATCGAGCCGCGTCAGGAAGGCCGGGATCACCTTCCGCAGCTCCACGAGCATCAGCTCGGCGTGGTCGCGGACCTCGCGGAGCGCGTGGCCCCGCATGCGGAGCAGCAGCGCCTCATAGCCCTGGGCGGTGCCGAAGATGCCCACGTTCGACCGGGTGGCCGCGGGGAGGAGCCCGCGCAGGCTGTCAAGCGCCTTCGCGCGGACCGTCATCCGGTAGACCGCGTCGGAATCCCCGGGCGGCTTCGGGAAACGCCCCATCCAGTACTCCCGCATCGGATCGATGAGGCGCGCGTAGGTGTCGAAGGCCTGGTCCAGCGTGGCCACGTAGCGAGCGCGCAGCGGGTGGCCGTCGAGCTCGGCGGGCACGTGATACTTCCACCGTCCCTTGGGGCGATCGGTGTACGGCACGTACCGGGTGGACTGCTCGAGGTAGGCCATCAGCCGTCCCCACTCGAGCACCTTGGTCAGGAGGTTCGACGCGCCCTCGCAGGCCAGGTGCACCCCGCCGAGCTGCGCCACCGAGTCGTCACCGTACTCGCTGAGCACGCGCTCGTAGAGACGATCGGCGCGCGCGGTGCCGATCGATCCGGCCGCCGTGGGATGGTCCGCCCGCTCGAGGAACTCGTCCAGGAAGAGCCGACGCAGCGACTTCGCCGAGCGCGAGTAGCGCGCGAAGAGCGCGCCCTTGACCACCTCCGGCAGGTTGACCAGCGCGAAGACGGGCCCGTCCAGCTCGGTGAAGTGGGGGGCGAGGGCGGCCCGCTCCTCGGGGGTGAAGGTCTCCACTGGTCGGCGCGCGCTCCTCCTCGCGTACGACCGTAGGCGTCCGGGGCCCCGGAAGTCAAGCCGCGGCGGCCGCGAGGATCGCGCGCGCGATCCGACGTGTTGCCCACGGCCCGCACCTGGACTAGCCTCGGTGCAGTGGACGGGCTGACCGTTCGAGCACCTGAACCCCTCAGTGAAGGAGCGCAAGATGGCAAAGGACCGGTTTTCTCGCCTGGCGTTGGTGTGCATGCTCCTCGCGGCATTCGCGATCGGCTACGTGTGCGGGCTGGCCCGGACGCCCCAGGCGAGCGCGCAGCTTCCGCAGATCCCCGGCGTGAGCGGCAGCAACCCGCTCGCCGCCGCGGGGCAGCTGGGCTCCTCCATCACCGAGATGGAGCAGCACGTGACCGGCCTGCAGAAGAACCTGGACGCCCTCAAGAAGATCCAGTCGATGCTCGGGGGCAAGTAGGCGACTCCGCCGCGCCCGAACGTCTTGACAGTGCCCGCGGTCCTCCTTCATGATCCGCCGCATGCGCGCGCCCGGCTGGCTGTTGTTCCTGGTCGCGCTCGCTGTTCTCGGCGGCTGCGTCTCGATCAGGTTCGGGCACGATTTCCCATCGCCCGACGCGCGCTCGATCGCGGCGGGCAAGACCGACAAGGCGGCGTTGCTGCGCATGCTCGGCGAGCCCTATCAGGTGGGGCTCGACAGCGGCGACGCCAGCTGGCGCTGGTTCTACGGCCAGCGCGACTCGGGCGGCGAGGTCAGCAAAGATCTCACCGTGCGCTTCAACGCCGACGGCACCGTGAAGTCGTACGCGTTCACCTCCAATTTCCCCGACGATCTGCGGCGACTCAAGTAGCCGCGGAGAGGAGACCACCATGCCCAACATCACCGTACAGTGGTACGCCGGACGCACCGACCAGCAGAAGCGCGAGATCGTGGCCGCGATCACCGACGCGATGGTGAAGATTGGCAAGACCACCGCGGACCAGGTCCAGGTCGTGTTCCAGGACATCGAGAAGTCGAACTGGGGCGTGAACGGCAAGCTCGCGAACGACCGCTAGCGGTGGCCGGCCTGCAGGTCGGCTTCATCCCGATCGAGGGTGGGCACTACTACCGCGACGCCCTCGAGGAGGTGGTGCGCGCCGAGGAGCTGGGCTTCGACTCGGTCTGGATGGAGGAGCATCACTCGGTCACCGACCACTACTGGCCCTCGCCCCTGCCGGTGCTCGCGGGCTTCGCCACCCGCACCCAGCGCATGCGGCTCGGCACCGACATCCTGGTCGCGCCGTTCTATCACCCGGTGCGGCTGGCCGAGGACACGACGATGCTCGACGTGATCTCGGGCGGCCGCTTCGTGCTGGGCATCGCGATCGGCTACAAGCCGGACGAGTTCGCGCTCTACGGGGCCGAGCTCGAGAAGCGGGGCGCGCGCTTCGAGGAGCAGCTCGCGATCATGCGGGCGCTTTGGACGCAGGAGTCGGTCGCGTTCGACGGCACGTACTACACGGTCGAGGGCCGGCTCGAGCCCAAGCCGATCACCCGGCCGCATCCGCCGGTGTGGATCGGCGGCTGGGGCGACATCACCCTGCGGCGGGCCGCCACCCTGGCCGACAACTGGGTGCCGGGGCCCACCGCGGATCTGCCCCGGCTGCTCGCGGGCAAGCAGCAATTCTTGGCGAATCGACGCGCGGCGGGCCGGACCGAACCGCCCGCGGAGTGGCCGCTCACCCGGGACGTGATCATCGCCGACACCGACCGGGAGGCGCGCGAGCTGGCCGAGAAGCACATCATGATCTCGTACCGGAAGGAGTACGCGGGCGGCTGGCGGCATCCCTTCATCGACGCCTCCATCGCCACCGATCTCGACGCCCTCATGAAGAACCGCTTCCTCATCGGCGGGCCGGACCAGATCATCCGCGCGCTCAGGCCCTTCGTCACCGAATACGGGACGACCCACCTGATCTGCCGGGTCTTCTTCCCCGGCATGCCCCACCGGCACATCATGCGCGAGCTCGAGCTCCTCGCGAAAGAGGTCCGCCCCGCCTTCGCCTGATCGGGCGGGCCGGCCGGCCCGCCCGGCTCGTGTGATACGCTTCGCCCGTGCGCTGGCTGATCGTCCTGCCGTTCGCCCGGCCCGGGCACATGGGCGTCGATTTCCGCGACGAGCTCGTGGCCATGGGCCACGAGGTACGGACGTTCGCGTACCGTCGCGACAATCCGCTCTACAAGAACCGGCGCACCAAGGCCGCGTACCAGCTCTTCATCCTGCGGCGGCTCGAGCGCGCGTGCGTGGCCTGGCGCCCGGAGCTGGTGCTGGTGATCAAGGGCGGGCCGGTCTCGCCCGGGCTGGTCCGGCGCGTGAAGGCCCGGATCGACACGCGCTTCCTGAACTTCTTCCCCGACAACCCGCTCTGGATGATCCCGTTCGAGTGCATCGAGGCCTACGACGCCTTCTTCACCAAGGAACGCTACGCGCTCCGAGCGCTCGAGCAGGCCGGGCTGCGCAACCTCCACTACCTGCCGATGTACTGCGTGCCCGAGATGCACCATCCGGTCGAGCTCACCCCGGAGGAGGCGCGGCGCTACGCGGCCCCGATCAGCTTCGTGGGCAGCGCGTACGCCTACCGCGAGCGCTTCGTGCGGGAGCTGGCCGGCTACCCGCTCCGTCTCTGGGGTTCGGGCTGGAGCCGGGTCGAGGCCCCCGAGGTCCGCGCGATGGTGGCGGGCGGACCGGTATGGGGTCGCGCGAAGCTCGCGGTCTACTCGGGCTCGACGCTCTCCCTCAACCACCACCACCCGATGAACGACATCGTGGGCGTCAACACCCGCGCCTTCGAGCTGGCCGCGAGCGCGGCCTGCCAGGTGGTGGACGACAAGGACGAGCTGCGGCACCTCTTCACCGCGAACGAGGAGGTGGTGGTCTACCGCGATCTCGGCGAGCTCCGGCATCAGCTCGACTACTATCTGGCCCACCCCGACGAGGCGCGCGAGATCGGGGAGCGCGCGCGCAAGCGGGCGCTCGCCGAGCACACCCTGCGCCATCGCATCGACGAGATGCTGGACGTCGTGGAGCGGGTCGGGTGAGCCGGTCCCACGCCACCGCGCTCCGCTGCATCGACTGCGGCGCCACCGCCGCGCTCGACTACCGCCTCGAGTGCGCGGCCTGCCGCGGTCTCCTCGAGCTGCAATACGACTGGGACGCTCTCAGGCACGCGGGACCCTCGGTCTTCACCGGCTCCGGCCTCTGGCGCTACGCACCGGTTCTGCCCATCGCGGACCCGGCCCACCGCGTGAGCCTGGGCGAAGGGCAGAGCCCGCTCCTCGACTGTCCGACGCTCGGCGCGCGGCTCGGAGTCCGGCGGCTCCTCGTCAAGTTCGAGGGCTCCCATCCCACCGGCACGGTCAAGGATCGCTCGTCCGCGACCGCGGTCGGCGCGGCGCTCCAGTTCGGCTTCCGCGCCACCTCGGTGGTCAGCTCGGGAAACGCGGGCTCCTCGATCGCCGCCTACTCCGCGCGGGCCGGGCTGCGGTCGCTGGTCTTCGCGTACGAGCGCACGTCGGCTCCCAAGCTCCTGCACATGGCCGCCACCGCCACCGATCTCGTGCTGTACCAGGGCGTCTACGACGACCTGATCACGCTCTGGGACCGTCTGGTCGAGGAGCGGCTCTTCTTCGACTGCGGCGCCACCCGCAACGCCTACAAGCACGAGGGCAAGAAGACGCTCGCCTACGAGATCGCCGAGCAGACCGGCTGGCAGCCACCCGACATCGTGGTGGCCCCCGCCGCGGTCGGCGAGACGTTCATCGCGGCCCACCGCGGCTTCGGCGAGCTGGAGCGGCTGGGCTGGATCGCCCACCGGCCGCTGATGGTCGCGGCCCAGGCCGCGCGCGCCAACGCCATCGTGCGGGCCTGGCGGGAGAAGCGGCCGCTCGAGCCGGTGAAGATCGGCTACACGGTGGCCGAAGGGCTCGCGGCCGGCAATCCGGGACGGAAGGGCGAATGGGTCCTGCGCATCCTGAACGAGACCGGCGGCGTGGCCGGGGAGGCGGAGGACGAGGAGATCCTCGAGACCCAGCGCCTCCTCGCCCGATCGGAAGGCGTCTGGGCCGGGCCGACCGGCGTGACGTCCCTCGCGGTGCTGCGACGCCTCCTCGCCGCGAAGGCGCTCGATCCCGACACCACGATCTGCGTGATCCTGACCGAGACCGGGCTCAAGACCGAGGCGAGCGTGCCGAGTCGTCAGGCCGTCGCCTTCGACGAGGCGTCGCTACGCGCGCTGGTTCAGGCGCGCCTCGGCGGCGCGGCGTGACCCGGCTGCTCGCGGTGATCGTCCTGCGCGACGGGCGTGAGGTGGCGCTGACCGGCGCGAAGCGCTAGCCGGCCGCAGGCGCAGCCGCCGCGCGGTCAGCCGGGCCATGTGGGGGTCGCGCTCCACGCCGATCCACTCGCGCCCGAGGGCGGCCGCGATGCGGCCCACCGTGCCCGCTCCCGCGAAGGGATCGAGCACCGCACCGCGACGCGCCGACAGCGCGAGCAGCCCACGGATCACCGGATCGGGCGTGGCGTCCCAGAGACTCTCGGGGTGCGAGCGCGGCAACGGCAGCGTCCAGCAGAGCGTGGTGCCGTCCGGGCGCACCGGCCGGCTCGCCTTGCGGAAGCGCAGGAGGTGGTTCACCCGGTTGTCCCAGCGCTCTCGCGAGCGCACCTGCGCCCAGAGCCCCTGAGACTGCAAACGGAAGCCGCGCCGCCGGAGCGCCGCGCTCACGAGCCCGTCGATGCCCACCCATTCGAGCCCGT
>DATMMH010000367.1:0-4793 GCA_035569855.1 Candidatus Dormiibacterota bacterium
CCGCGACTCGAGGACGCGCGGTTCGGCCGAGGCGTCGCGGGGGCGCGGGTGCAGAAGCTGGCCGGGCTGTTCCCGCGCGTGGACTCCGGACCCCTCACCCCGGCCGTCTCCCCCGAGGGGAGAGGAGCAGGGTCGAAAGGCGCGGCGATGGACGGCGCGAAGATCCCGATCACGGACTTCCGGAAGGTGGAGCTGCGCGTGGCGGAGGTGCTCGCCGCCGAGCGGGTGCCCAAGTCCAAGAAGCTGCTCAAGCTCACGATCCGGGTCGGCGAGGAGACCCGCACCCTGGTGGCCGGGGTGGCGGAGCACTACGAGCCCGAGCGGATGGTAGGCCGCAAGGTCGTCATCGTCGCGAACCTGGAGCCCGCCACCCTGATGGGGGTGGAATCGAACGGGATGGTCCTCGCCGCCGAGCACGACGGCACCGTGTCGCTGCTCACCCTCGACAAGGACGTGCCCTCGGGCGCCAAGGTCAAGTAGTGCGCGCCGTCCTCGGGGAGACGTTCCGCCTCCTCGTCGCGCATCTCCACCTGTTCACCCTGCTTTCGCTGACCGTGTGGCTGCCGACCCACGTCCTGCTGAACTACCTCGAGTTCTTCGATCCCGGCGAGGACTCGGCCGGGCGCGCGCTGCGCATCGTGCTGACCGTACAGGTGGTGCTGGACCCGTTCGTGGTGAGCGCGATGCTGTCGGCGCTGGCCCGCCTCAAGCAGGGCTTCCCGGCCGGCTACTGGCAGGCGCTGGCGGAAGGCTTCAGCGCGTGGCCGCGGCTGATGCTGGTGCGGTTCCTGGTGATGTGGGTGCTGCTGCTGCCATCGTTCGGCTGGCTCGCGATCTACTCGGCGGGGCCCGCGCTGCAGGTGGTCGGGGGCCTGGTCCTCGTGGTGCTCTCGGTGGCGGTCCTGGTGCTGCTCGTCCGCTTCGCGCTCGTGGACTCCGCGGTGGTGCTGGGCGGTGCCTCGCCGCTCACCGCGTGGCGGCAGGCCGCGGAGCTGACCGCCGGCCAGCGGTGGCCGATCCTCTGGACCGCCGCGGCGATCTTCGTGATGGTGTTCGGCCTCGCCGTGCTCGGCGGCGAGGCCTTCCGGGCCGTACCGGGCGCCAACCACTTCGTGGCGCGCGTGCTCTTCGACTGCGTGCTCGCGGTGAGCCAGTCGCTCTTCACGATCGCGCTCTTCCTCTTCTACTGGCGGAAGCAGGGGATCCCGGCGGTCGTGCCCGCGGCCACGTGACCCTCGCGGACCCGCCGCGCGCGGCCGGGTTGCCGGTGGTGGGCTGGCTCGGCGGCTGGCCCGTCTCGATCGTCTCGCTGGCGCTCGGTCTCGCCGCGCTCTTCGTGTTTCGCCGCGGGCTGCCCCACGTGGGCTGGATCGTGGGCTACCTGCTGCTGCTCTGGCTGCTCTTCGTGCTGATCACCGAGCTGCGGGCGCCGCTGCTCGAGCGCGGGCGCGGCCTCGTGCTCACCGCGGCCGACTACACGATCCAGACGCTCTACCACAACCTGCTGCTGTTCGTGCTCCCGGCCTACTACGCGGCGGCCACCCTGGACTCGCCGAACGTGGTGTTCCCGGCCCTGGTCGCGGTGGGCGCGCTCGTGACCGCGCTCGATCCGGTGTATCGCCGCCTCGTGCATCCGCGCCGGTGGCTGAACCACACCCTGCTCGCCTTCTCGATCTTCGCGGCGATGAACGTGGCGCTGCCGCTGGTCGGGGCGCGGCCCATCCTGGCGCTGGAGGGTAGCGCCGCGCTCGCGGCCCTCGCGCTCGCTCCCGCGTTCCGGCGCGAGGGCGCACGCGGCTGGCTGGGGGCCCACGCCCTCGCGCTGGGCGCGGCCCTCGCCGCGCTGGTGGTGGTCTGGTACGGCCGCGCGCTGGTGCCGCCCGCGCCCTTCTTCCTGGCCCGCGCGGTGGTGGCGCGGAGCGTGGCCGACATGGAGCCGGTGGAGCCGGCCACCGACGGCGCGCTGTCGGAGGCGACCGTGCTGGAGTGGGGCGAGCTGGCGGCCTACACTGCGGTGTACGCACCGGCGGGCGTGCGGCAGGCGATCGAGCACGTCTGGTGGCGAGGCCGCGAGCGGGTGGCCTACGTGGTGCTGCCCACGCCGGTGATGGGCGGGCGCGCGCAGGGCTTCCGCACCTACTCGCGTTACACCGATCTCAAGGCGCCGGTCGCGGGACGCTATTGCGTGGACGTGATCACCGCGTCGGGTCAGCTCATCGGCCGGCTGCGCTTCACCGTCACACCGTGAGGGCACCAGCACATGGACAGCGTCTGGGTCGAGGTCATCCTGATCGGGGTCGCGATCCTGTTCAACGGGTTCTTCGCCGGCTCGGAGATCGCGCTCGTGTCGTCCCGCCCGAGTCGGCTGAGCCAGCTTCGCAGCGAGGGCGTGCCCGGCGCCGCGGGGGCCGAGGCGCTCAAGCGGGATCCGGACGGCTTCCTCGCCGCGATCCAGATCGCGATCACGCTGGTGGGCACGCTGGCCTCCGCGGTCGGCGGGGCCGCCGCGGTGGGAGGCCTCACCCCGTGGCTGGAGAGCCTCGCGCTGCCGGGCGCCACGCGCTGGGGCGGGCCGGTCGCGCTGGGCCTGGTGGTGCTGTCGATCACGTTCGCAACGCTCGTGATCGGAGAGCTCACCCCCAAGGCGCTCGCCCTCCGCGACCCGGAGCGATGGGCCGGCCTCGTGGCCCGGCCCATCGCCTGGCTCGTGCGCCTGCTCGCCGGGCCGAGCCGCATCCTCACGTGGGCGACCCGCATCGTCCTCACCCTGATCGGGATGCGGGACGCTCCCACCGCGCCGCTGGTATCCGAGGAGGAGGTGAAATACCTCGTCCGCGAGGGCGCCGCCCAGGGCGTGTTCGAGGCCCAAGAGCGGGACCTGGTCAATCGCGCGTTCCAGTTCACCGACACCGCGGTGAAGCTCGTGATGGTGCCGCGACCGAACATCCTGGGCCTCGACATCGCCACCCCGCCCGGTCAGGTGCTCACGCGCGCGGCGGAGCTCGGGCACACCCGGCTCCCGGTGTTCCGCGGCTCCATCGAGGATCCGGTGGGCGTGGTGGTGATCAAGGACCTGTTCCGCTGCGCGGCGCTCGGCACCCCGGTGCAGCTCGAGCGGTTGCTGCACCCGTCCCTCTTCGTGCCCGAGACCGCGCCGGTCAGTGAGGTCCTGCGCCAGTTCCAGCGCACGCGGCTGCAGCTGGCCCTGGTACTGGACGAGTACGGCCAGGTCGCCGGGCTCGTGACCGCCGAGGATCTTCTCGAGGAGATCGTGGGCGAGATCCGGGACGAGCTCGAGGACCCGCGGCTCGCCTCGGTGTCCCACCTCGCGGACGGTTCCTATATGATCGACGGCACCGCGACCATCCGGGATCTCCGCGATCATGTCGGCCTGCCGCTCGAGGAGTCGCCGGACTACCAGACGATCGCGGGCCTGCTGCTGCAGCGGCTCGGCTCGGTGCCGCGGCCGGGGGCGACGGCGAGTGTCGGCGGCTACCGCTTCACGGTCGTCGAGATGGAAGGCCCGCGGATCATGAAGGTGAGGGCCGAGCCCGAGAAGCTCGGGGCACGATGACGCCACTGCTCTTCGACACACACGCGCACCTGCACTTCCCCGAGCTGCTCAAAGACCTCGACTCGGTCCTCGACCGGGCCCGTGCCGCCGGGGTCCAGGGCATGGTGACGATCGGGACCGACCGCGAGACCAATCCCGCCGCGGTGGCGCTGGCCGAGCGCCTGGACCACGTGCACGCCACGGTCGGTGTTCACCCGCACGACGCGGCGGAGGCCACCGAGGAAGATTTCGAGGCGATGGAGCGGCTGGCCCGCGGATCGGCCAAGGTGGTGGCCCTGGGCGAGATGGGGCTCGACTTCTTCCGCAACCTCTCCCCCCACGACGTGCAGGAGACCGTTCTCCGTCGCCAGCTCGACATGGCGCGCCGTCTCGACAAGCCGGTGGTCATCCACTGTCGCGACGCGCATCCGGAGACGCTCGCGATCCTCGCCGAGGAGCGGGTGGGCGAGGTCGGCGGCGTCATGCACTGCTTCTCGGCGGACGTGGAGGTGGCCAAGCGCTGCCTCGACCTGGGCCTCTGGATCTCGCTGGCCGGCCCCGTCACCTACAAGAACGCGCGCGGCCTGCCGGAGGTCGCGCGCTTCGTGCCCGAGGACCGACTGGTAGTGGAGACCGACTGCCCGTTCCTGCCGCCCCATCCGCACCGCGGCCAGCGCAACGAGCCGGCGTGGGTCGCCATCACCGCGGCGCGGGTGGCGGAGCTGCGGGGGGTCAGCCTCGAGGCGCTCGGGGAAGCGACCACCCGGAACGCGCGGCAGCTCTTCCGCCTCATTCCCCGCTGAGGGCGACGCCGTCCCCCGGGGCAAGTTCCCCCGGTCTACTTCTCCCGCGTCAGCACCACCCGCGCCCGGGGCAGATCCGCGGCCGCGACCAGCAGCACCACCTCCGCCTGGTCACCCACGCTGAACGGGTAGACCGACTGCGCGATGCGGCTCTGCAGCACGACCGCAATGCCCTCGCTCTCGAGCAGGCCGCGGACCACGAGGGCCTCCGACTGATCGCGGCAGCGGCGCGCCTCGACCAGAGTCGCGGCGGGCAAGGTCGCGGCGGGCGGGGCCGCGTCGGGCCGGCCGGACTTCGTGACTCCGGGGGCACGGGTCGGGAAGCGGATGATCTTCGCGCGGCGCGCGGCCATGGGGGTCATGCTAGCACGCCGGATGAGTCCCTCCACCGGAGCAGCCGGACGCACAGCAGCGCGGAGACGCCGGCCAGGGCGATC
>DATMMH010000368.1:0-11869 GCA_035569855.1 Candidatus Dormiibacterota bacterium
GTCGTAGATGGTGGGCCGGCCCGTGAAGTCGGTGAGCCGCCCGCCCGCCTCCTCGACGAGGATCTTCACCGGGGCGATGTCCCAGGGCTTGAGATCCGTCTCGAGGTAGAGCTCGGCCTTGCCGGAGGCGACCAGGCCGTAGCCGTAGTAGTCGCCGAAGCCGCGGGTGCGGCCGCACTGATCCACCATCTTGACGAAGGCGTTCCAGTGCCCGCCCTCGCGCAGCAGGTGGAGATCGGCGTGGAGCAGGGTGGCGGCCTTCAGCGCGGCACAGTCGGACACGCGCAGCCGGGTGGAGTCGGCCCAGGCCCCGTCGCCCTTGCGAGCCCAGAACATCTCGCCGCTCGCCGGGTTGAACACCACCCCCGCGGTCACCTCGCCCGCCTCCTCGAGGCCGATCAGCACCGCCCAGATCGGCACGCGCCGGATGAAGTTCCGGGTGCCGTCGATGGGGTCGATGATCCACCGCCGGTCCTTCGGCCCCTCCTCGCCAAGCTCCTCGCCGAGGAAGCCGTGGTCGGGAAACGCGCGCCGGAGCACCGCCTTGATGGCCTGCTCCGCTTCGCGATCGGCCTGGGTGACCGGGGTCTGATCCGCCTTGATCGTGACCTCGAAGCCGCCGCGGTAGTATCGCATCGCGATCTCGCCCGCGGCCTGCGCGGCCTGGATCGCGGCGGCCACCGTCTCGTGCATCGCGCTGGGCGCGGTCACTCTTGCCACTCGCCCCGCTCTTGCAGTACGTGCTTGAAGACGTCCAGGGCCTCCACCACCACCGGCATGCCGCCGTAGGTCACCTGCTGGAAGATCACCTCGGCCACTTCCTGGCGGGTGGCGCCCACGTTCAGGGCGGCGTGGATGTGCGCGTGCACCTCGTTTCGCCGGTTCAGCACGGTGAGCGAGGCCACCGCGCACAGCTCTCGCTGCTTCTGGGAGATGACCTCACGGCTGTAGAGCTTGCCGGTGAAGAACATGCTCAGCTCGCGCGCGAGATCCTTGTCGAACTTCTTCCACGTGTCGAATCCCACCCCGCTCTTGAGCGAGTGGAACAGCATGCGGGCCGTCCGGCGCGTCGTCTCCTTGAGGGCGTCGTCCATGGTCTCCTCCGATCGCTTCGCGTATAGTACCTTAGTCGTCACCATCCCTTCACCGATGAGAGGAGATCGTATGGCCAAGATCGAGCGCTACGCCGCCAAGGGTGTCTGGGATCCTCCGACCTACTCGCAGGGCGTGAAGGTCACCGGCGCGCAGACCATCCTCTACCTCGCGGGCCAGGTCGCCTACGACGACAAGGGCGGCCCGGCGCATCGCGGCGACTTCAAGGGACAGGCCCGCGCGGTCTTCCAGGCGCTCAAGGCGCAGGTGGAGGCGGGCGGCGGGACGATGGACAACGTCGTCAAGATCAACACCTACTTGACCGACATCCGCCATCGCGCCGATCTCGGGCCGATCCGCGAGGAGTTCTTCGGCAAGAAGTCCTGCGCCTCCACGCTGGTGGCGGTGGCCGCGCTGGCCCAGCCGGAGTGGCTGATCGAAATCGAAGCGGTCGCCGTCCTGTAGCCGGGGCGCCGGGCTTCGTGGTCGAGCTGAATCCGTACATCTTCCGCGCCTACGACGTGCGTGGCAAGGTGGGCATCGACATCACCCCGCCCATCTTCGAGCGCGTCGGCCGCGCCTACGGCACCCTGGTGCGCCGGCGGCGCGGCCGCACCGTGGCGCTCGGCATGGACAACCGGACGTCGTCGCACGATCTGAAGGAGGCGTTCGCCGCCGGCGTTCTCTCCACCGGACTCGACGTGGTGGACATCGGGGTCAACCACACCCCGCTGCTGTACTTCGCGACCGCGCACTGGGAGCTCGACGGCGGCGCCACCGTGACCGGCAGCCACAACCCGGTCTCCGACAACGGCGTCAAGATGGTGCACGCGGGCGCGGCCCCGCTCTCGGAGGCCGAGATCCAGGGGCTGCTCGAGACGATCCGCTCGGGCGACTTCGAGCTGGGCGCGGGCACCCGCACCACCCGCGACCCGCGCGAGGAGTACTTCACCGCCATCACCCGGAACATCCGGCTCGGCCGCCGGCTCAAGGTCGCGGTGGACGCGGGCAACGGCATCGCGGGGGCCTTCGCCCCCGAGCTGCTGCGCCGGCTCGGCTGCGAGGTGGTGGAGCTCTACTGCGAGTCCGACGGCAGCTTTCCCAACCATCTCCCCGATCCGGAGATGGAGGAGAACATGCGCGACCTGGTGGCCAAGGTCTCCGAGGTGCGGGCCGACGTGGGCGTGGCCTACGACGGCGACGCCGACCGGGTCGGCATCGTCGACGAGAAGGGCCGCCGTCACGAGGCCGACCTGCTGCTCGCGCTGCTCGCGCGCGATCTCCTGACCCGCCATCGGGGCGCCAAGGTGATCTTCGACGTGAAATCCTCGCAGGTGCTGGTGGACGACATCCGCAAGCACGGCGGTGAGCCCATCATGTGGAAGACCGGGCATTCGCTGCTCAAGCGGAAGATGCGCGAGGACGGGATCCTGCTCGGCGGCGAGGTCTCCGGCCACATGTTCTTCGGGGAGGACTGGTACGGCGTGGACGACGGCATCCTCGCCTCCTGCCGGTTCCTCCAGCTCGTGGCCGCCGACCGCAAGCCCGCCTCCGCGCACTTCGACACGCTGCCGCATCTGCATTCGACGCCGGAGCTGAAGGCGCCGTGCCCGGACGACAAGAAGTTCGCGCTGGTGGCGGAGCTGGCGCGCGAGTTCAAGAGCCGCTACGACACCATCGACATCGACGGGGCGCGCATCATCTTTCCCGAAGGCTGGGGGCTGGTTCGGGCCTCGAACACCAACCCGTACCTGACCCTGCGCTTCGAGGGCCGGACCGCGGCGGCGGTCGCGGACATGCAGCGCGTCGTCTACGACGCCCTCCGCCGCTATCCCTACGTGACCCTGCCCGCCTGACCTCCGCCCTCTCCGCCTGGAGAGACCGCCAGCCGCACTGCGTGGCCGAGGCCGCTCGCCAGATGGCAATCCCGCGTCCCCCAGAATCCGCCGGGGTCGAGGAGGATGCCTTCGAGCCCGGCGGCGCGCGCGCCCAGCACGTCCACCGAGTAGATGTCGCCGACGTAGACCGCCTGGTCGGCCGCGACCCCGGCCTCCCGCAGCCCCAGATGGAAGATCCGCGGATCGGGCTTCTCCACGCCCACCACCGCGGAGTCGATGATGAACTGCAGATGCGCGGCCAGGCCGGTCTCCTCGAGGATCGACCGGACCGAGCCGTTGGAGTTCGAGATGACACCGGCCACGAGGCCCGCCTCCCGCACCGCGCGCACCGCGGCGAGCGCTTCGGGATCGGCCCGGGTCCAGAGGCCCACCGGCAGGTTGTAGCCGCGCCGCCACCGCGCGATGGCCTCGATCTCCCGCTCGTCGCTGATGCCCAGGTGCTCGAGCAGGTAGCGCAGGTAGCGCCCGTGGGTGTCCCGGCTCTCGGTGGACGCCGCACCCGGCGCCAGGTGCGGATCGAGGCGCACGCGCGCCCGCAACTCGGCCTCCTCGACCTGGGCGCGGGTCACCGGCCGGCCGCGCGCGCCGATCTGCGCGGCGATGATCGCGTAGTCCATGCGCAGGAGCGTGTTGCCCGCGTCGAAGATGACCGCGCGGACGGGCCGCCGTGGAGTGGATCGAGTCGGGTTCATGAGGAGCCGGTGCCGCCACTCATTATAATGACGACGGCCATGACATTCGCCCCGCTCACTCTGGCGTCGCCGGCGTGGGCCGACCACGGCGGACCGCTGCGCACCGAAGCGCTGAGCCCGCTGATGGCCGGCCTGCTGGCCGGGATCCTCGCGCTGGCCGCGGGCGTGCTGATCGTCATCATCGTGATGCTGCTCACGCGCAGGCGGTCGGAGTGATCGGCCTGGGAATCGCGGTCCGCTGGCTCCACCTGGCCTGCGGCCTGGCGCTCGTGGGCCTGGTCACCGCGCTGCTCCTCGCGGGGCGCTCCGATCGACCGACCGCGCTCGCCTGGGAGGCGCGCGTGCTCCGCTGGGCGCGGCGCCTGGTGGCGGCGGTCCTCCTCTCCGGGCTCGCGACGCTCGCCTACCAGGCCGCGGTGGCCACCGGCCGGCCCGCCGCGGCGCTCGAGCCGGGCGCCTGGCTCGCGCTGCTCGGCCGAAGCCGCTTCGGCACGGTGTGGCTGGTGCGCCACGGGGTGCTCCTGCTCCTGGCCGCGCTGCTGCTCCTGCGCGAGCGCGAGGAGTCCACCGCGGACTGGCTCGCGTTCCGCGGCCAGGCCGCGCTGCTCGCGATGACCGGCGCGGCCGCGATGGCCTGGGCGGGCCACGCGGCGGCCGTCGAGCCCGGCGGGCTCACGATCGCGCTGCTCGACGCGGTCCATCTGCTCGCGGCCGGCGCCTGGTTCGGCTCGCTGCTGCCGCTGGCCGCGCTCCTGCGCGCCGGCGCGGCCGAGTCGGGAGCCGACGCGCGGCCGTTCGCGGTGCTCGCGGTGCGCGCCTTCTCGCGGATGGCGCTCGCGGTCATGGTGATCGTCGTCGTCACCGGCCTCTGCAATACCTGGGTCCAGGTGGGCAGCCTCCCGGCGCTGCTCGGCACCACGTACGGCCGGCTGCTCCTCGCCAAGGTCGCGCTGCTGGTCCCGATCCTCGCGCTCGCGCAGTCCAATCGCCTCCGGCTCCCGCGGCTCTCCGGCGACGGCGCCACCGTCGGCCGCCCCGCGATGACCCGACTCGGCCGCTTCGTGGCGGCGGAGGCCGCGCTCGCGGTGCTGATCCTGCTGCTGACGAGCGCGCTCTCCATCTCGCCACCCGCCGCGCACGATCCGATCCGGTGGCCGTTCTCCCAGCGCTACTCGTGGGAAGTGGCGGCGTCCCTCCCGGGCGGCGCCACCCAGGTCCTGATCGGCGCGCAGATCGCATTCCTCGGGCTCCTGGCCCTCGTGGTCGGGCTGATGGTCCGCTCGTGGCGGGTGCTGCTGGTCGGCGCGGGCGCCGCCGCGTTGGTGCTCGGCCTCTCGCTCGCGCTGCCGCCGATGACGGTGGACGCCTATCCGACGACGTATCGCCGCTCCTCGGTGCCCTACCAGGCGGTCTCGGTGGCCAACGGCGCCGCGCTCTTCCGCACGGACTGCGCCACCTGCCACGGCGCGGGGGGCCGCGGCGACGGACCCGGCGGCGCGGGCCTCCCCCGCCCGCCCGCCGACCTGACCGCGCCGCACACCGCGCAGCACACCGCGGGCGACATGTTCTGGTGGCTCACCCACGGGATCCCCGCCGGGGGAATGCCGCCCTTCGGCTCAGTCCTCACAGAGGAGGAGCGCTGGGACCTGATCAACTTCATCCGCACGCTGGCCGCCGGCGAGCAGGCCCGCCAGATGACGGCGCTGGTCCAGCCCAACCGGGCGTGGCTCGTCGCGCCCGACTTCCCGATCGCAGTGGGCCCGGCCCCGCCGCGCGCGCTCAAGGAGCTGCGCGATCGCTGGATGGTACTGCTCGTGCTCTTCACGCTGCCGGAGTCGCGGCCGCGCCTGGTGCAGCTCACGGAGGCCTACAACACGATCCAGTCCCTCGGCACCGAGATCGTGGCGGTCCCGCTCGGCGAGCCGGATCAGATCATCCGCCGCCTCGGCGACCGGCCTCCGATCCTGTTCCCGGTGATCACCGACGGCGCCACCGAGATCGCGACGACCTACGCGCTGCTCGGCCGCGGCCTGACCCCGCGATCGCTCTCGCCGCGGGGCGCGCCGCCGCTCCACGCCGAGTTCCTGCTCGATCGCCAGGGCTACATCCGTGCGCGCTGGCTGCCGGGATCTCCGGGCGCGGGATGGGACGCCTTGCCCACGCTGGTGGAGCAGATCCAGATCATCGACAAGGAGACGCCGGAGGGCCCGGCGCCGGAGGAGCACGTACACTAGGGCGGTCATGCGACTCTGGCGCGTCGTCGTCCTGATCAACCTCTCCCTGGGACTCGGGCTGCTTCTCGGATATCTGGCCTGGGGCCGCGAGACCGTGCGCCTGGGCGACGAGCTTCAGCGGGCCCGCCAGCAGCAGCTCGTGGCCGGCGTCGAGCGCACCTGGCACTCTCGCGCGATCGTGCGCGCGGTTCTGCCGGAGCTGAACGTGGTGGTGCTCACCCACGAGGACCTGGCCGGATACATGGGCTCGATGACCATGGGCTTCCGCGTGCACGATCCTCAGCTCTACCAGGGGCTCGACATCGGCGACGTGGTGAGCTTCACCCTGACCGGCGTGCCTCCCAACGTGGAGATCACCGCGCTCGCGAAGGAAACGCGGTGAGGCCCCGTCGCGCGGCCGGGGCCCGCCCGATCCCGCTGGCCCTCGCGCTCGGGCTGAGCCTGCTCGGCCTGGGGCTCGCGCTGGCGCTCGCGCCGGCTCCGGCGCGGGCCGCCCACGGAGGCCCGCCGAGCGTGGCCATGACCGAGCCCGACTACCTCAAGTGGCTGATCGACTCGCACCAGCCGGTGGTCGTGGTGGACCTGCGCAAGCCGCGCGAGTTCCAGGGCGGGCACCTCCCCGGCGCGATCTCGGTGCCGATCGGGGAGCTGGACCGGCGCTACGGCGAGATCCCGACCACGCCGATGGTGGTGCTCTACTGCCAGTGCTCGATCGAGGAGGCGGCCACCGCGTACAGCTTCCTCGAGGCCAAGGGCTACCTCAACCACGTGGTGCTCCAGGAGGGTTACGACGGCTGGCTCCGCCGCCGCTACCCGATCGTCAAGTAGCCCACGAGGTTGCAAAATCGGCACGTCTCCCGTATAACTAGCCCCCAGTCATGCATTGGTCCCGTCGCTCGCGTCTCCTCTGCCTGCTCCTCGTCTTCCCGGCGCTGCTGTTCGTCGTCACCGCCGCGCGCCCGCTCCACGTCCACGGGGCGGACCGCGCGGGCCTGTACGACGGCGAGTGCCCCCTCTCCGAGATCGCCGCCGCGCGCGGCCAGGCCGCCACGACTCCGCCGCCCGTCTCGCTCTGGGTGCCGCGCGGAACCGGCGAAGCCCCGCCCGCTCGGGACGCGGGTCTTCCCGCACCCGTCGCGCTCGCCTCCGCTTCTCGCGCTCCTCCGCTCGCCTGAGACCTCGGTCGCACCAGTCGTTGCACTCATGGGCGCTCCGCGCCCTCAAGCGACCCTGTCGATCATCGGAGGAGCACGTCATGCATGCGTCCATCGAACGGGGCCCGGCACGGGCCCTCATCATCGTCGCGCTGCTGCTGTGCGCGATCGCGGCCGGCGCGCTCCCGGCCGCCGCGCAGGCCGGCCGGGTGGCCGGCACGGTCAAGGACGCGCTCGGCCGGCCGCTGGGCGGCGCGCAGGTCAGGATCGAGAGCGGCGACGGCAAGGTGGTCGGCCAGACGACCGCCGACGATCGGGGCGCGTTCAGCTTCTCGAACGTCGCGCCGGGCTCCTACGTCGTGGTCGGGGAAAAGGCGGGGTTCGACACCGCCACGTCGGTGGTGACGGTCTCCGAGACCGGCGCGGCCGGCGTCGAGCTCGCGCTCGCCTCCAAGCAGGCGCTCGACCTGGCGGTCGCGGCCAAGCGTCTGGAAGAGGCGCGCATCAGTATCCAGCCGCGCATCGGGGCCTCGACGTACGAGTTCAACCGGCAGGCGATCGAGAGCCTGCCCCAGGGCGACAACGCCCCGCTCACCCAGGTCATCCTGCAGGCCCCGGGCGTGACGCAGGATTCCACCGAAGGTGGCTTCCTCCACGTCCGCAACGAGCACGCGAACGTCCAGTACCGCATCAACGGGATCGCATTGCCCGACGGCGTCAGCTTCTTCGGACAGGGCGGCGGCTTGAGCCCGCGCCTGGCCAGCTCGATCGAGCTCATCACCGGGGCGCTGCCCGCCGAGTTCGGCCTCCGCACCGCCGGCATCGTGGACGTGCAGACCAAGAGCGGGACCTTCGACCCGGGCGGGTACGTCGGCCTCTACGGCGGCAGCCACTCCTGGATCCAGCCGAGCGCGGAGTACCGCGGCTCGGTCGGGCGCCTGAATTACTACTTGTCGGGCGACTTCCTCCACAACAACATCGGCATCACGCAAGCGACGCCCGACTCCCCGATCCACGACGCGACCAAGCAGGGGCACGGCTTCGGCTACTTGGAATACCTCCTGGATGCCACCAGCAAGGTGAGCGCGATCTTCGGCACCTTCGTCGGCCATTTCCAGATCCCGAACAGGCCAGGCCAGACCCCACAGCTCGGCCTCACCGTCAATGGGATCGACACCTTCGATTCCACCAAGACCAATGAAACCCAGCTCGAGCAGAACTACTATGGGGTCTTGTCCTATCTGAAGGCGGACAAGGACCTCGCCTACCAGATCTCGGTCTTCAGCCGGTACAGTGACATCCATTTCCATCCCGATTCGCTTCCCGATCTGCTGTTCAACGGGATCGCGCAGGACTTCCACCGGAGCAGCGTGGCGACCGGACTGCAGGCTGACAGCAGCTACGTGCTCACCCCGACGCACACCCTGCGGACCGGGATCTATTTCGTCGCGGAGCGGAGCAGCCTGCAGACCACCTCGTCCGTGCTCTCGACGGACCCGACGGTGCCCGACACCCCGTTCAAGATCTTCGACAGCGTCGGCATCACCGGCTACACGTACAGCATCTACGGCCAGGATGCCTGGCGGATCCTGCCCACCGTCACCGTCAATGGCGGCCTACGCTTCGACTACTACGACGGCTTCCGGACCGAGTTGCAGCCGAGCCCGCGGCTCAATGTGGTGTGGATGGCAACCCCAACCACGACGGTGCACGCCGGGTATGCCCGCTACTTCACCCCGCCCCCACTCGTTTTCACCCCGGACAGCACCCTGAACCGGTTCGTGGGCACCACCGCCGAGGCGGCGACCACGAAGAACACGGTCATCAAGGCCGAGCGCGCCAACTATCTCGACGCCGGGGTCACGCAGCAGATCATCCCGGGTCTCAAGGTGGGACTCGACGCCTACTGGAAGCAGGCGCAACACCTACTCGATGACGGCCAATTTGGTGCCCCCGTCTTCAACACGCCCTTCAACTACAAGTCGGGCTACAATTACGGCGTCGAGCTGAGCGCTTCCTACGCGGTGGGGGGCTTCTCGGCCTACGGCAACCTGGCCGCGGCCCAGCAGTGGGGCAAGCGCATCGAGACCGCGCAGTCGCTGTTCACTGCGGACGACCTCGCGTACATCTTTAACCACTACATCCATACCGATCATTACCAGCTCATCACCGCGTCGGCGGGGGCCGCGTACCTCGTGCCGTGGTCCGGCACGCAGTCCACGCGGTTCAGCCTGGACTTCCTGGCGGGCAGCGGGCTGCGACGCACCGTCGTGCATCCCAACGACTCCTCGGTCCGACCCTATCAGCAAGCCAACATCGGCATCCAGCACGGATTCACCCTCCCCGCGTTCGGGAAGATGACCGCTCGATTCGATATCATCAATCTGTGGGACGAGAAGTATGAGATCCGGAGCGGCACCGGGCTCGGGGTCTTCGCCCCGCAGTTCGGCCCCCGGCGCGCCTTCTACGGCGGGCTGCAGAAGGAATTCTAGACAGCGCAAGAAGGGAGCACCGATGCAGGATCTCCAGGGTTTCGTCGCGGCCCTCCGCGTGGGCGGCGCCATGATCTATCCGCTGCTGCTCCTCGCGGTGGTGGCCGTCGTGGTAATTCTGGAGAAGGCGTTCGTCTACGCGACCCGGACCCGCCTGCCCGCCCCGCTGCTCGCGGTGCTCGAGACCTACGGCTTCGCCTGGGACGACCTCGAGCAGCGCGTGGGACGCCTCGATCCTCGCAACTACTTCGGCCGCTTCTTCCGCGTCATCCTCGACAACCGCACCCGCCCCGCCTGGTGGGTGGAGTCGCGGGCCGCCGAGGAGGCCACCCTGATCGAGCAATCGCTCGGCCGCTGGCTCTGGATCCTCGAGACCATCGTCACCGCCGCGCCCCTGCTCGGCCTGCTCGGCACCATCACCGGCATGATCCGCGCCTTCCACCTCTTCGGAACGGAGGGGCTCGTCGATCCCCGCGGCGTCACCGGCGGCGTGGCCGAGGCCCTGATCGCCACCGCCGTCGGCCTCTTCATCGCCCTGATCGCCCTGTTCGCCTTCAACTACTTCTCGCACCGCCAGGCCCAGGTCATGGACGAGATGGAGCAGCTCGGCACCCGCGTCGTCGACTTCCTCCGCCTCGAGGCCAAGGACCCCGCGCCGTGAAGCTCCGCGCGCTGCGCCAGCGGCGCCGCGGCCGCATCGAGATCATCCCGATGATCGACGTGATGTTCTTCCTGCTCGCCACCTTCATGCTGGCCTCGCTCTCGCTCCAGAACCTGCACTCCCTGGCCGTGAACCTGCCCCGCGGCCAGGCGCCCCCCCTGCAGGCCCTGCGCTCGGTCACCCTGACCGTGACCCGCGATGGCGAGATCCTGCTCGATCGGACCCCGGTCACCCTCGACACCCTGCCCGCCACCCTCCGGCCCCTGCTCGCCCCCGCCGGCACCAACGTGGTCGTGGCGGTGGACAGCGCCGCCCCGAGCGGCATCGTGGTGCAGGCCATGCTGAAATCCCGCGAGGCCGGCGCCGAGCACTTCCTCTTCGCGGTCACCCCCAAGTAGCCCCCGGCGCACGCCCATGCCCGAGACGGCGATCCGGTTGCGCGACGACCCCTGGTCGAGGCTGCCCTGGCTGGTGCCGGCCGCCCTGATCCTGACCCTGCTCTCCCAGATCGGCTTCCTGTCCCTCCTGCGCCAGCCGGCCAATCAGGCGGTCCCCCGGCCCATCGACGTCCAGATCGTCGAGCTGCCCGTGACGGTGCCCGCCGCGCCCCAGCCCACCCCGCCCGCGCCTCCTGCCCGGCGACCTCCGCCTCCCCCGAAGGCGCGAGTCGAGCCGCTGGCCCTGCGCCCGCCCCAGCCGGAAGCGCGGGTCGAGGTACCGCGCGACCCCACGCCCGCTGTCTCGACTGATCCGGCGGTGCCTGTGGCGGCTGCCGCCACGGTGCCCGTCGCGCCCTCGGCGCCCAGCGCGGCCTCCGGTCCCCCGGCGGAAACCTTGGTCGCGGCGCTGCCGCCCTCGCGAGGTCCCCAGGGCCCGCCTGGCGGCACCGAGAACATGAGCGCGCGGGCGATCTACAAGCCGCTGCCCGAGATTCCCGAGTCGCTCCGGCGTCGGACCATGGAGCTAGTGGCGGTGGCGCGGTTTCGCGTCACCGCCGGCGGCAGCGCCGAGGTCGAGCTGACCGAGCCCACGAGCGATCCCGATCTCAACCGGGCGCTGATCGAGACCCTCAAGCGGTGGCGATTCTTTCCCGCCATGCAGGCGGGCAAGCCGGTCGCGTCCACCATCGAGATCCGCATCCCGATCTCGGTGAAGTAGGGCCGCCGGCCCGTGAGAACCAGCTTCACGCTCCTCGGGCTCGTCCTGCTGGCCGCCGCCGGCTGCGGGCCGGCCGCGCCGGCGGGAAAGCCGGTGGTCGTCGCGACGATCTACCCGATGTGGGAGTTCTCCCGACAGGTGGCCGGCAATCGCGCGGAGGTGGTGCCGCTGGTGCCGCCGGGCGTCGAGCCCCACGACTGGGAGCCCTCGCCGCGCGACGTCTCGCAGGTCCAGCGCTCAGCCGTCTTCGTGCACTCCGGCACCAGCATCGACGCGTGGGCGGAGCGGCTGCTGGCAGATCTCGGGGGGGGCCGCACGGTGGTCGTCAGCGCCAGCCGCGGCATCACCCTGCTGCGGATCGGCGCGGCCGCCGATCCACACGTCTGGCTCGATCCAGGTCTCGCTCGCCTGCAGGTGCAGGCGGTCGCGGCGGGACTCGAGCAGGCCGATCCGGACGGCCGGACCGCGTACGCCTCCAACGCGCAGGC
>DATMMH010000369.1:0-5236 GCA_035569855.1 Candidatus Dormiibacterota bacterium
GAGGACGGCGCGTACATCGCGATCAGCGACCGCAAGAAAGACGTGATCATCACCGGCGGCGAGAACGTCTCGTCCATCGAGGTGGAGGACTGCCTCTTCCAGCACCCGGCGGTGGCGGAGGTCGCGGTGATCGGCGTACCCGACCAGAAGTGGGGCGAGACCATCAAGGCCCTGGTCGTGCTCCGTCCGGGCGCCACCGCCACCGAGCGTGACCTCGTCGAGCACTGCCGGGGCCGGATGGCGCACTACAAGTGCCCGACCTCCATCGAGGTGCGCGACAGCCTGGTTCGCACCGCGACCGGCAAGCTGCAGAAGTTCAAGCTGCGCGAGCCGTACTGGGCCGGCCGCGAGCGCCGCGTGAACTGAGTGAACTGACCTCGAGGAGACCACGATGAACGGTGCAGAGAGCCTGGCCCGAACGCTGGTAGCCGGCGGCGTCAACGTGTGCTTCACCAACCCCGGCACGTCGGAGATGCACTTCGTGGCCGCGCTCGACAAGGTCGACGGCATCCGCTGCGTGCTGGGCCTGTTCGAGGGCGTGGTGACCGGCGCGGCCGACGGCTACTGGCGCATGGCCGACAAGCCGGCGGCCACCCTGCTCCACCTGGGGCCCGGCCTCGGCAACGGGCTCGCGAACCTCCACAACGCGCGCAAGGCCGCTTCCGGCATCGTCAACATCGTGGGCGAGCACGCGACCTACCACATCAAGCACGACGCGCCGCTCACCTCCGACATCGAGGGCATCGCGCGTCCGGTCTCGGCGTGGGTCCGCACGTCTCCGAGCGCCCGCGCGGTCGCGGCCGACGGCGCGGCGGCCATCGCGGCGGCGCGCACCGCGCCCGGTCAGATCGCCACCCTGATCCTGCCCGCCGACACCGCGTGGAACGAGGCCGACGGCGTCGCCGCGGTGCCGCCGGTGGTTCCGCGCGAGCAGGTCACCGCGCACACCGTCGAGCGCTGCGCCAACGCGCTGCGCTCGGGCGAGCCGGCGATGCTCATGCTGACCGGCCTGGCGGTGCGTGAGCGGGGCCTGGCCCTGGCCGGCCGCATCGCCACCGCGACCGGGGCGCGCATCATCGCTCAGGGTTCCAATGCCCGGATCCAGCGCGGCGCCGGCCGCGTGCCGATCGAGCGGCTGCCCTACCCCGTGGACCAGGCGCTGGCGGTGCTGAAGGACGTCCGCCACCTGATCCTGGTGGGCGCCAAGGCACCGGTGGCCTTCTTCGCCTATCCGGACAAGCCGAGCGTGCTGACCCCCGACGGCTGCCAGATCCACCAGCTCTCCTCGATCGCCGAGGACTCGGTCGGCGCGCTGGAGGCGCTCGCCGAGGCGGTCGGCGCGAAGAAGAACGGCGAGGTGGTCCAGCAACCCGGTCGCCCCGCGCTCCCCAGCGGCGCGCTCACGCCGGAAACGCTGGCCGCCGCGCTCGGCGCGCTGCTGCCCGAGGGCGCGATCATCTCCGACGAGTCGGTCACCACCGGCCGCGGCTTCTTCAAGACGACCGCGGGCGCCCCGCCGCACGACTGGATGAACAACATGGGCGGCTCGATCGGCCTCGGCCTGCCGCTGGCCACCGGCGCCGCCGTCGCGTGCCCGGACCGCAAGGTGGTGTGCCTCGAGGGCGACGGCAGCGGCATGTACACCGTGCAGGCGCTCTGGACCCAGGCGCGCGAGGGCCTCGACGTCACCACCGTGGTCTTTGCGAACCGCACGTACGCGATCCTGCGCCACGAGCTCTCCGGCGTCCGCGCCGGCACACCCGGCCCCAAGGCGGCCGACATGCTCGACATCGGCCGCCCCGATCTGGACTGGGTGGCGATGGCCCGCGGCATGGGCGTGCCCGCGAGCCGCGCCACCACCGCGGAGGAGTTCAACAAGCAGTTCGCGACGGGCCTCGCCGCGCCCGGGCCCTACCTGATCGAGGCCGCGCTGTGACGCGGTGACAGGTTGAGGCCCGCGCGGCGGCCGATGAGCACGAGCACCGCGACCGCCACCAGGCCGCTGCCGCCGCCCAGGGCGCAGGCGGTGCGCACGCCCAGGTGCTCCGCGATGGTACCGATCAGGAGCGCCCCGAACGGAGTCATCCCGGCATTGGCGAGCGCGTAGAGGCCCATCACCCGCCCGCGCAGCGCATCCGGCGTGTCGAGCTGCAGCGTGGTGTTGCAGCCGGTCGAGAACACGATCTGACAGCAGCCGAGCGCGACGAGCAGCGCGGCGGCCGTCCCGAACTGGCCCACCATCGCCAGTGACGCCGTCCCGACGCTGAGCACCGCGGCGGAGGCGGCCAGAGACCACAAGGGCGGCCGGCCGCGCCGGAACAGGGTCAGCGCGATGCCCGCCACCACCGCTCCGGCCCCCAGCGACGACATCAGGAGCCCGAAGCCGTGCGCGCCCTCGTTCAGCACCCTCTTCGCGACGAGCGGGACCACGACGTTGAAATTGAGCACGAGGATGCTGACCACGACCAGCAGGGACAGGGTGAAGGCGACGGGCGGCGTACGGGCCGCGTAAGCCAGCGCGCCCCACACCCCTTCCCGGATGCCGAGCCGTCCGGCCGGATCGGGATTGCCCGGCGTCCGCGTCGCGAGGAGCGCGGCCAGCACGGCCACGAAGCTCAGCCCGTTCAGGAAGAAGGCGAGGGCCACACCGAAGCGCGCGATGAGCAAGCCCGCGACCGCGGGACCCACGATGCGGGCGCCGTTGAAGACCACCGAATTGAGCGCGACCGCGTTCGCGAGATCGGGCCGGCCGACCAGGTCGGTGATGTACGCCTGCCGCGCCGGGATGTCGATGGCGCGCCCGAGGCCGTAGACCGCGGCCAGCACCGCCACGTGCCAGTAGCGCACGTGGCCGCTCCACACGAGGCCCGCGAGCACGAACGCCTGTCCCATCATCGTGGCCTGGGTCAGCAGGATGATCCGCCGCTTCGGGAAGCGATCGCTGAGGGCCCCGCCGACCGGAGAGAGGATCAGGATGGGCGCGAACTGCAGCGCGGTGACCAGGCCGAGATGAAACGGCGAGCCGGTGAGCTCGAGCACGAGCCACGCCTGACCCACGCTCTGCATCCACGTCCCGATCAGCGAGACGAGCTGGCCGATCCAGAAGAGCCGGAAGTCCCGGTGTCGGAGCGCGGCCAGCCGCGCCGGCCGCGCCGTCACCGGGGGATCGGGCGGCACCGGCGGCTCAGCGCGCGACCGCGGCGCGTGCCGCCGCCAGCTTCGTGGCGCGCTCGGCGAACGCGGGGGTCCCGAGCCGCGCCGACCACGTCGCGAAGTCCGCACGCGGCCCGGTCCACCGGAGCCCGTCGACGTCGACGCCGAGCGGCGCGTCGGTCCGCAGCGTGGCGAGCTCGCGGAAGAGCAGCGCGCGCTCGCGCTGCTCGGCCAGCGTGGCGGCCAGGCGCGCCGCGCCGCGCACCGGCACGTCCCACTCGGTGTCCTGCCGCGGAATCTGCTCGAGGTGCCCGTAGCGCGCGAGCACCGTGGCCGCGGAGGCCGGGCCCCAGCCGCGCAGGCCCGGATAGCCGTCGGCGCTGTCCCCCACCAGGGCCAGCCAGTCCGGTATCGACGCGGGCGGGACCCCGAACTTCTTCCGCACCCCGGACTCGTCGCGCACCTCGCGCCGCCGGCGATCGAGCTGCACGACCCGCTCGCCGCGCACGCACTGGGCCAGGTCCTTGTCCGGCGAGCAGACGACGACCTGCGCGACGCGCGGATCGGCCGCGGCCAGCGCCGCCGCCGCGCCCAGCGCGTCGTCGGCCTCGAACTCGACCATCGCCCAGACGACCACGCCGAGCGCGCTCAGCGCCTGCTCGACCGGCTCGAACTGGGCGTAGAGCACCGGGTCCATGCCCTCGCCGGTCTTGTAGCCCGGCCAGAGCGCGTTGCGGAACGATTCGACGACGTGGTCGGTGGCCACGCCCAGGTGCGTGGCGCCCTCTTCCAGCATGCCCAGGATCGATCCGACGACCCCGTGCACCGCCCGGAGCTCCTCGGGAGCGCTCCGGACGAAGGCCGCGCCCGGGGAAAGGAAGTAGCGGAACAGCTCGTAGGTCCCGTCGATCAGATGGACGACCACAGCCAGAACCATACGACAGGGCAGCCGGCGAACGCGGTAGAATCGAGCCGCCATGAAGATCCGGATCGGTGTGGGCGCCGGGGGCGCATCCCCGACGATGGAGGCGCTGAGCGAGCTCGTCTCGGGCCTCGACGAGCTGGGGTTCGACTCCCTGTGGCTCTCGGAAGTGCTGACCGGCCCCGTGCTCGATCCGGTGGTCGGCCTCTCCTGGGCCGCCGCGAGCAATCCGCGACTGAAGATCGGCACGACCATGCTGCTGCCGGGCCGCAACGTGCTGCGCCTCGCCAAGCAGCTCGCGAGCCTCGACGTGCTCTCCCGCGGGCGCCTGCTCGTCACGCTGGTGCCCGGGCTCACCTACGCCCCGGAGCGCGAGGCCATCGGCGTCGACCCCAAGCAGCGCGGCGCCTTCATCGACGAGGCGCTGCCGCTGCTGCGCCGCCTCTGGGCCGGCGAGACGGTCAGCCACGACGGCCCCGCCGGGCAGCTCCGCGACGTGAAGCTCTCGCCGCTGCCGGTGCAGCGGCCGCTCGAGGTGTGGCTCGGCGGCACGGTTCCGGCGGCGCTCGAGCGCTGCGGCCGCCTGTCCGACGGGTGGCTGCCTTCGCTGTGCACGCCGGAGGAGGCGGCCGCCGGGCGCGTCGTGATCGAGGCGGCGGCGGCGCGGGCCGGACGCGCGATCAGCGGCGAGCACTTCGGGGTGAGCATCGGCTACGCGAGCGCGCCGATCGATCCGGCCACCGCGCGGGTGATGAGCGCCCGGCGGCCCCGATCCCTCGAGCTGACCCCGGTGGGGCTGCCCGCGCTCCGCAAGCTGATCGAGCAGTTCATCGCGGTCGGCTTCTCCAAGTTCGTGGTGCGGCCGGTGGTGACCCCGCGCTCGTGGCGCTCCGAGCTCGAGGCCCTCGCCGGGGCGGTGGGCGACCTGCAGACGTAGGGCGGCGGCCCGACGATCAGCCGCGACGCGCGCGGCGCGTCGGGCCGAACCCGCGCGGGAGCGACAGCGCGAGGAAGATCGTCAGCGCGGCGAGCAGACCGGTGGTCAGGTACACGTGGTGCAATCCCATCGCCACCGCCCGGGTCAGCCGCTCGACCTCCTCGACCGGCAGCCCCTGTCGGAGAACCGGCGCCATCAACCGATTGATCGCGGCGCCCGCGTCC
>DATMMH010000370.1:0-3276 GCA_035569855.1 Candidatus Dormiibacterota bacterium
CTAGCAAACGCCGCGTGCTATAGTCGGCGCCGCTCGCCGGCGGGGAGACCGGCGACCAAGGAGGAGAGACCATGAGGCTCGGTGGAAAGGTGGCGATCATCACCGGAGGCGCGCACGGCATGGGCGAGAGCGAGGCCCTGATCTTCGGCCGCGAGGGAGCCGCGGTGGTGGTGGCCGACGTGGACGAGACGGCCGGCCGGCAGGTGGCGGCCAAGATCGGCGCGGACGGAGGCAAGGCCCGCTTCGCCACGCTCGACGTCACCAGCGAGAGCGACTGGGAGGACGTGATCCGCGCGACGACCGGCGCCTACGGCCGGCTCGACATCCTGGTCAACAACGCGGGGATCAGCGGCTCGCAGGACCCGGACACGCACAGCACGAAGTCGTGGGACACGATCATGGGCGTGAACGCTAAGGGCGTGTTCCTCGGCATGAAGCACGCGGTGCCGGCCATGCGCCAGTCGGGCGGCGGGGCCATCGTCAACATCTCGTCGATCTCGGGCTTCGTGGGCCAGGACAAGCTCCACATGGCCTACAACGCTTCCAAGGGCGCGGTGCGCATCATGACGAAGTCCGCAGCGGTGCAGTACGCGCGCGACGGGATCCGGGCGAACTCGGTGCACCCCGGCTTCATGCCGCCGATGCGCACGTCGAAGACGTCGGCGGACCCAGCGTGGCGCAAGCCGTTCCTGGAGGCGGTACCGCTCAAGCGCGAGGGCCGAGTCGAGGAGGTCGCCTACGCGGTGCTCTTCCTCGCCTCGGACGAGGCGTCCTACATCACCGGGACCGAGCTGGTCGTGGACGGAGGCTTCCTGGCGGTGTAGCGGCCCTCACCGCGCGAGCGGGTCGGGGCGGAGCTGGAGCTTCACGACCTTGCTCGTCGTCCCCTTGCCGGTCTCCAGGTGGAACGGAGCCCGGGTGGCGTAGGTGGTCCAGATGCCGCGGCCCTTCCAGCCCGCGGCCGGATCATCGATGCGCCCGTCCATGCCCTTGGCGAAGAAGCCCATAGGGTACGGCACGCGCAGGTTGACGAACCGACCGTCCACGAGGGCCAGCAGCGACTCGTTGGCGTTGCCGGTGGCGAACGGCACGTCGCGGCCGAGCCCGAGTGTGTCGTGCTGGTCCACCCAGGTGTAGTAGCTCGCCTCCGCGCTGCCCGCCTCGGTCACGTTCGCGAGCTGCGGGCCGGGGAACGGGTAGAGCGTCCAGCCCTCCGGGCAGTGGGGGCCGGTGGCGGTGGGCCCGTTGAGCGGGCCCTTGCACTTGCGTCGATCGAAGCTGGCGAGATGCCCGCTCGCGAGCGGCGCCCACACCACCCCGCTGCCGTCGATGTCCATGCCCCGCGGCGAGTAACCCGGCATCGGCGGCGTGTAGACCTCGGCCAGCGCGGTGGCGGGCGGATTCGCGCCGGGATTGAGGCGCACGATGGCGCCGGGGAAGCCCAGCACCGATCCCCAGACGGTGCCGTCCACCGGGCTCGGGGCGATGCCGTAGAACGCGGCGGCGATGCGCCTGTCCTTGGCCGGGTCGATCGGCTGGTCCGGCTCCACGTAGTCGTCGCGCCGGCCGTTGCCGTTGGTGTCGAGGACGAGCGCGGTCCAGCCCTGCGACTTCGCCTCGTCGCCGGTCGCGTCGAACATCTTCCGGTTGAGCCATCCCACCACCCCGCTGCCCGGGCCGCCCGCGCTGGTCCAGAGCGTCTGGTTGGCGTCGAAGCCGAACTGCAGATGATGCGTCGGGAAGCACGTGCGGATCAGGGTGATCGTGCCGCGCCGGGGATCGTACACCGAGAGATGCCGACCCGACTGCTCGAGGGGGAACAGGCGGGCCGAGGGATGATCCGAGCCCCTCTTGCAGAAGTCGGGATTGTCCGCCGGCCCGACCCGGGAGGTGAACCACACCCGTCCCTGCTCGTCGAGCATCGGGTTGTGCATGCTGGTCCGGCTATCCCAGATCGGCTCCTGCCCCCAGTAGGCCGAGGGAGTCATCGGATTTTCACGAGAGGACGGCGGCTTCGGATCGCGCACCGGCATGCGGAGCGCGCGGGCCCGGTAGCGGAGCGGGTCGAGGATCGGGAAGAAATCGGTGCTCTCCTCGGGAGCGCCGTAGATCGGGCCGTTGGCGTTGAGCGTCGGGATGCGCTTGTCGGTGGAGACCTCGTCGTGGAGATAGGCGGTGGGCGTGGCCCAGTCCCAGAGACTCACCACCAGGTTGCGCTCCACGCCCTGGGGCCGCTCCGGCGTGGCGGCGGGCAGCTCGCCGGCGGCGATGCGATCGGTCCAATCCGCGAAGAGGGCGAGCGCCCGGGGCGCGCCGAGCCGGCCCAGATTGGTGGTCATCTGCGTCATCGCCTGGCCGGAGACGACGCGCCGGCTCCAGGCCTCCACCGAAGAGCCGAACTGGCCCAGCTCCTTCGGGATCGTGCGGGTCGCCTTGTTGCCGAGCTGATGGCAGGTGTAGCAGCCGTCGGTCTTGACCACGTCGAGCCATTGGGCCTGGCTCCACATCGTCTCCGCGATGCCGTTGCCGCCGGGGCCGGTGCCCGGGAACTCGCCCGGCTCGGGCACCTTGAGCATCGAGTACCAGTAGATCGCGGGATAGTACTCGGCGGCCGCGGCCGCGCTCGGGGCCACCACCGCCTCCAGGTTGACGAGCGCGCCCGGCGCGGCCTCGACGGGCGGGGAGTCGACGAGCCCGTAGCCGCGGACCCACACGCGGTAGCGCGCCTTCGGCAGGTCGGGGACCACGTAGCGCCCGCGGTCGTCGGTGACCACGATCTTGGCGAAGCGGGTCGGCAGCTCGCTGGTCTCGGCGATGACCCAGACGCCGGCCTCCGGGCCGTTCGCGCTGGTGACCACGCCGCCCAGATCGCCGGCCCCGAGGCGAAGCGCGGGGTCGGTATCCGACTGCGCGCCGAGCCGAGGCAGGCCCGCGGCCAGGAGGACGACGAGGCCGATGGCGGCCCCTCCCATCGATAGCGCTCGTGTCCCTCTCATGAGCCCTCCTCCGGCGGTTCGGCCCCATCATACGCCGCAGTTGACCGCGCAGACGCCATGTGGAGAATGAGCGCACCAGGAAAGAGAGGTCACTCGTCATGGGCCCGTCGATTCGCACGCTGATGCAGGCGCGGCTGCCCGTCACCGCGCCGCTCGTCCTGAACCCGCTGATGGCCCGCATGGTCGAGGCGGCCGGCTTCCCGGCCGGCTATCTCGGGGGCGGCTCCACTGGCTACCAGAAAGCGGCGCTGGAGGCGAACCTGAACCTGACCGAGATGTG
>DATMMH010000371.1:0-3071 GCA_035569855.1 Candidatus Dormiibacterota bacterium
CCAAGACCCCGGCGGATCTGCCCATCTCACGCCTCGTGATCGAGTCGGTGGAGCGGGCTCACGGCGGGGCGCCCGCGGTCGTGCTGCCGACGATGGGCGGCAGCGTCCCGCTCTGGGCCTTCACGGACATCCTGGCATTGCCGACCATCGTGGTGCCCTACGCGAACGCGAACAACCGCCAGCACAGCCCGAACGAGCACTTGCGCCTGGACCATCTCTTCCAGGGCGTGCTCACCACTGCCCGCCTGCTCCACGATCTGGGCGAGCGTCCTTCCGGGCCGCCCACCAGGGCTCCCTGACAAAACCCGTCCGAGGTCCGGGACCTCAGGCGGGCCGATCGGGCGCCAGCTCGGCGGCCGCGGCTCGGTCGAGGAACCAGACGAGACGCCCGGCCTCCGGGACCACCAGCTGGACGGGCAGCCGCTCGGGCTCGCGGGGGCCGGTCAGGACCTCCCGGAGCACGCCCGCCTTGTCGGCCCCGGTGACCAAGAGCCGGATCTCCGCCGCTCGATTCAGGATCGGCGGGGTCATGGTGATGCGCGCTTTGCCGAGTCGCGCGACCTCGTACCCGACCACCCACCGTCGCCGCTCGGTCAGGGGCTGACTGTAGGGGAACAGCGAGGCGGTGTGGCCGTCCGGGCCCATACCCAGCAAGACCAGGTCGAAGACAGGCGGCAGGCCCTCGGAAGGCGTGCCGAAGACGCGGGCGATCTCGTCCTGATACTGCGCGGCGGCGTCCTCGGGATCCGGTAGTTCGCCGTGGACGCGGTGAATGCACTCCGTCGCGATGCCTACCTTGCCCAGCAGCACGGCGGCGGCAGCGCCGTAGTTCGAGTCGGGATGCTCGGGGGGTACGGCCCGCTCGTCTCCCCAGAAGACCTCGACGCGCCGCCAGTCGATCTCGGCCCAGCGCGGGGCCTCCGCGAGGATCTCGTACATTCGGCGAGGCGTCGAGCCGCCCGAGAGCGCGACGCAGAAGCGTCCACGCTCGACGATGGCCGCACGCGCCAGCTCCACCAGGTCCTGTGCGGCGGCCCGACTCACCGCCTCCGCATCGGGCAACCGCCTGATCGTCCTCACCTGCACCCTGCTCCCGGCTGAAGCTCCCGCATTCCGTTCGCGGTCGCCACCAGCACCAGAGATGCCATGCCAAGAAACAGCCCGGCGTCCACGATTCCGGGCACCGCCTTCAGATCGCGCGCGAACGCCGCCGGCGCCTCGATGGCCCGCACTCCGCAGTCCACGATCCAGTTGCCGTTGTCGCTGACGAAAGGCCGCCCCCCGCTCGTACGCAACGACGGTCGGCAGCCCAGCGCCGACAGCTCTCGCATCGCGAGCGGACACCCGAAGGGTATCACCTCGACCGGCAGCCGTCCTCGAGCTCCGAGCACCGGGACGAGCTTCTCCTCGCCGACCAGGATCACCAGCCGCCGGGACGCCGCGGCCACGATCCGCTCGCGCACCAGCGCGCCGCCGTAGCCCTTGATGAGATCGAGCCGGGGATCCACCTCGTCGGCCCCGTCCACGGTGAGATCGAGGACTCCCTCGTCGAGTGCGGCCACCGTGATGCCAACCTCGCGCGCGAGCGCCGCGGTGGCCTCCGACGTGGGCACCCCGCGTACCCGGAGCCCCCGCCCGACTCTCGCACCCAGCGCCCGCACGAATGCCGACGCCGCACGACCGGAGCCGAGCCCGAGGAGCATGCCGTCCCGGACCTCTCGCAGCGCGCGGGATGCCACCGGCTCGAGAGAATCCGGGGCAGGAGCACCGCCGGTCCGTGAGGGTGTCGTCACGTCTGGCGACGTCTGGCGTCAGGCCGGGACCGGCTCCGGGACCGTCGCCGAGTGGCCGCTCACAGGTCACCCTCCTTCGGGGTGGCGGCGGAGGAGCCGCCGAGCTGCTGGAGCAGCTTGGCAACGAGGGCGGTCCAGCCGGTCTGGTGGCTCGCCCCGAGCCCGGCGCCGGTGTCGCCGTTGAAGTACTCGTGGAACGGGATCAGGTCCCGCCAGTGCGGGTCGGTCTGGAAGCGCTCGGCAGTGCCCAGGACCGGGCGCCGCCCGTCCGCTCCCCGCAGGAAGATGCGCGCGAGCCGGCGCTCCAGGTCCAGGCTCACGTCCCACAGCGACATGAGCCGGTCGGAGCCGGTCGGGCAGGCCACCTTGAGGTCGTCGCCGTGGAAGTAGTGGAGCTTCTGCAGGGACTCGATCAGCAACATGTTGACGGGGAACCAGATCGGCCCGCGCCAGTTGGAGTTGCCTCCGAAGAGCCCGGTGCTCGTCTCGCCCGGCTCGTACGAGACCCGGTACTCGGCGCCCATCACCCGCGCCACGAAGGGGTGGTCCAGGTGGTAGCGCGACAGAGCGCGGATGCCGTAGTCGGAGAGGAACTCGCGCTCGTCCAGCATCACCCCGAGCACCTTGGGCAGCTGGTCCTCCGTCACGATCGTCAGGAGCCGGCGCACGCCACGACCGGGCTCCTCCACCTCGATCACGTGATCGCGAAAGTCCGGATGGTGATCGATGAACCACTGCATCCGACGCTTGAAACCGGGCAGCCGGTCCACGATCTCTGGCTCAAGCGGTTCGACCGCGTAGAGCGGGATCAGCCCGACCATCGAGCGGATCCGCATCCGGCGGCTGGAGCCGTTCGGCAGGTGGAGCACGTCGTAGAAGAAGCCGTCGGCCTCGTCCCACAGGCTCGCGTCCTCCTCCTCGCCGCCGCGATGGTCCATGGCGTGCGCGATGTACACGAAGTGCTCGAAGAACTTGCTCGCCACGTCCTCGTACGCCGGGTCCTCCCGGGCCAGCTCCAGTGCGATCGCGAGCATGTTCAGGCAGTACATCCCCATCCAGCTCGTCCCGTCGGACTGGTCGATATGGCCCCCGGTAGGCAGCGGCGCCGATCGGTCGAAGACCCCGATGTTGTCGAGCCCGAGGAAGCCGCCCTGGAACACATTCATGCCCTCGGCGTCCTTGCGGTTGACCCACCAGGTGAAGTTGAGCAGCAGCTTGTGGAACACCCGCTCCAGGAAGCGCCGGTCGCCTGCGCCGCGTAGCCGCTTCTCGATCTTG
>DATMMH010000372.1:0-2563 GCA_035569855.1 Candidatus Dormiibacterota bacterium
CTGCGCACGGTCACGCCGGTCCACTGCTCGTAGAGCCGCGTGACCCCGGCCATGTCGAGCTGACCGAAGCCCTGGGCATGGGCGGCCTCGTAGACCTGCCGCACCATCGCGGCGAGCGGGACCGGCATCTCGAGCTTGGCGGCCATCGAGAGCGCCAGCGAGACGTCCTTGCGCGAGAGCCCGATGCTGAAGTTCGGCGTGAAGTCGCCGGCCAGCACGTTCGGGAACCGCTTGAGGAAGTGATGCGAGCGCCCGCCGCTGGTGGAAAGGATCTCGAAGAGCCGCTGCGGATCCACCCCGGCCTTCACCCCGAGCACCATGGCCTCCGCGGCCACCGCCACGTTCGCCATCGACATCATGTTGTTGACGATCTTCACCACCAGTCCGGAGCCGAGCGGGCCGATGTGGTGGATCTCCGTGCCGAGCGTCAGCAGCAGGGGACGGCAGCGTTCGAGCACCGCGGCGTCGCCGCCGATCAGGAACACGAGCGTGCCGCCGCCCGCCTCGGCGGGGCCACCGCTCACCGGGGCGTCGAGGGCGTCCACCCCGACGGCCCTCGCGGCCGCCGCCACCTCGCCCCAGGTGTCGGGATCGATCGTGCTCATGTCGACGCAGGTCATCCCCGCGCGCGTCGCGGAGAGCACGCCCTCGGGGCCCAGGTAGGCGCGCCGGACGATCGCCGGGTCCGGCAGGCTCGACAGCACGACGTCCGCGCCCTTGGCCGCGCCCGCGGGCGACGGGGCCAGGGTGACGCCGCCGGCGGCGGCCTGCTTCGCGCGGTCCGCGCTCACGTCGAAGCCGGTCACCGCGTAGCCGCTGCCGGCGAGCCGCTTTGCCATCTGCCCGCCCATGGTTCCGAGCCCCACGAATCCGATCTTCGGCCTGGTCGTCACGCTCGATCCTCCCGCTGCGAGATCACTCGCTCAGTCCGAGGCCGCCTGCGCGCCGGCCAGCCGGCCGAAGACCGCGCCCGACATCAGGCCGGTGCCACCGGGATAGTTGCCGTGGAACAGCCCGCCCACCATCTCCCCGCAGGCGTAGAGGCCGGGGATGGCCGTCCAGCTCGTGCTCACGACCTGCGCGCGGTCGTTGACGCGCACGCCTCCGAAGGTGAAGGTGATGCCGCCGGTCACCGGGTAGGCCACGAAGGGCGGCGTATCGAGTCGCTGCGCCCAGTTCGACTTGGCGAGCGGCAGCCCTTGGGTGGCGAGGCCGTCGCGCACGGTCGGATCGAAGCGGCCGTCGGTGACCGCGCGGTTGTACGCCTCGAGGGTTCGCGCGCAGGTCGCGCGATCGACCGAGAGCTTCTCCACCAGGGCGGCGAGCGTGTCCGCCACCATCGGCGTGCCGGTCTTGTAGCGGCCCTCCAGCAGGTGCGTCACCTTGGCGTCGAAGATCTGCCAGCCGACGCCGCCGGGCTCGTTGAGGATGATGCCGCCGAGCTTGGCGTAGGTGTAGAACTGGAAGTCCTCGCCCTCGTCGAAGAAGCGGAGCCCGCGCGTGTTGACCAGCACCCCGTAGGGATAGGAGAGCCGATTGGTCTTGTCGGTGAGCTTGCGGTCGCCGTGCGGCGGCGCGTCGGCGTCGATCGGCGTGGAGTGACAGCCGGTCCACTGGCCGTGGGGCAGGGCCCCCAGCTCCATCGCCATGCGCAGGCCGTCGCCGGTGTTGTAGCGCGTGCCGCGCACCTTGGCGTGATCCCACGGTCTACCGAGGTAGCGCGCCCGCCATTCCGGATTCGCCTCGAAGCCCCCGCAGCCCAGGACCACCGCGCGGGCCGACAGCTCGGCCGCGCCGTCGGGCCCGCGCACGCCCACCCCGGTCACGCGGCCGGCGCGGTCCTCGATCAGGCGCACCGCCGCGGTGTCGTAGCGGATCTCGACGCCCTGACGCTCGGCGATGCGGAACCACATGGCCGACAACCCGACGCCTTCGTGGATGGCCCGGATCACCGCGCCGGGCGACCACTTGATCGTGTCGCCGACCTTCACCGCGGAGAGGGAGACCGCCGGCTCCATCTCGATGCCCTGGCGCGCCATCCAGCAGGCGGTGTCGTACGACCGGCCGATGAGCAGCTCGGCCAGCTCGGGGTCGGTGCGGCCGTCGGTGACCCGGAGGAGATCGGCCATGAAGAGCCGGCGCGGATAGGGCTCGACGCCCGCGTAGAAGCCCGGCACCTCGCGCTCGGCGTCCGGGACGAGGGCGCGCAGATCCTCCGCGCGGTCGAAGGCGATGCGCAGCAGGCCGCCGCTGTAGTGGGTGTTGCCGCCCCGCAGGGCACGCGGGGCCTTCTCCAGCGCGAGCACGCGCTGCGCGCCCTGCTCGCGAGCGGAGACCGCGGCCGCCAGGGCGGCATTGCCTGCGCCCACCACGATGACGTCGTAGTCGCTCACGAGGACCCCGCCAAGCATACGCTGGAGAACCCTTGCGGGGCCAGCCTCCGGGCCCATTCCTTGACACGCTCCGGAGCGCGTGCTATTCCGACCGTGACGCATGAGCGACACGTACGCGGCTGCACGGTCTCCACGATCTCAACGTCGAGAGGAGAAGCGCGATGACCTCA
>DATMMH010000373.1:0-16752 GCA_035569855.1 Candidatus Dormiibacterota bacterium
CCGTTCGACCCGGATGCGTTCGCCGCGTGCCGAACCGCGGGGCCGGGCTACACGATGGGGTTCGACACGACCACCCGGACCAAATCCACCGCGGACACCGTGGCGTTTCTCCAGCGCCACCTGCGCTAGGCGACGAAACTGGTGATAGATCTTCGCGGAGGCGTCTCAGATCGTACCGAAGCACCCGCCGGGTTCGCGACGAGGAGCTGGCCCGCCGCCGCGCCCACTGGAGGCCCAGCGCGTCCCACTTCATGCGGGGCTGCGGCCGCCTCTTCCTCGATCACGTGCTGCAGGCCCACGAGGGGTGCGCCTCCGACTTCCTCCGCGGCAAAACCCCCGTCCCCGCTGAAGATACCGTCGGCCCCGGCCACTCCTGAGATGAGGAACTTCTCATAGATCGCGCCGCGTAAATAGGCCGCGGGGGGGCTGCGTCATAGGGGCACAGAAGGAGGTGCACCCCATGCGACAGCTGATCGCGGTGGCGTTGGTGGCGGTGCTGATGGTGGGGGTGGCGGCTCCGATGGCCTATGCCGGCACGGCCACCAACGTGGCCCTGGGCCTGGCTTCCTTCGCCGTGTTCAACCAGATCGTGGGCGGGCTGCTCGCCCCGCCTCGCGTCGTCTACACTCAACCCGCTCCGGTCGTGATCGAGCGACCGGTCCCGGTTTACAGCCCGGTGGTGGTGGCCACTCCGCCGCCCCCGCTGGTCCATAGCAACGTCGTGTACTACCCGAACGGTCGGTACGTGCTGCGCGGCGACGGCGTCTACACCGCTTATCAGTGGGTGTGGGTCCCGAGCGTGCAGGTGCTTCGGCCGGCGTTTCCACCTCCGCCACTGTACTAGGGCGTTCGGCCCGGCAGGGGCTTCGCAGACGATAGGTCCGGCCTCGGGGTGACGTCGCCCCGAGCGCCGGGCCTCAGGCTGTCAGGGCCCGGGCTTGCGCGACTTGACGTGACGTCTCTTTCGGCTGATCCTTCATGGGCGCGTTGGCATGGGCGCGTTGGCGCGTAGCACCCACCTGAAAGGGAAATCCGAGTGGCCACGAGCCGAAAGACCGCGTCCCGTTCCGCCGGCTTCACCGAGCGCTTCGCCAAGGTCAACGGGGTCCGGCTGCGCTATCTCATCGGCGGCCAGGGCAGCCCGGTGGTCCTGCTGCACGGCTACGCCGAGACCAGCCACATGTGGCGCCCGATCATGCCGTCGCTCGCCGAGCGCCACACCGTCGTCGTGCCCGACCTGCGCGGCGCCGGAGGATCGGCCAAGCCCCAATCCGGCTACGACAAGAAGACCATGGCGGCGGACATCCGCGAGCTGACGTCGTGGCTGAAGCTCGATCGCGTCCGCATCGTCGGCCACGACATCGGGCTGATGGTGGCCTACGCCTACGCCGCGCAGTTCCCGGAAGCGGCCGAGCGGGTGGTGCTGATGGACGCCTTCCTGCCCGGCATCGGCAACTGGAAGGACGTGTGGCTCCTGCGCGACCTGTGGCACTTCCACTTCTACGGCGAGGTCCCGCTGGCGCTGGTGAAGGGGCGCGAGCGGATCTATCTGGAGCACTTCTGGAACGACTTCGCGGCCGATCGGAAGCACTCGGTGCCGGAGGCCGACCGGCGGCTCTACGCGCGCGCCTACGCGCAGCCCGGAGCCATGCGCGCCGGCTTCGAGTACTTCCGCAATTTCGAGCGCGACACGGTGGACTTCGCCCGGATGGGCAGCTCGCGGCTTTCCATGCCGATGCTGGTGCTGTCGGGCGAGAAGGCGGGCGGCACCTTCCTCATCGAGCAGGCCAAGCTCGTGGCCTCCGACGTCCGCGGCCAGGTGATCCCCGGCGTGGGCCACTGGCTGATGGAGGAAGCGCCCAAGATCGTGATCCCCGCCATCACCAGTTTCGTCGCCTAACGCAGGTGGCGCTGGAGAAACGCCACGGTGTCCGCGGTGGATTTGGTCCGGGTGGTCGCGTCGAACCCCATCGTGTAGCCCGGCCCCGCGGTTCGGCACGCGGCGAACGCATCCGGGTCGAACGGCTCCGCGCGCCCGTCCGTGAGCACGGTGGGCGCCCCGCGGCCGAACAGGATGAACGGGCACTTCCGCGTGCTCACGTACTGCGCGTAGAAGCGCGGGGCGCCCAGGGTGGGCACCGTCCAGGCGTGGAACGCGCCCGGATAGACCACCGTTGTGATCGGCGCCGGATGGCCCGCTCCGTTCGCGTACGCGAGATAGCCCTCGACCTTGGCCACCGGCAGGTTGTCGTCCTTCTCCCCGAGCAGCATCAGGATCGGAGCGCCGGTATACGCCCCCGCGTCGGCTTGAGCGCCGTAGCTGCCGCCTGGATAGGTCGCGACGTGAGCCGCGAACCGCAGCGAGCCCTTTGCCATCACGGCGCGGAGCGCCCTGAGCGCGGTCAGGTGCGCCACCTCGCCGCCGAACGAGAAGCCGACGATGCCGATGCGGTCGGCGGCGATCCGCGGGTGCCCGGCCAGGAACTGCAGCGCGGCGAACGCATCGGCCACCCCGGACGCCAGCGGCGGGCCGGCGCGGGAGCCGACGACCGCGGACTGGCTCAGGCCCCGCGCGCTGAAGCTGTCGTAGGTCAGCGTCGCGAACCCGTTCCGGCGGAGCTCCGCCGCGAGCCATCCCTCGTTGGCCTCCTGGAAGCCGCCGATCGTGTGGACCACCACCACCGCCGGATAGCGATCCCGCGGCCGATCGGGGAAGCGGAGGATCGCTGGGACCGACACGGCCGCCGGCGCCTCGCGCGCGAAGACCTGGTGAAAGTCGGTATAGGAGCCCGAGCGGAGCGTCACCAGCTCGATCGGCCCGGCGTCGCTGACCTGACCGTGCACGAGCGCGGTCCCGACCGCGACCGCCGCGGCCACCACCGCCAGCGCCCGCAGCGCCGCGCCCCGCACTACCGCCGCGTCTCCAGCACCCGCCGGAGCGAGCCCGCCGCGCGGGCGAGCCGGCGCCGCGCCTCTCCCGCCTCCACGCCGAGACGCGCCATCGCGATGGCCACCTTGGCGCGGCCGCCGGCCGCCGGGAGCAGCCGCTCCGCCTCGCGCGGGCTCACGCGCCCGAGCTGCGCCACCAGTCGCAGCGCGCGCGCCCGCAGCTTGGCCGAGCGCGGGCGCAGGTCCACCATGCGGTTGCCGTAGACCTTGCCGAGGCGCGCGAACGACGCGGTGGTCAGCGTGTTCAGCGCGAGCTTGGTGGCGGTGCCGGCCTTGAGCCGCGTGGAGCCGGTGAGCACCTCGGGACCGACGGCCAGCGCGATCACCACCCGGGCGGCCCTAGCCGGCACCTGCGGGTTGCAGGTGACCAGCGCGGTGGCGGCGCCGCGGCGGCGCGCCTCGCGGAGCGCCGCGCGCACGAACGGCGTCACGCCGCTCGCCGCGATGCCCACCACCGCGTCGCCGGGCCGCACCCGCCGGCGGATCTGGCGCGCGCCGTCGGGCCCGTTGTCCTCCGCGCCCTCGGCGGAGCGGAACACTGTGCGCTTGCCGCCCGCGATGATCGCCTGCACCAGTGACGGCGGCGTGTCGAAGGTGGGCGGGCACTCGGCCGCTTCCAGCACCCCCAGCCGCCCGCTGGTGCCCGCGCCGACGAAGATGAGCCGCCCGCGCCGCGAGAGCGCCCGCACGATGAGATCCACCGCGCGCCCGATGGCCGGCGCGGCGCGTCCCACCGCGCGCACCGCGCGGCGGTCGGCGCGATTCATGAGTCGCGCGATCTGCGCGGCGGACAGGCGGTCGAGCCCGCCGGTGCGCGGGTCCGCGCGCTCGGTGGGCAGCCGATCGTAGCGGATCCGGCTCACGCGCTCACGGTATCACGCTGTCGCGCTAGTGCGTCTCGAAGCCGAGCCACTCCTCCACCGCCTCCGCCAGCCGGTCGGCCCGCTCGTCCAGCTGCGCCTCGGTGAGGTTGGCGATCGGATGCGGCGTGTCGAGGAACGGGTAGCCCGGCTTGCCCCAGCTCTCGGCCATGGCCCGGCCGGTGTTGCGGAACGGAGTCGTGACGATGGCGATGCCGGGAACCCCCTGCTCTTCCATCAGGATCGCGTCGAGCACACTGCTCGAGCTGCACGACCCTCAGTCGCCGATGCCGGAGATGACGAGGTCGGCCTGCTTGCGAAGCGCCGCGATGCCGGCCCCGTCGACCTCGTGGCTGGGCGAGCGCTTGCGGTTGGTCACCGTCACCGTCATCTGGTGCCGCCGGGCCAGCCGCTCCGCCAGCTTCTTCAAGAGCGTGTCGGAGTTGAACTTGGTGTTGTCCACCAGGCCGAGCCGCAACCCCTTCGGGCTCGCGGGCCGCGGCGCCAGCGTCACCGCGTGCTCCACCGGCTTCGAGGTCGGATCGAAGAGCTTCATGAGGGTCCCCCACGTTGAGACATGTCGATGTGCGTCGTGTCGATGCGCGTGGTCACGCTGCGCGTCCACTTGTTCCCCCACCCCGGCAGGCAGGCGGACCAGCTCCCCGCCCGCCCGCCCGCGCAGGCGATCAGGATGTCCTCCGGCCGCTCGAACACGTGGCGCCACGTCGTCTCGTCCTGCTCGGTCACCGCGCCCGGCATGCGGGCCGCGCGCTTGTAGTCGGCCACGCACCGCTTGGTGCGCTCGACGAGGAAGCGCTGCACCTGCGCACGGCTCCAGCCCGCGGTTCTCAGGACGTCGGCATGCTCACCCGCGAAGACGATCAGGGTCTCGTTGAAGCCCTTGAGGTTGGGTGAGCCCATGTTGGACAGCGCGTCGGCGAAGCAGAGGAGCAGCGGCTCCGGCGCCGCCGCGAGCTGGTTGTACACCTGGTAGAGGCTGTTGGAGGCGATCAGGGTCACCGCGCTGTCGTCGGCCTTCAGGCCCCGCGCGACGTGCAGCGGCTCCCAGGGATGATCGTCCTCGTGCTCGGCGAAGCAGAAGGCGTACTTGCCGGGATTGCCGAGGGTGGCGCGGTCGAGGAAGCCCGGGCGCGTGTTCATCGTGTTCATCATGATGAGGCGCACCGCCCGGCCGATGGTGGCATTCGGCCGGTGGCCCTGGCCGAAGGCGTTGTTGCCGCTGTTGATCCCGAGGCGCCGGGCGATGGGCCCGTTGACGATCAGCACCATCGCGGAGCCGCCGGTGCTGCTCGCTGGCCCGTGATAGGCGAACGCCGGCGCGCACAGGCTCTTGACCGCGGCCACGACCACCGGCATGTACTCGGGCCGGCAGCCCGCCATGACCGCATTAATCGCGGCCTTGTCCGCGATCACCTCGGTGTTGCGCCCCGCGATCTCGCCCAGCACCTCGTGGCCGGCGAGCCCGGCCGCCGACAGCATGGCCAGGATGGACGCATCCGACGGCGGCACCACCGGCAGGCCGTCGGTCCAGCCCTGCTCGTAGTACGCCTCGATCAGCGCGGCGGCGTCGGTCGCTTGGTCGATCTCGCTCAAGGCCGCCGGCGATCAGCCGCGCCCGACGAACGGCATCTTCGATGCCATCACGGTGAGGAACAGCACGTTGGCGTCGAGCGGCAGGCTCGCCATGTACTTGACCGCGTTCGCCACCGCCTGCACGTCCATGGTGGGCTCGATCGCGGTGGTGCCGTTGGCCTGCGGCACGCCCTTGGCCATGCGCGCGGTCATCTCGGTGGCCGCGTTGCCCACGTCCACCTGCCCGCACGCGATGTCGTACTTGCGCCCGTCGAGCGAGGTGGCCTTGGTGAGGCCGGTGACCGCGTGCTTGGTCGCGGTGTAGGGCGAGGAGTTCGGGCGCGGGGCGTGCGCCGAGATCGAGCCGTTGTTGATGATGCGGCCACCGCGCGGGTCCTGGGCCTTCATGATCTTGAACGCCTCCTGCGTGCAGAGGAAGACGCCGGTGAGGTTGGCGTTGACCACCGTCATCCATTGCTCGTAGGTGAGGTCCTCGAGCGGCACGGGAGGCGCGCCGGTGCCCGCGTTGTTGAACAGGAGATCGAGGCGCCCGAAGGTGGCCTTGGTCGTCGCGAACAGCGCCTTGATGGATTCGGGATTGCTCACGTCGGTGGGCACCACGAGGGTCCTGCCCCCGGTGGCCTTGCCCTCGCTGGCCGCGGCCTCGAGCAGCTCCTTGCGGCGGCCCGCGAAGACGACCGACCAGCCGTCCTTCATCAGGGCCAGGGCGCTGGCCTTGCCGATTCCCGTTCCCGCTCCGGTGACGATGGCGATCTTCGACGGTGACGTCATGTCGGTTGCCCTCCCGGAGCGGAACGTTAGCCCGTGAAACCGCGCCAGTCAATGCGGCCGTTTGCCCCCGCGCCTTTGCTACTATGGATCGGCCCATGCCCGTGCTGACCGACCACGTGACGTACGCGGACGCCCAGCGGCTCTGCTCGCCGGCCCGGCTCTGGGAGCTCTTCGACGGTGACCGGGAGCGTCTCAACATCGCCCACGAGTGCATCGACCGCCACCCGGCCGCGGCGACCGCGGTGCGCATCGTGCACGCCGACGGGCGCGACGAGGCCTTCACCTTCGGCGACCTCGCGGCGTGGTCGTCGCGCTTCGCCCACTTCCTCGCCGACCGCGGCGTCGCCCCGGGCGACCGGGTGGGCATCATGCTGGAGCCGTCGCTGCCGTTCTACGCCGGCCTCTTCGGCGCGATGAAGCACGGCGCCATCGCGGTGCCGCTCTTCACCCTCTTCGGTCCCGAGGGCCTGCGCCTGCGCATCGACGACTGCACGCCGCGGCTCCTGCTGGTCTCCCCCGCGCAGGCCGACATCGCGCGCGATGTGCCGGGTCTGGTCACGGTGGTGGCCGACGACCGGTTTCTCGCCGCCCTCGCCCGGTATCCCGACCGTTTCGCGCCCGACACGCGGGCGAACGATCTCGCCGTGTTCCAGTACACCTCGGGCACCACCCGCGAGCTGCCGGCCGCGGTGCGCCACACCCACCGCAGCATCGTCACCCTGATGATCGCCGCGCTCTACGGCACCGGCATCCGCCCGGGCGATCGCTTCTTCTGCCCGTCCTCGCCCGCGTGGGGCCACGGCCTCTGGCACGGCACGCTCGGGCCGCTGGCCCTCGGGGTGAGCACCGGCTCCTTCGCGGGAAAGTTCGACGCCGACCGGCTGCTGCGCGGACTCCAAGATCTCGAGCTGACCAATCTCTCCGCCGCGGCGACCCACTACCGGATGATGAAGGGCGCGGGGACCGCGTCGCGCTATCGCTACGCGATCCGCAAGCTCTCGTTCACCGGCGAACCGATCGACGAGGCCACCCGCGCGTTCGTCGAGGAGACGTTCCGGACGCCGGTGTGCAGCATGTACGGCACCACCGAGGTGGGCGTGATCCTCGCCTCCTACCCGGGCGCGCCGGACTTCGTGGTGAAGCCGGGCTCGCTCGGCAAGCCGGTGCCCGGCGTGGAGGTGGAGGTGCAGCGGCCCGACGGCACGCGCTGCGCCCCCGACGAGCCGGGCGAGATCCGCGTCAAGCGACACGACGGCTGGTTTCCCACCAAGGACCGCGGCTGGGCGGACCGCGACGGCTACTTCTTCCACGGCGGCCGCGCCGACGACGTCATCATCTCGGCGGGGTGGACGATCAGCGCGGTGGAGGTCGAGGGCGCGCTGCTCAAGCATCCGGACGTTCGCGAGGCCGCGGTCATCGGGGCGCCCGACCAGCTCCGCGGGCTCGTGGTCAAGGCCTTCATCGTGAGCCCGCGCCCCGGCGACCCCGACTTCGCGCGCGAGCTGCAGGAGTGGACGCGCACCCGCCTCGCCCAGCACGAGTACCCGCGCCAGGTCGAGTTCGTGGCCGAGCTACCCAAGACGCCGGCCGGCAAGGTCAACCGCAAGATCCTGCGCGAGCGCGAGGCCGGCGCCTCCATTCCCACGTCCTAGGAGAGACTCATGCCACCCGAGACCGCGCAGCTGTTCCCCAAGATCACCCAGCAGGGTCTCGACGACCTGCGCCGTCGCATCGGCGTGCCGATCACCGACACGCTCGAGCCGTGGTGCCACGAGGCCACCCGCGACAACATCCGCCACTACGCCCACGGCATCGGCGACGACAACCCGCTCTGGTGCGATCCGGGCTATGCGGCGCGCACGCGCCACGGCGGCATCATCGCCCTGCCGAGCTTTCTCTTCGCGACCAGCCGCATCATCTCGGGCTACGTGGGCGGCCTCGCGGGGGTGCACGCGATGTGGGCGGGGGCGGACTGGACCTGGCACCAGCCGGCGCGGCGCAACGACGAGATCTCGACCGAGGCCTGGCTCAAGGACCTGATCGAGCACGAGACGCGCTTCGCCGGCCGCGCGGTGCAGCAGGTCTACCACGTGAAGTTCCGCAACCAGCGCGGCGAGCTGCTGGCCGAGGCGGATAGCTGGTGCTTCCGCACCGAGCGTGATCACGCCCGCGAGCAGGGCTCCAAGTACCGGGACGTCAAGGCCAAGCCGCCCGCGCGCTACTCCGACGAGGCGCTGGCCGAGATCTACCGGCTCTACGCCGACGAACCGGTCCGCGGCGCCACGCCCCGCTACTGGCAGGACGTGACGGTGGGCGAGCGGCTCCCGAAGATGGCCAAGGGCCCGATGACGGTCACCGGCTTCATCGCCTACGCGCAGGGCTGGGGCGGCCTCTACATCCGCGCCAACAAGCTCGCCTGGAAGCAGATCAGCCGCCACTCCGGGCTCGGCATCAAGAACCGCTTCGGCATCCCCGACTGCCCGGAGCGCGTGCACTGGGAGCACGAGTTCGCCACCACGGTGGGCGCGCCCGGCGCCTACGACTACGGCCCGGAGCGCTGCTCGTGGCTCACCCACCAGCTCACCAACTGGATGGGCGACGAGGGCTTCCTGCGGCGCGCGCACTGCAAGATCCGCCGCCACAACCCGGAGGGCGACGCGCTCGTCTTCGAGGGCCGCGTCACCGGCAAGCGCGTCGAGGACGGCCGGCACCTGGTGGAGATCGCGCAGGAGGCGCACAACCAGGACGGCGAGCTGTCGGTGGTGGGCGGCGGGGTGGTGGAGCTGCCGGCGCGTCCGTGACCGGGGTCCGCGCCGGCCTCGACGTCCTCGTTTCGCGCCTGTCCTCGCTCCTGGCGGGCCAGCGCGTCGGCCTCCTCTGCCACCAGGCGTCGGTCACGCGCGACCTGGCCCACGCCGCCGAGGCGATCCGACGTCTGGGCAAGGTGCGGCTCACCGCGCTGTTCGCCCCCGAGCACGGCCTCGCCGGCGCGGCCCAGGATCACGCGCACATCGCCCCCGAGTACGACCGGACGCGCGGCCTGCGCGTGCACAGCCTCTACGGCAAGCGGCTCGAGCCGACCGCGGCCATGCTGCGCGACATCGACGTGCTCGTGGTGGACCTCCAGGACGTGGGCGCGCGCTACTACACCTTCACCTGGACCACCGCGCTCGCCATGCGCGCCTGCGCGCGCGCGGGCAGGCCGGTGATCGTGCTGGACCGCCCGAATCCCCTCGGCGGCGAGCGGCTCGAGGGCAACTGGCCCGATCCGCGCTTCGCCTCGTTCGTGGGCCTCTACCCCCTGCCCAATCGCCACGGCATGACCATCGCGGAGCTGGCCGCCTATCTGAACGAGACGCACGCGCTGGGCGCCGACCTCACGGTGGTCCCGATGGACGGCTGGCGCCGCCACATGCTGTGGGAGGACACCGAGCTGCCGTGGGTGGCGCCTTCGCCCAACATGCCCACCCCCGACACCGCGCGCGTCTATCCGGGCGGCTGCCTGATCGAGGGCACCAACCTCTCCGAGGGGCGCGGCACCACGCGACCCTTCGAGTGGGTGGGCGCACCGTATCTCGACGGGGCGCGGCTGGCCGCGGCTCTCGAGCGTCGCGGGCTGCCCGGCGTGCGCTTCCGGCCGGTGGGCTTCGAGCCCGCCTTCCACAAGTGGAAAGGCCGAGCCTGCGGCGGCGTCCAGGTGCACGTCACCGACTGGGATCGTTTCCGCTCCTATACGACGTACCTGGCCCTGATCATCGAGGCGCGCCGCCAGGCGCCGCGGGCCTTCCGCTGGAAGCGCCCGCCCTACGAGTTTCAGTGGAAGAAGCTGCCGATCGACCTGCTCTGCGGCGGCGAGACCACCCGCCGGGCCATCGAGCGCGGCACGCCGCTCTCCCGGATCGAAGCCTCATGGCGCCGTGACCTCGCCGCCTTCGCGCGGGCCCGCCGGCCGTATCTGCTCTACCGCTGAGCGGCGCCGATGAATCCACGGCTCGCCGGATGCGGGGTCGGCCTCATACTGGTGGGAGCCGTCACCACGCGGATCCGTCGGCGGAGGAGCGCATGAGCCTCGAAGCGATGGTGGGACGCCAGCTGATCGTCGGGCTGCCCGGCCCCGACGCGACCGACGACGACATCCGCCTGCTCCGGGACATCCACGCGGGCGGCCTCATGCTCTACCGGCGCAACTTCGAGACGCCCGAGCGCTTCGTGCGCTTCGTCACGCGGCTCGAGGAGGGCGTCGGGCGGCGGCTCCTCATCACCACCGACCACGAGGGCGGCCGCATCATCATGCTGAACCGCGGCGTCACCATCTTCCCGGACAACCTCACCGCGGGCACCGCGGGCGACGAGGCGATGGTGGCGCGCCAGGGCCAGGTCGAGGGGCGCGAGCTCCGGCGGCTCGGCGTCGACGTCAACTTCGGCCCGTGCCTCGACGTGCTCACCGAGCGCTACAGCCCGAACATCGGCATCCGCTCGTACGGCAAGGACCCCGAGCTGGTGGCCCGCCTCGGCGCCGCGCGCATCCGCGGCATGCAGTCGACGGGCCTCTCGGCCTGCGCCAAGCACTTCCCCGGCAAGGGGCACGCGCCGGTCGACGCGCATCTGGGATTGCCGGTGATCGATTCCGACTGGGGCGATATGCACGCGGTGCATCTGGTGCCGTTCCTCGCCGCGATGGAGGCCGGGGTGGACTGCGTCATGACCTCGCACCCGCTCTACCCGAACCTCGATCCGGCCGAGCGCATGCCGGCCACGTTCTCCCGGCTCATCGTGGAGGACTACCTGCGCGGCCAGATCGGCTACCGCGGCGTCATCATCTCGGACGATCTCGAGATGGGCGCCATCGCCGCGCTCTGCCCGATGGGCGAGGCGGCGGTGCGGACCGCCGCGGCGGGCCACGACCTGTTGCTGGTCTGCCACACCGCGCCCGCTCAGCGCGCGGCCTACGCCGCGGTGCTCGCCGCGCATCGCGACAAGACGCTGCCGTTGCGCGCGCTGGAGCGGAGCATGGCGCGCCTCGACGCGCTCGATGCCAAGCGGCCGGAGCGCTTCACGGGTGGCGAGCCGCGCGCGGAGCGCGAGGGCGAGCCGCTCGCCCGGGCGATGGCCGCGCGCGCGGTCACGGTGGTGGCCGCGCCGGATGCGGGCTGGCGCCCCGCCCTGAACGGCCGCGTGCTCGCGATCTTCCCGCGCCTCTCCGCGCTGGCCGATCGCATCACGATCGAGCCCGCGATGCAGGACGAGCCGCGCTACCTGCGCGAGTCCATGGCGCCCCACGGGGTGCGGCCGGAGGTGACGGTGGTGGGCGTGGAGCCGACCGCCGAGGAGATCGAGCAGGCGCGGAGCGCGGCGGCGGCGGCCGACGCCACCGTGCTCTTCCTCTACGACGCCCACCTCTACAAGTCGAATCGGGCGCTGCTCGAGGCCTGCCAGGCGGGCGCGCGCCGGCTGGCGGTGGTGCTGATGCGCGATCCGTGGGACGCCGAGTTCCTGGCGCCCGGGGTGGCCGCGCTGACCGCGTACGGGTGGCGGCGCGGCCAGCTCGACGCGGTGATGGCCCGCCTGCTGACCTGACCCCTCCCCGAGGACAGCGGGTTACTTCGCGAGAATCATGTAGGTGGCGCGGCCGACCGCGAGGAGCTTGCCCGCCGCGTCGGTGATCGTGGCCTCGCCGAACGCGATGGAGCGACCGCGACGCAGGATGCGGCCCTCCGCGAACACGTCGCCGCCGGCCGCGCCGATGAAGCTCACGTTGAGATCGAGCGTGGTCTGCCCAACCCCGCCGGCGGAGGCCTCGTGCATGGTGGACAGCGCCCCGCCCACCGCCATGTCCACCAGCGCCGAGTACACCCCGCCGTGGACGGGGGCGCCGACCGCGTTGCGCAGCTCGTCGCGCACCGGCACGCGCAGGCGCACCCAGCCCTCACGCGCTTCCGCGACCTCCACGCCCAGGTACCGCCAGAAGGAATTGTCCCGCGCGCGGGCGCGGACACGCTCCAGCAGGTCGTCGCTCACGCCACCCGGTGGGGCATGTCGGGCTGGACGGCCTCTTCCAGGGTGAGCGGCGGTCGGCCGCCGAAGTCCTCGCGGCGGATCGGGCAGTCCTCGAGGTCGCACATCGCGCAGTAGACGCGGTGGCAGGGATCGGTGTGCAGCGTCATCTCGCCCTCCACCCCCATCTCCCGGATCACGCGCTCGGCCAGGTCCTCGGCCACCTCGTGGGAGCGATCGACCGTCCAGAACTCGGGCACGACCAGGTGCGCGTCCACGTGGTGGAAGCGTCCGGACCGGATGGCGCGGAGGTGGTGCACGCGGATGATCCCCTGCCCGACGTGGCCGCGCAGGACCACGAGGAGGCGCTCGAGGAAGGCGGGGTCCTCTTCGTCGAGGAGGCCGCCCGCGGCCTGGCGCACGAGGCGGAACCCCGTCCACATGAGGTTCAGCGCGACCACCGCGGCCACCACCGGATCGAGCCACGCGATCCCGGTGAAGCGGACCAGGAGCAGCCCGATCACGATGCCCGCGCTCGTATAGGAGTCGGCCAGCACGTGGCGGCCGTCGGCGGCCAGGGTGAGCGAGTCGTAGCGGCGGCCCGCGCGCAGCAGGTACCAGCCGAGCAGCAGGTTCACGACCCCCGCGCCCAGGACGATGGCCACCCCCACGTCCAGCGCGCGGACGTCCGGGCCCCGCAGCACGCTCTGGACGACCTCGTAGACGATCAGGACCGCCGCGAACGCGATGAGGCCGCCCTCGAACGCCGCGCTGAAGAACTCGATCTTGCCGTGGCCGTACGGATGATTGCGGTCGGCGGGCCGGCCCGCGAAGATCAGCCCGCCCAGCGCGAACACCGCCGCCACCACGTTGACGATGGATTCGAGCGCGTCGGAGAGGATCGCGGTCGAGCCGGTGAGGTGATAGGCCTCGTACTTCGCGGCGAGCAGGCCCACCGACACCACGATGGACACCGCGACCGCCCGCAACCGCGCCTGCCCCGCGCCGTCGACCGCGATGGACAGCTCCATAGCCTCCGATGATACCCGCGGTCCGGCCGGTTTGGCGTGGGGCGTATCATGGAGACGTAAGGCAACCCTCACACAGAGGAGCGTCGCGATGATCGTCAAGCGCCCCGCCGCCGAGCGCGGCCACTTCAATCACGGATGGCTCGACACCTCTCACACGTTCTCGTTCGCGGGGTATCACGACCCCGAGCGCATGGGCTTCCGGACCCTGCGGGTCATCAACGAGGATCGCGTCCAGGGCGGCAAGGGCTTCGGGAACCACTCGCACAGCGACATGGAGATCGTGACCTACGTGCTGGAGGGTGCGCTCGCCCACTCCGACTCCATGGGCAACCGTTCGACGATCGTGCCGGGCGACATCCAGCGCATGACCGCGGGCACCGGGGTCACCCACAGCGAGTTCAACCCGCGGCCGCAGGAGCCGGTGCACTTCCTCCAGATCTGGATCCTGCCGGACCGCCGCGGGCTCGCCCCGGGCTACGAGCAGAAGGCGATCCCGGAGGCGGAAGAGCGGGGCGCGCTCCGGCTGGTGGCCTCCCGCGACGGGCGCGACGGGAGCGTGACCATCCACCAGGACGTGGATCTCTACGCCTCGCGCCTCCTGCCGGGCGAGCGCGTCAAGCACGCGGTGGCGTCGGGCCGGCACGCCTGGCTGCAGGTGGTGACCGGGCGGATCGAGCTGAACGGCACCGCGCTCGGGGCGGGCGACGGCGCGGCGGTGAGTCGGGAGAGCGCGCTCGAGATGGTGGCGGTCGAGCCCGCCCACTTCCTGCTGTTCGATCTGGCCTGAGCCCGGCTCAGGAGAGCCGGCCGAGCTGCTGCTGCACGTACTGCTTGGCCTCGAACTCCTCGGCCACCCGGTTGTCGTCCTCCAGAATGGTGGCCGAGTCCGTCTCCGCGAACTCCATCACCCCCATGTCCTCGTAGGCGCGCCGCACCCGCGGGCCCCAGAGGCCGATGTCCTTCACGGTGGGGACGATGCGGGTGAAGAGGCGACGCCTGAACTGCCGCATGGTATCCGACTGGTTCACCGCCGCGACGCACTCCTGCACCGGGAGGCCCAGGTTCTCCCAGACCTCCTTCTGGTCGAAGCGATCGCGCATGTGGTAGCAGGCCTCGACCACGAACTCCTCCCGCTCGTCGCGCTCCGCGTCGCTGAGGTGCGGATAGTACTGGCGCAGGGCCAGGCGCCCGAAGGCCACGTGCCGCGCCTCGTCCTGCATCACGTAGGCGTTCACCGCCGCGCACAACGGGTTCGTCGAGTTGTCGCGGATCCGCTGGAAGGCGGCGAGCGCCAGGCCCTCGATCAGGATCTGCATGCCGAGATACGTCATGTCCCAGCGCCGGTCGGTGATCGTGGCCTCGAGCAGCTTGGCGAGGGTCGGAGTGATCGGGTACGCGAGCTTGAACTTCTCATGGAGCAGCCGGGAGTAGGCCTCGACGTGACGCGCCTCGTCCATCACCTGCGTCGCGGCGTAGAACTTGGACTCGTAAGTCGGCACCGTCTGCACGATCTTGGCGGTCGCGATCAGCGCGCCCTGCTCGCCGTGCATGAACTGCGAGAGCGAGTGGGCCTGAAGGTTACGCCGGATGTGCACCCGCTCCTTCTCGTCGAGCGAGTTCCAGAGATCGGTGCCGTGGATGGCGATGGTCCGGTCCGACATGCCCATCGGGTTGTCGGGGTCGATCTCCTGGGACCAGTCGAGGCGCTCCGCCGCGTCCCACTGCTGCTTCTTGCCCTTGGCGTAGAGCCGCAGCAGGTCCTCGCTGCCGTCCTCGTACTCCCAGGTGAAGGCGGTCGTGGTCTGGCCCTCGACCTTCCACTGGGTCTGCTCGACAGGCAACCGATAGAGGAACTGGCTCGACATTGGCCCTCTCCTTGGGGGTCGCGTGCCTGGGTGGACGAAGGATAGCACCCACTGAACCGTGGTTCAATGCTGCGCCGGCCTACCGGGCGCGGTCCTCCGTCGATCCCTTCGATCCCCGGAGGGCGAGCGGAACCGCCCCGGCCATCTGGGCCTCGCGGGCGTAGCGGGCGATGCCGGCGCGCACCCGCTCGGGGGTCCGGAAGAGGACGCCGACGCCGAAGACGACGAGGGCTCCGATCATCGCCCACCAGGTGAAGGAAACCTCGGGGATCCAGCCGGGCTGCTCGAACGTGGGCGCGATGCCGAGCCACGGCGCCACCCCGTTCAGGATCGTGATGTGCAGCTTGCCGACCACCACCGTCGCGAGGAGTCCGGCCGTGATGGCGAGCATGTTCCCGCCGTCCGAGCCCCGCCGGCCGGTGAACATCCCGATGAGGAAGACGCCGAGCATCGGTCCCAGGATGAAGCCGGCGATGCCCAGCACCACCGGGATGATCCGCACGTCCGGGTGCGACACCTTCGCGTAGGCGAAGCCGCCCGCGATCGCGACCATCAGCGCGGCGAAGAGCACCGTGAACCAGCGGGCCGCCCGCACGTAGTGGGTCTCGCTCCGGCCGGGCACCCAGCGGAGGTACCAGTCGTTGGTCGCGCTGGTGGCGAGCGCGTTCAGCGCGGCCGAGAAGGAGCCCATCGCGGTCGCGAACACGCCGGCCACCACGAACCCGCGCACCCCCACCGGCATGACGTTGAGGATGTACGAGGCGAAGACGTCCGCGACGGCGGCCGGTCGGTAGGTCGGATCCTGCTGGTAGTAGACGAACAGGAGGATCCCGATGAACACGAAGGCGGACGCGACCGGCAGGTCCATGAAGGCGGCGGTGATCAGGCTGCGGCGCGCCTTCTGGTGGGTCTCCGCGGTCAGCATCCGCTGGACCATGTCCTGGTCGGTGCCGAACGCGGCCATGTTGCCGAGCGTCGCGCCGACGAGCGCCGAGAAGAGCGTGTAGTCGCTGCCCAGGACCAGCTCGACGTAGTCCCACGGGCGCATCGCGTCGAGGTGGTGAGCCGCCATCCACGCCGCGATCGCGCCCGGCTCGAAGCCGTGGAGGAAGTACCCCTCGTGCGTCGTGAGCTGCGGGACGGCCCGCACGACTGCCGACAACCCGCCCACGTGGGCGAGCAGGGTGCCGATGGCGACCAGCGCGCCGCCGAACATCAGGCAGGCCTGGATCACGTCGGTCCAGATCACCGCCTTGATCCCGCCGACCGCGGTGTAGAGGCAGGTGACCACGGTGAGGGCGGTGATCGCGACGAGGTAGGCGCCCACCGTCGTCTGTCCGAACTGGGGCTGGGCGCCGGAGACGAACAGGCGGTACGCCAGCACCATCACCAGCGAGGGGATGAACAGGCGCGTCCCCGACGCGAGCGTGCGCATGAAGAGGAAGAGGGCCGAGACGTAGGCCTTGGTCCACGGCCCGAAGCGCACTCCGAGGTAGTCGTAGACCGTGTAGACCTTGAACGTGTAGTAGGGCTTGAGGAAGACGTGGCCCACGACGACGCGGCCCAGGATCAGGCCCAGGATGATCTGGACGTAGGCGAAGCTCTTGGTGGTGTAGCCCTCGCCCGGCACGCCGAGGAAGGTCGCCGCGCTCGTCTCCGCCGCGATGA
>DATMMH010000374.1:0-7146 GCA_035569855.1 Candidatus Dormiibacterota bacterium
GGCCCATACGACGGCGATGTCCGCGACCGAGCCGTTGGTGATCCACAGCTTAGTGCCGTTGAGCACGTACTCGTTGCCCTTCCGGATGGCCCGCGTCTTCATGGAGCCGGGGTCGGAGCCGTGGTCCGGCTCGGTGAGGCCGAAGCAGCCGATGGCGTCCCCGGACTGCAGCCGCGGCAGCCACTTCTCCTTCTGCGCCTCCGAGCCGTAGCTGTAGATCGGGTACATGACGAGGCCGCTCTGCACCGAGGCGAACGAGCGCAGGCCAGAGTCCCCGCGCTCGAGCTCCTGCATGATGAGCCCGTAGGCCACCTGGTCGAGGCCGGCGCAGCCGTAGCCCTCGAGGGTGGCGCCGAAGACGCCCATCTCGCCGAGGTCGCTCGCCAGCTCCATCGGGAACGTTCCGTCGCGGTGGTGCTGGCTCACGATGGGCAGGAACCTCGCCTCCACCCAGTCGCGGACCGCGTCGCGCATCATCCGCTGCTCTTCGGTCAGAAGCTCGTCGATGCCGTAGTAGTCCACGCCGCGAAACTTTTCCATGGGCGCCGTCCTAGAGGTTGGTGGGGTGGGCCGGGCGATCCTCGCCGAGGGCCTCGTTCAGCGCTTTCGCGAGCTGCTGGTCGTACTCGTGGCTCATGGCGAAGATGCGGCACTGGGCGACCTTGCCGGGGAGATACTTGAGCAGCTCCTTGAGCGGCTCGGCCGATACGCTGCGGTCGGCCGCGTCGTAGACGTAGATCTGCCGGTCCTTCATGCCGATCGGGTTCAGCGGGCGCGGGTCCTGCTGGGCCATGTCGATCTTGAACGGAAAGTTCCGGAGCCCGGGCGGCAGCAGATCCTTCACGCGCTGCTCGACGTCCTCGACCTTCATGAAGCTGTGGCCGCGGCGCGGCTCGAAGAGGTCCAGCACCACCTCGTGGGACATGCGCCACTTGAGCCGGCGATCCAGCACCTGCCGCCACTCCCGGCCCAGATCGCGGCGCTCCGAGTCCTCCGCGTGCTCCCAGCGCGCGACCTCTTCCAGCAGCGTCCACTCGGTCATGTTGAGGTACGGCTGGAGCTCCTTGTTGAGGTCGTAGGGAAAGACCAGCTTCATGGTGTCGCGGAAGATGTCCTTGAGATGCAGGTCGATGCCGCGGGTGGTCCGATGATAATAGACGTTCGTGTAGAGGTAGAACCGCGCGTTCAGGAACATGATGAACGCCTGGATGCCGCCCCGGTCGAGGGTGAGCCCCTTCTCGCTGAAGAAGGAGTAGTACATGATGCGCTCGATGTCGATCGGGCCCACCGCGACCCCGCACATGTATGAGTCGCGGAGGACGTAGTCCATGTTGTCGGCGGTGTAGATCCCGGAGAGCAGAGGCTTGAGGTGCGCGAGCCAGCGCGGGTGCTCCGCGGTGGGCGAGGTGTAGCTCTTGCCCATCAGGTAGCAGATCCACTCCGGATCGATCCGCTCGCCGTCCTCGAAGGGACCCGCCGGGCTGCGGCGGAGGCCTCGGATCAGATCGCCCAGCTCTTCCCGGATGATTCGTTGCCCCACCTTCTCGTGGGTGAGATCGAAGTCGGCCAGGAAGTTGTCGTCGAAGAAGTGGCCGAACGGCCCGTGGCCCACGTCGTGGAGCAGCCCGGCCATCCGCATGAGCTCCTCGAAGAGCGCCGCCGACGGCGCGTCCGGGAACTCGGCCCGGAGCGAGGCGTGCAGCTGCTGGGCGAATCGCCCGGCCAGGTGCATGGCCCCCAGCGAGTGCTGGAAGCGGCTGTGCTCGGCGGCGGGGAACACCCACCGCGCCGACTGCAGCTGGGGGACGCGCCGCAGCCGTTGCATCCACGATGAGTCGATCAGGTCCTGCTCGGTGGCCTCGCCCGGCAGCCCGTCCGGCCGCGTGTACAGGATGTACTGATGAATGGGATCGGCGATGAGACCACGGCCCTGGTAGGTATCGACACCCTTCATGACCTAGAGCCTAACCTACTTGTCGGAGGTTCGATAGAAGCGGTAGCGGTCCACCGGACGTACGGTGATGGCCTCGATGCCGCCGGATCGGCGCACGGTCATCTGCACGTCCTGATCCACCGCGGCCTGCCAGAGCTGACGGTAGAATTCCTCGCGGCTCGCGATCTGCTGGCCGTTCAACCGCACGATGATGTCGCCGGGGCGGAGGCCCGCGGCCCGGGCGGGGCCGAGCGGCGAGAGCCCGGCCACCACCAGCGCGCCGTCGACCGCCTCCGTGTAGAGGCCGAGCCACGGGCGCGGCGCGCGGCTCGTGACCCGGCCCTGCGCCAGCAGCTCGTCGCGGCCGGCCAGGAACTTCTCGATCGGGATGGCCAGGTTCACGTGGGGCGCCTCGCCGAGGCGGAGCGAGGTGACGCCGATCACGCGCCCGGCCGGATCCACCAGCGGAGCCCCGCCGAAGGCCGCGTTGTACGGCGACACGATGAAGGCGCGATCGAGCATGTACTCCCAGGCCGCCGCGAACGGCCGCACCGACTGCACGCGGCCCGGCGTCGACACCAGATCGCCCTCGTCCGACACGCCCACGGTACCGGTCACGAGGCCGGCCTCCACCGCGCTCGAGTCGCCCAGATCCGCCGCCGGCCACGGTCCCGGCCCTTCGAGCTTCGCCACCCCCACCCCGACCTCGAGGTCGAGCCCGGTCAGGCGTGCGGGCACCGTTCGGCCGTCGCGCAGCGAGACGTCGATGCGCTCGGCGTCCAGCAGCACGTAGCTGACCGTGAGCACGTAGCCCTGGACGCCGTCGAAGATGACCCCGCTCCCCCAGCGCTCGACGCCCAGCGTGGCCGCGGAGGGCCGCTCGCGCGGGACCTGCACGCGAATGCCGACCACCGCCGGCTCCACGCGACGGATCTGCGACGCGAGCGGCGAGACGTTGCGCGGATCGAGCCGGCGGTCGGAGTCGTGGGGCGCGGCGGGGGCCAGCGTGGGCAGGAGCAGGCCCATCAGGGCGACGAGGGCCCAGCGGGTCGAGCGGCACGGCATGCGGTTACCTCCCGGCGTACTGGGCCTGATAGTACTGCCGGAACGCGCCCGACTTGATCGGCTTCCACCACGGCTCGTGCGTCCGGTACCACTCCACGGTGGCGGCCAGCGTGGTCTCGAAGCTCGAGGCGGGCGCCCAGCCGAGCCCGCGGACCTTCGCCGAGTCGAGCGCGTAGCGGCGATCGTGACCGGGACGGTCGGTCACCGGCGTGATCAGGCTCTCCGGCTTGCCGAGCAGCTCGAGGATCCGCCGGGTCAATGTGACGTTCTCCACCTCGGTGCTGCCGCCGATGTTGTAGATCTCGCCCTCGCCGCCCTTGCGCAGCACGAGGTCGAGCGCGGCGCAGTTGTCGAGCACGTAGAGCCAGTCGCGCACGTTCCGGCCGTCGCCGTAGAGGGGCAGCGGCTTGTCCTCGAGCGCGTTGGTCACGAAGAGCGGGACGACCTTCTCCGGATACTGGTAGGGGCCGAAGTTGTTGCTGCTGCGGGTGACGATGACCGGGAGGCGGTGCGTGGTCCAGTAGGCGCGGACGAGCAGGTCGGCGGCGGCCTTGGACGCCGAGTAGGGATTCGACGGATTCAGCGCGTCGCCCTCGCGGGCCGCACCGTGCGCGATGCTGCCGTAGACCTCGTCCGTGCTCACGGCGAGGAACCGGGCGACCTTCAGCTCGCGGGCCGCCTCGAGCAGCGTGAAGGTCCCGGTCACGTTGGTGCGCAGGAAGTCGTCCGCGCCCAGGTTCGACCGGTCCACGTGCGTCTCGGCCGCGAAGTGCACCACCGCGTCCACGCCGTGCATCGTCTCGCGCACCAGCGACCCGTCGCAGATGTCGCCCTTGACGAATCGATAGCGCGGGCTCGTCTCGACGTCGCGGAGGTTCGCGAGATTACCCGCGTATGTGAGCTTGTCGAGATTGACGATGGAGTCGGCCGGATGGGCGGCCAGGACGTGCCGGACGAAGTTCGACCCGATGAACCCGGCGCCCCCGGTGACGAGGATCTTCATCCCCGCGTCACGTCCCAGACGTCGGCGCCCGCGAAGTCCCAGGGCAGGCGGCCCTCTTCCGTCTGGTCCGGATCCGGGGAAAACTGGAAGTCGACGAAGTAGATGATGCGGCCGCGCGATCGAGCCAGATTTTTCACTCCGTGCGCGACCCCGGGGGGAATGCGCACCAGCCGGGAGTGGCCGTCGCCCAGGACGAGCCGGCGCTGTACCCCCTGGCTCTTCGAGCCCGCGCGCACGTCGAGCAGCACCACCAGCATCTTGTCCCCGGGCGGCACGAACCAGACGTCGGTCTGGCGGCGGTGCAGGTGGAAGGCCTTGATGACGCCAGGGTCCATCTCGCTGTAGCTGACCTGGCGGCACTCGAACCCGGTCAGTCCCGCCAGCACGCCCTGGTCGAGGCGCCCCAGCTCCATGAAGGAGCCCCCATCGTCGGTGAACCGCTTCAGCTCCACGATCTGCACGCCGTCGATCTCGCGCGCGGGCGTGTAGTCCTGGACCGCGAGGGCGCGCTTGGCCGCGTCGGTCAGCTCGATCGGGTCCCGCGAAGCCATCAGATGAGTCCCACCTCGCTGCGGTCGCCCAGCATGAAGTTGAACGAGCGCGGCTTGGACGCGGTCCGGTAGATCGACACGTTGCGCCCGATGAGGCTCGACTCGATCCGGCCGCCCACGTCGGTGACGCTCGCACCCTCCAGCAGGATGGAGTGCTCCACCTCGCTCGCCCGCAGCACCACCCGATCGCCGATCGAGGTGAACGGCCCCACGTAGGAGCCCTCGATCACCGCGTCTTTGCCGATGATCGCGGGCCCGCGCACCGTGCTCTTGACCACCCGCGCCCCCGCCTCGATGACCACCCGCCCCAGGATCTCGCTGTCCTCCACCACGCCCTCGGTGCGCGGCATCAGCGTGTCGAGGATGATCCGGTTCGCCTCGAGCATGTCCTCGAGCTTGCCGGTGTCCTTCCACCATCCTTCGATGACGTGGGGCCGCACGAGGAAGCCGTGGTCGATCAGCCACTGGATGGCGTCGGTGATCTCGAGCTCCCCCCGCGCGGAGGGCTTGATCGCCTTGACCGCTCGGAATACGGTCGCGTCGAACATGTAGACGCCGACGAGACCCAGGTTCGACGGGGGAGCCTTCGGCTTCTCGACCAGGCGCACCACCTGCCCGTCCTTGAGCACCGCCACCCCGAACTGGGTGGGATCCGGGACCGACGCGAGCAGGATCTGGCAGTTGGGCTTCTCGTCGCGGAAGCGCGTCACCAGCGGCGCCAGGCGCTCGCGGATCAGGTTGTCGCCCAGGTACATGCAGAACGGATCGGTGCCGAGGAACGGTTCCGAAACGAGCACCGCATGGGCCAGCCCGAGCGGGGCCTCCTGCTCGATGTAGGTGACCGAGACCCCGAAGCGGCTGCCATCGCCGACCGCATCGCGAATCTCCTGCTTGGTGTCGCCGACCACGATGCCGATCTCGGTGATCCCCGACGCGGCCAGGGCCTCGATCCCATAGAAGAGGATGGGCTTGTTGGCGACCGGGACGAGCTGCTTGGCGGACGTGAACGTGATCGGACGCAGGCGGGTGCCACGGCCTCCGGAGAGGATTAAGCCTTTCATTTCGCGACCAAGTATAGCAGTCTTGCGCTGTCATCGAACAGCCGGCGGCGGTGCTCCCCCTAGACCCGACCGGAATTGGTGATAATATGAAGTCGCTGAAATTGCTGGGTGTTTCTTCCAGCCGGTGAGCTCAAGGAGTCGAGAATGAAGACGCTCAAGGAGATGCTAGCCGAGGCCCGGCAGGTGGTGCCCGAGCAGGGGCCGGCCGAGCTCAGAAAGCGGATCGACGCGGGCGAGCCGCTCGTGCTGATCGACGTGCGCGATCCCGACGAGTACCGCGACGGCTTCATCGAGCCCGCCACCAACATCAGCCGAGGCTTCCTCGAGTTTCGCATCGGCGGCGCCGCCTCGGATCCGGCGACCCCGATCGTCCTCTATTGCCAGAGCGGCCTCCGCTCCATGCTGGCCTCGAAGGTCTTGAAAGATCTCGGCTACCAGAACGTCACCAACCTCCAGGGCGGCTTCCAGAAGTGGGCGCAGTCGGGCCTGCCGGTCGTGAAGGATCGCCCGCTCGGCGCGGACCAGATCCAGCGCTACAGCCGCCACTTCCTGCTGCCCCAGGTGGGCGAGAAGGGCCAGCGCAAGCTCCTGCGCTCGAAGGTCCTGCTGATCGGCGCGGGCGGCCTCGGCTCCCCCACCGCGGTGTACCTGGCCGCCGCCGGGGTCGGCACGATCGGCCTGATGGACGGCGACGTGGTGGACGTGTCGAACCTGCAGCGCCAGATTCTCCACACCACCGCCAACGTGGGCCGGTCCAAGGTGGAGTCGGGTACCGAGATGATCCGGGCGCTGAATCCGGACGTGAACGTGATCCCGCTGCCGACGCGCATCGACGTCGATAACGTGATGGACATCATCAAGGACTACGACCTGGTGGTGGACGGCTCCGACAATTTCGACACGCGCTACCTGGTCAACGACGCCTGCTACCTCGCGGGCAAGACCAACGTGCACGGCTCCATCTTCCAGTTCGAGGGCATGGCGACCGTGCTGGCCCCGAACCAGGGCCCGTGCTATCGCTGCCTCTACCCGACCCCGCCACCGCCCGGCCTCGTCCCCAGCTGAAGCGAGGCCGGCGTCCTGGGCGTGCTCCCAGGCATCATCGGAGTGGTGCAGGCCACCGAGACGATCAAGCTGCTGCTGGGCATCGGCGACCCGTTGATCGGCCGTCTGCTGACCTACGACGCCCTCGGCATGCGCTTCCGCGAGGTCAAGCTACGGCGCGATCCGAAGTGCCCGCTCTGCGGCCAGCACCCGACCATCACCGATCTGTCCATCCACCGCACCGGGGCGGCCGACGCCTGCGCGGTGAGCGACAACGGGCACGCCGCGACGACGACGGCACCCGCGGGCGCACCGGGCGGGACGGCGGCGGGCTAGCCCGGCCGCGTCAAGCTACGCTGCCACTGTCAGCCTAGTGTCGGTCGGCGGGAGGACCGATCTCGAGGTTCAAGAGGTCCCCCTGCGTGATCAGGAAGGCCTGCCACGAAGGCGCCGGCTCATCGGCCGCGTCTGAAGCCTCCACGATTGGCA
>DATMMH010000375.1:0-6450 GCA_035569855.1 Candidatus Dormiibacterota bacterium
GAGCTCGAGTTCGACCGCTACGACGACGTCAACATCCTGGCCCGGAGCGTGTCCGAGATGTCGGCGGACGTCGCTGAGGTCCAGAGCCAGCACGTCGCGCTGCTGCGAAGCGTTCGAGAGGACACCGCCCACATCCAGCGCCTGACCGCGATGCTCCGCAAGGAGATCACCCGCGCTCGCATGGTGCCTATCGGCCGGCTCTTCACGCGGGTCGCGCAGCAAGTGCGGGAGACGGCGCGCTCGAACGGCAAGACGGTGTCCCTCGTCGTGCGAGGAGAGTCGTCCGAGGTGGACAACGGCGTGATGGAGCAGATCGCCGACCCGCTGCTGCACCTGATCCAGAACGCGGTGGGCCACGGCATCGAGGCTCCCGCCGAGCGCGAGCGGCTCGGCAAGCCCGCCCAGGGGCAGGTCACGCTCTCCGCTTCGCAACAGGGCAGCTTCATCTTGGTGGAGGTCGAGGACGACGGTCGCGGCATCGACAGCGCACTGCTGCGTCGGCAGGCCATCGAGCGCGGACTGCTGGCGGCCGAGGAGGCGGGGGGCCTTCCCGATCACGACATCCTCAACCTCATCTTCGTTCCCGGATTCAGCACCGCTTCGGAGGTCACGCGGACGTCCGGGCGCGGGGTCGGGCTCGACGTGGTCCGCACGAACGTCAGCCGTCTGAACGGGGAGATCCACGTCGAGACCGAGCCCGGCCGTATGACCCGCTTCGTGCTCAAGCTTCCGCTCACCGTGGCCATCGCCGACGCGCTGATGGTCCGCTGCGGCACCGAAACCCTGGCATTTCCCCTCACCGCGGTGAGCGTGATGCGGCCGGTCTCTCCGCGCGAGATCGTGGAGACTGGAGGCCGGGAGACGATACGGATCGACGATCAGGTGATCGATCTGATTCGATTGGATCGGGTCCTGGGGGTCACCGCGGCTCCTCCGGCTACGCGGCTGCCTCTGGTCGTTCTGCGCGGCGGCGGGCAGCCGTTCGGCGTGGTCGTCGATGAGCTGCTCGGCAAGGAGGAGATCGTCATCAAGGCCCTGGGCCAGTTTCTGGAGAACGCGGGCCCGTTCTCGGGGGCGACGATCTCGGGCGAAGGGCGGGTCATTCTCCTGCTGGATCCGACACTCCTTCGTGAGGCCGCCGCCCAGATGCCGGCCGCTCTCGTGAAGGGAGATCCCCATTCCGCGGTCCGCTTGATCGAGCCCCCGCTCGAGCGCCTCCGGGTGATGCTGGTGGATGATTCGGTCAGTATCCGGAAGTTCATCGGTCAGATGCTGGAGAAGGCCGGGCTGCAGGTCTTCACCGCAGTGGACGGCCACGACGCCCTGCAGCAACTCCTCGATCTGACCGTCGACGTGGTCGTGACGGATCTGGAGATGCCCCGGGTCAACGGCTACGTCCTGATCGAGGATCTGAGGCGGCGGTCCACCACGCGGGACGTGCCGATCGTGGTGCTGACCTCGCGGGCCGGTGAGAAGCACGTCGGCCTGGCCCGGCGCCTGGGCGTACGTCACTACGCGACCAAGCCGGTGGACGAGCAGAGTTTCGTTCGCCTCGTCGAGTCGGCGGCGGCGATGTCGGTCGCGGCTGACGCGGCCCCGCTCGCCGGCGCGGCGCGTGCCGGAGCGGTGGCGGAGTAGCCGATGCCCAAAGCCAAGGTGCTCGTCGTCGACGCCAATCAGGAGACCCGGGCCGCCCTCGCTCACGCGCTGACCGACGCCGGATACGAGGCGGCGGTGGCGACCAGCGGCTCATTCGCGCTGACCATGCTCGAGTGGGAGCAGCCCGATCTCATCGTGAGCTACGCGAAGGTGCAAGACATGGACGGCTACGAGTTGTTCACGATGGTGCGTCGCGACCCGGCGACCAAGGATACCCCGTTCCTGCTCCTGGCCGGGCGTGATCGGCCCATCGCACTGGCCGCCACCGAGGCCGGCGTCGATCTGACCGTGACCGGGGATTTCACTCTTGAGACCGTGATGTCGCGCGTCGAGGAGTTGCTCGGCGACGAGCCCCCGGCCGCGCCGGCGCGGCCCCGGGTCGAGCCTGTGCCGGCCGCCTCCGCCAAGGGGCCGGTGAAGATGCCACCGCGCCAGCCCGCGCCGCCGGCGTCGCCGACCGCGAAGCCGGCCGTGGAGCCCGCTCGGAGCAGCTTCCAGGGTTCCCTCGGGGTCATGGACCTGACCGAGCTCACCCAGGTGATCTCGCTCGGCGTCAAGACCGGCGAGTTGCAGCTCTCGCTCTCCGGAGGAGAGGGGGCGATCGTGTTCGAAGCGGGCCGGGTCGTGCACGCCGAGTTCTCCGGACGGACGGGCGAGCCGGCGTTCGCCGCGATGGTCGCCGCGTCGCAGCGCGAGGGTGAAGCGCGTTTCTGTTTCAACCGGGCCGAGCGTGAGGCGCTCGCGGGCCGTCCACGGACGATCTCTCGCAGCGTGGAGCAGCTCCTCCTGAGCGTGGCGCAGGAGATGGACGAGAAAGCTCAGGGGGCCGACGCCCGCCGGGAGGCGGCTGCCTCCCGCGGAACGCGGCGGGACGGATAGATCATGCCCAAGGTTCTGGTGGTCGACGACAGCCTGAGTGTACGCAAGGTCGTGCAGCGGGCGCTCGAATCCAAGCGCATCGAGGTACTATCGGCCGCCTCGGGTGGCGAGGCGCTGGAGCAGATCGGCCGCGAGGCGCCCGACCTGATCGTCTGTGACGTGATCATGCCGGATATGGACGGCTACCAGATCTGCGACTTCGTCAAGAAGCACCCCACGCTCGGTCGGACGCCCGTGCTCCTGATCTCGGGGATCGTGAACAGCACGGTGCTGGAGCGCGCGGCCAAGGTCCGGTCGGATGACGTCATGCGCAAGCCGTTTGCCGCCGACGAGCTGTTGCATCGTATCGAAAGCCTTCTGCCGGCTCAGGGCCGCCCGCCGGGAGTGGTCGTCACGGCTCCGGCCCCGATCTCTCTCGCGACCGCCGCGAACTCGCCGGTCGCCGCCCCTACTCCTCTACCGGAGCGCCGCTCGCCGACTCCCGTGCTCGAGCGTCCGGTGCCCGTGCCGGAGCCGGCCGTCGCCGTGGTCCCCGCGGTCGGACAGACCGCCCCCGACCTCAAGAGCCTGCTCGTCTCGGTTGCCGAGTTGCCCGGCGTCTCGCTCACTGCGCTGATTGACCGCGAGGGGGCGCTGATGGAGGCCGCGGGTGGCCTCCTGCCCGAGGCAGAGCTCGCCGGCGCGCTCGCCGCCTGCTTGATCGAGTCCACCGAGGGAGTCGGGGGAGCGCTGGCCCAGGGGCGGTTGCAGAGCCTGATCCTCGAATACGACTCCGGCGTCGTGCTCCTCAACGCCGTCGGGGTCGACGCGATGCTCGCGGTCGTCCTCGGGGATCCGGCGGTGCTCGGGAAGGTTCGCTATCACGTCAAGAAGGCGCTTCCGGACCTGGTCCGGGCGGTGTGAGGCCCAGCTCATGAGATCCTCCTACACCTCGGTATCCAGCGAGCGGCGCGTGTCGTCGTGGCTCCTGGTGCTGTTTGGCCTGGCCGCGTACGTCGGTTTGATTTCTGCGCTGACGATGCTGCCGTTGCAGATCGAGGTGGACTTGCCGCACTGGGGGGCGCTGGCGGTGCCCCCGGTAGTGTACGGGCTGCTGGTCTTGCTCTCGGTGCGGCGTCCCTCGGTGGTGCGCTGGATCATCGGCATAGCCGTGTTGAGCGGCTTCCACGTCCTGTTGGGCTTCGCGCGGGAGCCACTGACCGCGCTTCTCGATCCAGCGCTGGTAGGTCGCCCGCTGCCGTGGATGTTGCCTCCGCCGCTGCCGGAGTTGATCGGGGTGGTCTTTCTCCTGATGCCGCTTCGTGACCTACTCCGCGCACCAGCTCGCCCGGCGCGCGAGCGGTCCGGCGCGGCGAACCGGGCTGGAAGCTCACGGGCGCGCGCGGTCCCCCCCACGCGGTCACCGCAGGCGGCCCCGGCCGAAGCCGGGGGCTCACTGAGCGACGTGTTGCTGCCCACCCGACGCGAGCCCACTCCCGAGCCGGTCGCGGTCGCGCCCGTCCTGTCCACGCCGGCTCCCGCCGCGGAGCCCCGCCGCCGGCGGGCCGCGAAGGCCGATCGGCGTCACGGTCCGGAACCCACCCCGGCGATGCGCCGATCGGACGTGGTCCTACGCATCGCGCTCGACCGGATCATGGCGCAGCTTCCGCCGGGAACCTTCCTCGCACCGGAGGACGAAGTCGCGGCGAGCCTCCCGGTTCCGGGCTACCTTCTCATTCCCGGCCAGCTCGTCGTGACCCAGCTCGCCGAGGGCGTCGCCAGCGTGGCGTGGAGCGACATCGTCGGTCAGTTCCCGCCGGCGCTCGTGGGACTCGGCAGTGCCGAGATCAGCGAGCACCTTCACGACGGGCTGAAGCTGCCGATCGACGAGGTGATCGGCCAGCTGCCTCACGACATCTTCGTCGCCGACACCCCGGAGGTCGAGATGTCCGGGCTCGATCGGATCCCGGTACCGTTTCATCCGCTCGAGGGATCGAGCCCGGCGCCGGGTCTGCTGGCCGAGAGCACGCCCGATGCTGCTCCGGCGAGACCCGTCGAGCGCGCCCGCGTCGCGTCATCGCCGCCGGCCGTTCCCGCGCCTCCGGCCGAGCTTCGGCCGGACCCGATTCCGGCGCCGCCCGTCTCGGTGGTCGCGCCGCCGCGCACGGAGCCGATGCCCGTAGCCGCTCCCGAACCGGTCCGCACGGCCGAGCCGGCCGTGAGCGCCGCGGCCTCGGTGGGCGCGGCGCCCGACGAATCGATGGTGCGCATTTCTTTTGGCCGAGTCGCCTCCGAGCTGCCGGCGGAGGCTTTCCGAGTTCCAGTCGAGGCCCTGGCTGACCGTATGCGTGAGCCTGGAGTCTTGCTTGTGCCGCAGTCCCTCGTGCTGCCACAACTCGCGGAAGGGTTGATCCGGGTCAGCTGGAGTGTGGTCGCTTCACAGTTCCCGCATGACCAGATGACCGCGTCGGATGGGGAGATGGCGGAGAAGTTGCCCGACGGGATCCAGCTCCCGCTCGACGAGGTCATTCGGCAGCTTCCGACTGCCCTGTTCGCGACCGGTGGCGCCGCGGTCGACGTTCGTGGACTCGAGAATTTCCCGGCGCCGTTCCAGCCCTTCGTCTCCGACCCTGCGCCGGCGGTGATCGAGCCGGAGCCGGTGAGGGATCCGGCCGTGACCGAGGTGGTCGAGGTAGTGACGGCGGTGCCGGCGGTGCCGGCGGTGCCGGAGGAGCCTCCGATCGTCGCGGCTCCCGAGGTCGTGGAGGAGTCGCCGGGCCAGGCCACGACGGCGCCGGAGTCTGGCATCGAGGCACGCTTCGAGATTGAACCGGCACGGCCCGCTGATCTGAACGGCCGATCGGTCCTGCACGTCGATCCGGAACCCGCGCCACTCGTCGTCGAGCCAGAGGTGGTGTCCGAGGCGGCGACGATGCCCGTGCCGGTGTCAGGGCCCGCATCGTCGACACGGCCGATCGACGTGCCCCGCGAGATCGAGCCCGAGCCGGTCATCGTCGAGCCCGAGCACTCGATCGAGAACCCGCGGTTAGGCGAGCCGGTCGTCGCGTGGCCGCCAACCACCCGGGAGCCGATGCCGCTCCCGTCCCCGGCCGGATCCGCAGAGGCGGCCGAGGCGCGCCGTCTCACCGCGCTCCTGTCGCCGATCGGCTCCTTCGACGTCAGCGTTCAGGTCATGGAGGGTGTGACGGTGTACGCATTGGCCTCACCAACCGTATCTCACGAGACGACCATGGCCGCGGCGGGCCTTGCGCTACCGCTGCTCACCGACCGACGCACGCCGTGGGCGCTCGACCAGCTCACCTTGCGGGGTCCCGACACCACGCTGGTTCTGACCCCGCTCGGCGGACCCAGCGAGCGGGGTCCGGTCCTGGCGGCGGCCGCGCCGCGCGGGGGAGCCCTCGCGCTACTGGAGATCCTGTCTCGACGGGCCGCGAGGGCAAGCGCGGCGGCGGCCCGCGGGAACGCACCTTCTATGGGAGGGCGAGGTCTCGCCGAGGCAGCGCCGCCGGCGCGAGCGATGTCGCTGGCGACCTCGCTGAACGCTTTCGGGGCGGTCTCGGCGTCGGTTCGACGCGATGCGGCCGGCGAGAGCGTCGTCTACTTCTTCCTGCCGCCGAGTATCGACTCACTCGCGGCAGGCCATCTGGCGCAAGACCTTCAGGCTTTGATGCGGAAGGCCTCGGGGTCCGGCGCGGTGTTCCGTACCGCGGTGCTGCGGAGCGGAGACATGCTGCTCGTCTTCCAGCCCGAGGAGATCGGGCATGGACGGTCCATCGTCGTCGTCGCGGGCGGAGAGGTGACCCGACCCGGCCTGGCCTATCGCCAGGTCGAGCGCGCCGCGGCGGCCCTGGCGCAGGCCTGAGGCCGCCCGATGTCGATCATCAACTACGCGCAGAAAGAGATCAGCTTCAA
>DATMMH010000376.1:0-2993 GCA_035569855.1 Candidatus Dormiibacterota bacterium
CGCCGAGCCCGGGCAGGAAGCCGAGGGGCGCCAGCATCGCCGCGAGGTACATCAGGCGCCCCCAGGTGAAGAGATCGCCGAGCGTTCGTAGCGGGTGCGCAAGGATGGTGAGTGCGATCTCGCCCAGGGAGTGCCCGAACCGCGCGTAGCGCCACAGGTGCACGTAGGGCTCGTCACGGAAGTGCGGAATGACCCAGCGGATCTCGACAGCCAGGAGCGCGAGGGCCCCCAGGCTCGTGGCCGCGCCGGCGAGCCAGCGGCGCCGTGCCAGCGCCAGCCACACGCCGAGGCCGATGACCGGGAGCGCCGCGTCTTCCCGGCACATAAGCGTGAGGATGACGGCGCCCATGCAGAGCCAGGAGCGCCCGATCTCGGCAAAATAGATGGCCGCCAGCAGCAGCGGAATGGTGAGCGCGGCGGCGTGGAAGTCACGCACGTTGATGCCGTGGAGCGAGGGATTCAGCAGGTACAGGAGCGCGAACGCGGCCGCAGGACGCTCGTCGCGGAGCCGATGCCGCGCGATGCCGAAGACGGGCAGCGCGCCCAGGGCCAGCGCTACCGACTGCCCGACGAGGAGCACGGTGGCGCCGGGGAGCAGCCAGAATGCGGGGACGAAGAGGTACATGATGGGCGAGAGGTGATCGCCCCACGCGTGCATCTCGGGCAGGCTCACGTGGGGGCCGTGGCCCCGGGCCAGGCTCCAGGTGAGCTGCACGTAGTAGCCGAGATCGAGCGCGTGGGTGCGGAACATGAAGTGGCGGGTCACCGTGACGAACGAGAAGATCAGCGCGTAGAGCGCGACGCCGGCGGCCGCGACCCGTCGCGGCGCGAACGCGGGCACCGGCACCGGGGCGACGAGGAGGCGGAGCGCGACGAAGCCGAGCAGGAACAGGAAGACGTGCTCGGGTCGCGCCCAGAACGACGCCGACCACCCGGACCAGAGGAGAAGGGCACCCGCGAGCCAGACGGCCACCGCGACGACCGCCAGGTCGAGCAGGCGCGCGGTCGCGGTCAAGCGGTGGCCGGGATCGTCTGGTCCCTCACGCGATCCATTCGAGCGGATCCTCGTCGCGACCCGGAACGTGTCCCTCGATGAAGATGCGGTGCCAGATCGCCAGCTGCATGAGCCCCCAGATCGCCCGGCTCGCGTTGCCCCCGGCCTGCTGCTCGCGCAGCAACGAGGCGACCCCGTCGGGCCGGCACCAGCGCCGGATCGCCGGGTGGCGGGGAAGGAGAGTCGCCAGCCGCTCGAGGAACTCGCCGTGGAACCACTGCCGTACCGGCACGTAGAACCCGCGCTTCCGTCGCCACAGGTGCTCCCGGGGCAGGCGACGCTCCGCCCACCGCTTCAGGAACAGCTTGCCCTGCCGGCCCGCGACCTTCAGGGAGTCGGGCAGGCTCAGGCCGAACTCGACCACCCGGTGATCGAGGTACGGGACCCGCCCCTCGAGCCCGAAGCTCATCAGCACGCGGTCGGCCTTGACGAGCAGCTCGTCGGGTAGCCAGGTGACGAGGTCGGCGTGCTGGCATCGCGCGACGTCGGTCCACGCGCCCGGCGTGGACTGCCACGCGGCGATGAAGGGAGCCCGGCGCGCGTCCGCCGCGGCCCGCAGGTCGGGCCCGAACACCTGCCGCACCCATCGGTGCCGCCACTGGCCGCGGGTCCGGTAGCCACCCGAGCCCGGGGCGATCAGGTTCTTGAGCCAGCGCTGGGGCGCCGTCCGTCGGTAGCGCGCGTAGCCGGCGAAGACCTCGTCTCCGCCTTCGCCGGTCAGCACGACCTTGAGTGACCCGGCCGCCTGCTCGGCCAGGAATGACGTGGGCAGGCAGGCGTAGTCGTGCAGCAGATCGTCGGTGGCCCACACCGTGTGGGGCAGGCGACGGAAGACCGCGTCGCGGTCGATCCGGATCTCGGTGTGGTCGGCCCCGAAGCGGCGGGCGATCGCGGTGGCGTCGAGGAGCTCGTCGCCGATGGCCGCGTCGCGATAGCCGATGGAAAAGGTGCGCACCGGCCGGCCGGTGAGCTCACTGACCATTGCCAGCAGCACGCCGGAGTCGACGCCCCCGGACAGGAACAGCCCGTACGGCACGTCGGAGCGCAGGTGCTCCAGCATCACCTGGCGGAACAGCGGCTCGAACTCTTCGGCGGCCTGGTCGAAGTCGATCCGGCGCGAACGTACCGCCAGGGGTGACCAGTAGCGGTACTCGCGAACCTTCAAGTCCGCGTCGACCACGAGCGCGGTGCCGGGCGGCAGGCGTCGGACACCCCGGAGGAGGGTGGTCTCACCCGTGTTGAACCGATTCTGGAGCGACTGCACCAGCGCCCCCGGATCGAGCTCGGGCTCGGTCGGCCAGACCGCGAGCAGCGCCTTCAGCTCGGACGCGAAGAGCAGGCGGTCCCCGAGGTTGGCGTAGTAGAGAGGCTTGATGCCCAGCCGATCGCGCGCGAGGACCAGCTCACCCGCGTGGGCGTCGTAGAGCGCGAAGGCGAACATTCCGTGCAGGGATCGCAGCGCGTCCAGCCCGTCGAGGGCGTAGGCGTGAAGGATGGTCTCGCTGTCGGAGGCGGTCGCGAAGCGCCGGCCCCGAGCTTCGAGGGCTGTACGCAGCTCGTGGAAGTTGTAGATCTCCCCGTTGGCGGCGAGCGCCAGAGGACCGTCGACCATCGGCTGGTGACCGCGCTCGAGATCGATGATCGAGAGCCGGGTCTGGAGCAGGCCGAGAGGGCCCGCCACGTGCACCCCGAGATCGTCTGGACCGCGATGGGTGAGAGGGCCGGCCATCCGCCGCACGAAGCTCTCGTCGGCCCGGCCGTGCTTCAGCAAGACGCCGCCGATACCGCACATGAGAACGCTTCAGCTACGCAAGCCGTAGGCGATGAAAACCCACGCGCGCTTGAGCCGCTGCACGATCCAGTCGACCGCGCGCTCCTGCACGAAGTACGTGAGCATCAGCGAGTCGCGTTCGCCGTCGGTGGCTTTCGTCTGCACGAC
>DATMMH010000377.1:0-6019 GCA_035569855.1 Candidatus Dormiibacterota bacterium
GTGAACGGGAACGAGCAGGTGGAGGGCACGCATTCGGTGTAGACGGGCGCGCCCAGCACCTCGGCGAGCTGCGCCATCTCGGCGAGCGCGTCGCCGTGGGCCACCGCGTCGCCCGCGATCAGGATCGGCCGCGACGACTTCACGAGGAGATCGGCGGCCGCCTCGATCGCGGCGCGGTCGCCCCGCACGCGGGGGGCCACGCGGGTCCGCTGCAGCAGGTCGAGCTCGCGCTCGGCGTTCAGCACGTCGACCGGGAGCGAGAGGAACACCGGCCCGGTCGGGTGGGCCATCGCGGTCTTGGCCGCGCGGCGCACCGCGCGCGGCAGGTCCTCGAGCCGCGTGATCTCGTGTGACCACTTGACGTAGGGACGCGCCACCGGCGGCAGATCCGACCAGAGAATGGGCTCGGTCAGGTTCATCGCCTGGTCGTGCTGGCCCGCGGTGACGAGCAGCGGCGTGCCGGCCTCGTGGGCGTCGTAGAGCATGCCCATCGCGTTGCCCAGCCCCGGCGAGGTATGGACGTTGACGACACCGAGCTTGCCGCTCGCCTGTGCATAGCCGTCGGCCATGCTGATGGCCACCGCTTCCTGCAGCGCGAGGACGTAACGGATGCCCGGCTCCCGGACGAGCCCGTCCATCAGCGGTAGCTCGGTGGTGCCGGGGTTGCCGAACATGGTATCGACGCCTTCGTCCTTCAAGATCTGAAGGAACGCCTGCTTGCCGGAGAGAAAGGGCATGGGGGGGAGCCTCCTCGCGGCGGATCATAGCCCCGCTTCCTTGACTGCGCCAGACCCCGCCTGTAGGCTCGGAACAGCATGCCGCCGGCCGGCCCTTTCGCCTTCATCGAAGCGTGCTTCCGCCGGCCCGCGCCGTTCACGCCGATCTGGCTGATGCGCCAGGCGGGCCGCTACATGGCGGAGTACCGCGCGATGCGAGCGCGCTTTGGCTTCCTCGAGCTGTGCAAGACACCGGAGGCCGCCGCCGAGGTGACGCTCCAACCGGTGGAGCGGCTGGGCGTGGACGCGGCCATCCTCTTCGCGGACATCCTGCTCGTCCTCGAGCCCCTCGGGGTCGGCCTCGAGTTCACCCGAGGGGACGGCCCGCGCATCGGCCGACCGGTGCGAACCGCGGCGGCGGCGCGGGCGCTCGGCCCCGTCGTGGTGGAGGACGCGCTCGGCTACGTCTTCGACACGGTCGGGCGCGTGCGCAAGGCCCTGGCCGATCGCGTGCCCCTGATCGGCTTCGCGGGCGCTCCCTTCACGCTCGCCTCCTACCTCGTGGAAGGCGGCCCCTCTCGCGAGTTCCTGCTGACCAAGCGCTTCATGCGCGCGGAGCCCCAGGCGTGGGAGGCGATGATGACCACGCTGGCCGACATCACCGCCGACTACCTGAACGGCCAGATCGGCGCGGGCGCCCAGGCGGTGCAGCTCTTCGATTCGTGGGTCGGGGCCCTGTCGCCGGACGACTATCGTCGATACGTGCAGCCGTACACGAGCCGCGCGATCGGCAAGCTGCGGCGCGGCGTCCCGATCATCCACTTCGGGGTCGGTACCGGCGGGCTGCTGCCGCTGATGAAGGCGGCGGGCGGCGACGTGATCGGGCTCGACTGGCGGGTGGACCTCGGCTCCACGTGGGCCCAGCTCGGTCACGACGTGGCGGTGCAGGGCAACCTGGACCCCGCGGTGTTGCTCGGCTCCGTGGACGAGATCCGGCAGGCCGCCCGGCAGATTCTCGACGGCGCCGCGGGCCGACCCGGCCACATCTTCAACCTGGGCCACGGCATCCACAAGGAGACGCCTGTCGAGCACGTGGCCGCGCTGGTGGACATCGTCCACGAGCTGTCGAGCCGGTGAGCGCGGTCGACTCGGTCCTGCTGATCGCCTTCGGCGGACCGGGGCGTCCGGAGGACGTCCGCCCGTTCCTCCAGATCGTGACCGCGGGGCGGCGCATCCCGGCCGCCCGGCTGGAGGAGGTTGCACGCCACTACGAGCGCATCGGCGGCGCCTCCCCGCTGAACACGCTGACCCGCGCCCAGGCCGCCGGGCTCTCCGCCGCGCTCGCCGTCCAGGGGCGCTCGCTGCCGGTGTGGGTCGGGATGCGCAACTGGCACCCGTTCCTCCACGAGACGCTGGCCGACATGGCCGACCGGGGTCGGCGCCGGGCCGTCGGCATCATCCTCTCGTCGCTCCAGACCGAAGCGTCGTGGGCGCGTTATGTCGACGACGTCCTGGCCGCGCGCGAGAAGGTCGGCCCGGCCGCTCCCGAGGTGGTCTTCGTCTCCGCGTGGAGCGATCACCCGAGCTTCATCGACGCCATGGTCGACCGCACGCGTCGGGCTCTCGAGGAGATCGACGCGGAACGGCGCGCGGAGGCGCGGCTGATCTTCACCGCCCACAGCGTGCCGGTGGCCATGGCGGAGGGCTCGCCCTACGCGGGGGAGCTCGACGCGGTGGCCCGACGGGTCGCGGACCGGCTCGGATGGCTCCGGTGGTCCATCGCCTACCAGAGCCGCAGTGGCTCCCCGCGCGATCCGTGGCTCGAGCCGGACGTCGGTGACGTCATCCGCACGATGGCCGCGGACGGCGCGCGCGACGTGGTGGTGATCCCGGTCGGCTTCGTCTGCGACCACGTCGAGGTGCTCTACGATCTCGACGTGGAAGCGCGCGAGATCGCCCAGGGTGCCGGCGTGGGCTTCCACCGCGCAATCGCGGCCAACGACCATCCCGCGTTCATCGCCATGCTGGCCGAGCTCGTCCGCCGCGAGGCGCCGTGAGGCTGGTCGTCGTCGGCGGGGGCATCTCCGGGCTCGCGGCAGCCCATCGGGCGGTCGAGCTGGCGCGCGAGCGCGGCGTGCCGCTCGAGCTGACCTTGCTCGAGGCCGCCGACCGGCTCGGCGGCACCATCCAGACCGAGCGACGCGAGGGCTTCCTCGTCGAGTGCGGGCCGGATTCCTTCCTCTCCGAGAAGCCGTGGGCGCTCGCGCTCTGCCGGCGGCTCGGCGTGGAGGATCGACTGATCCGGACCGACGATCGCTCGCGCCGAACCTTCGTCGTCTTCCGGGGCCGGCTCCATCCGCTTCCCGACGGGTTCCAGCTCCTGGCCCCCACCCGACTGGGCTCCTTCCTGTCCTCGCGGCTCTTCTCGTGGCGGGGCAAGCTCCGGATGGCTGGTGACCTGTTCCTCCCGCGCGGCGACGATCCCGACGAGAGCCTCGGGTCGTTCGTGCGCCGGCGGTTCGGGCGCGAGGCCCTCGAGCGCGCGGCCCAGCCCCTGATCGCGGGTATCTACACCGCTGACCCCGACGAGCTGTCGCTCCGCGCCACGATGCCGCGCTTCCTCGACATGGAGCGGCGTGAGCGCAGCGTGATCCTGGCCCTGTGGCGGGCCGCGCGGGCGGGGTCGCCCGGGCACACGGGCACGAGCGGCGCGCGCTGGTCGCTCTTCGTCACGTTCGCCGACGGCATGGAGGAGCTGATCCAAATCCTCGCGACGCGTTTACCTCCGGGGGCGGTCAGGCTGAAGGAGCGGGTCAGCTCGGTCGTGCGGGAGGACGACGTCTGGCGTCTCGCGACCGCCAACGGATCGGTCTTCGAGGCCGACGCGCTGATCCTGTCGGCGGAGGCCCATCAGACCGCCCGCCTCGTCCGCTATCTCGATCCGGCGCTCGCGCTCCTGCTGGAGGGCATCGCGTACGCGTCATCGGCCACGGTGACGCTCGCCTACCGACGGGGCGACATCCACCATCCGCTCGACGGCTTCGGCTTCGTCGTGCCGCAGATCGAGCGCCGGCCGGTGATCGCGTGCACCTTCTCGAGCGTGAAGTACCCGGGTCGGGCTCCGGACGGCCACGCCCTGCTCCGGGTCTTCGTCGGGGGCGCGCTGAACGAATCGTTGCTCGAGGCCGACGACGGCTCGCTGGTGACCACCGCGCGCGCCGAGCTGGCCGAGCTGCTGGGGGTGACCGCCGAGCCGCTCTTCACGAGGGTCGGACGGTATCCGAAGGCGATGCCGCAGTATCACGTTGGGCACGGCAGCCGCGCCGACGCCATCGAGCGCGCGGTCGCCCGGCATCCGGGGTTGCGCCTGGCGGGGGGAGCCTATCGAGGGGTGGGAATCGCCGACTGCGTGCGCTCGGGCGAGGAGGCCGCCCAGACGCTGATCGGACCTTAGGGCGACTTCGTGTCGATGTGGTCCATCAGCATGTGGACCTCGAGCACCGAGTCGAGATACTGGAAGCTGAACGGCTTGGTCACGTAGTCCGAGGCCCCGATCGCGAGCGCGCCGCGTGCGGAGTCGATGTCCTCCACCGCGGTGACCATGATCACGCAGGTCTCGGGCGCGGTGGCCTTGATGCGCCGCAGGGCCTCGACGCCGCCCATGCCCGCCATCATCACGTCCATCAGCACGATGTGAGGGCGGAAGTCCGGGATGCGGTCCACTCCCTCCTCGCCGTCTCGAGCCTCGGTCACGTCGAAGCCACGGTCCTGGAGGTACTCGGCCAGCACCTTGCGGAACTCGAGCTCATCGTCCACCACCAGCACGCGGGCGCGCACCGGACGCCGCACCTGCTCGGCTTCACCCCTCACCACGGCCGACGGCGCCACCACCCCGGCGCGCGCCAGCGTATCGGAGACCTGCATGAGATCGAGCGGCTTGGTGAAGGCCCCCGCCACGCTGAGGCCGGCCTCGGTGACCAGCTCCAGAGCGTTGCCCATGCCACTGACCAGGATGACCACGATGTCGGGATTGAGCGCCCGGATCCGGCCGAGGGCGCCGATGCCGCCCAGGCGGGGCATGAACAGATCGAGGATGACCGCCTTCGGCTGCCATCGCTTCACCTGCAGGAACGCCTCGACGCCGTTGGTGGCGGTGAGCACCACGAATCCCTGCTCGGTGAAGTATTCCTTGAGCAGCTCCAGGATGTCGACGTCGTCGTCCACGCACAGGATGCTCGGCAGGCTGTCGTCCATGGCGCAACAGTCCAGAGCAAGAAGAGTGCCGAGGGTAACACTATCAGGCAGTTGGGGTGCATCGGCATAACTTCATGAAATAACTGCGCTTTGTAGGCAGCGGCCCAGCAATCGTGCAATGCCCTTCACGGGGGCTGACACGGGGCTGACACAAGCGGTCACCAGGAGGGCCCGAACTGGGCGGGAGAGCTACCGGGGCCGCAGCCGCGGCGCGCGCGGCTAGGCGCGAGGAGCCAGAGCCGCCATTACCTCCAGGGCCGGCTCCAGGGTGGCGCCGCCGGGCACGAAGTTGGCCTCGAGGAACAGCTCGGTGAGACCGGCCTCCGCATAGCGTCCGATGTCCTCGCGGATCTCGTCGATGGTGCCCCAGAGGGGCCGCCGGTCCTTGCCCTGCGGGGTAGCGTGCAGACGGTAGCTGCCCCGACATACGATGTGCAGCGCGTCCGGGTCCTTGCCGCGCACCACGGCCGCCTCCCGGACCTCGCGGACGAGCGGTGCGACGGCCGCCATCGGCACGTTGCCGCCGTTGAAGCCATCACCCAGCTCGACCGCGCGTCTGACCACGGTGCTCCCGTAGCCCCCGATGGTGATCGGCGGCCGCGGCTTCTGGACGGGCTTGGGCTCCACCCGGCAGCGCGGCATCTGATAGAACTCGCCGTGGAACTCGATCACGTCCTGGGTCCAGATCATGTCGAGGCAGCGCAGGAACTCGTCGGCCCGCCGGCCGCGCTGCTTGAAGGGCACGCCGACGGCGTCGTACTCGTCCTCCGACCAGCCGATGCCCAGGCCCACGTCGAGACGCCCGCCGGAGAGGACGTCCAGCGTGGCGAGCTGCTTGGCGAGAACCACCGGGGCGTAGAACGGCATGATCAGCACGCTGGTGCCGAGGCGGATGCGCGTGGTCGCGGCGGCCACGTAGGCGAGGGTGACGATCGGATCGAAGACCCGCTCGAAGGGTTTCGGCCACGTCTTGCCCGGCACCGGCGGGTACTCGTTCTTCGGCTCGATCGCGTAGAGCAGCCGCTGGAACACCCAGAGCGAGTGGTAGC
>DATMMH010000378.1:0-6753 GCA_035569855.1 Candidatus Dormiibacterota bacterium
CCGAGTGGACGCGGGTCATGGATGCATCCGCGGCGCTCTACGAGTCGCTCGCCGCCGACCTGCCGTCGATCGCGCCGTACGCCGTGGCGATGGCCTACCGGGTGCGCTTCTACATGGAGCTGAACGCGCGCGAGGCCATGCACATGTTCGAGCTGCGCACCGCGCCGCAGGGGCATCCGGCCTACCGGCGGATCTGCCAGGCGATGCATCGCCTGATCGCCGAGCGGGCCGGCCACCGGGCTCTGGCCGCCGCGATGCGCTACGTCGATCACTCAGGGGCCGAGGGCGGGCGACTCGACTCCGAGCGTGCGGCCGAGCAGCGCCGGCGCCAGGACTGACATCGCGCATCCCGGAGGGCGCCAGCGGGCTGGGCGAGCTGCTATGGCGGGAGCACAAGGGGCCAGGCAGTGCCACCATGCCCCGTTCGCCACGGGACGGATGAGGTCCCGGGGATGGTCACCGTAAGTAGCTGACAAGTATAGGATTGTGGCCACATTTTCAGGGTCGGGGCGGTGTGGCACCCGGGTTGCCACTCCAAGGCCGTATGGGACCAACTCGCACCCGGCTGATCCGATCCGTCCTCGCCGTGGCCCTGCTGCTGCTCAGCGGCTGTGCCATGCCGAGCGTCTACCTGAACGACGGGCCCACCCGGCTCGGCAAGCCGCCCTACCAGGTCGGTCCGGTCACGGTCGTGATCCGCCCCCAGCCCGAGGTGGAGCTGATCTGTCGGCTGAGGAGCCCGGAGTCTGCTCCGAGTGGGCGCGTCCACGGCTGCTACGTGCCGGCCGACCGCCTGATCGTCTCGACGGCGGACCCGTACGTGCTCATGCACGAGTTCAAGCACTACTTCGAGGGGCCCTGGCACCCGTAGCAGCTTCCGCGACGCCCGCTTCGCCCGCTTGACCTGCCGTCGCTCTCGCCGCATACTGCTGTCCGCGCTCACGTACGCCATAATTGGTCGACCAACCAATAAAAACTCGACGATGATGACCGAGGTGACTCCGTGACTCCCAAGCTCGGCATGGCTCCGGTGCGGCGGGAGCAGATCGTGCGGGCCACGATCCGATGCCTGGCGCGCGACGGCTACGCGGGGCTCACGATGAAGCGCGTCGCGGTCGAGGCGGGGGTGAGTCAGGGCATCCTCCACTACTATTTCCGGGACAAGCGCGCGATCCTCGCCGCCGCCGCGGAGCGCGTCACCGCCGATCTCGACCGGCGCGTGGCCGTGGAGGCGCGCGGCGCGCGCGACGCGCGCGGCCGGCTTCGGGCCCTGGTGCGAGCGTGCGTCGAGACCGCGATCCGCCGTCGCGACTTCTGGACCGTGTTCATCGAGTTCTGGGGCGAGGTGCTCCACGATCGCCGGCTCGGCGGGGTCAACCGCCGCGCCTACACGCGGGCGCGCCGGCTCATCGGGGCCGCGGTGGCGCGCGGCGTCGCGTCCGGCGAGTTCCGGCCCGTCGACGTCGCCGAGGCCGCGATCGTGGTCCTCGCGCTGCTCGACGGGGTCTCGCTGCAGCTCACCTTCGACCGGGGTCTCATGGCCCCGGTCCGCGCGGTCCGGCTCGCCGAGGCCGCGCTGTTCCGCTATCTCGCCGCCGGAGGACCGACATGAGCGTGATGCCACCCGAGCAGATCCGAGCCAAGGCCTACCTCAGCGAGAAGGGCACCCGGGCGCCCGTCGCGCAGATCCGCGAGCGAGTCGGGGACGCCTTCGCCGCGATGGAGACGCTGCTCGCCGGTGTCACGCCGGCCCAGGCCCGGCGCGCGCCGGGCGGCGGGGAGTGGAGCGTCCACGAGGTCCTGGACCATCTGGTCGAGACGCACCCGCTGGCGCTCACAGAGATGTGCGCGCTCCTCGAGGACCGCCATTCCCCGGTGAGCCCGATCCCGGCCGGGCTTCAGTCCGCGGCTCCGCTGGCCCGGTCCTGGGAGGATCTGCGCGGAGCCCTGCTTCGCATCCACCGGGAAGTGCTCGACGTGCTCGCGGCGGCACCCGATCGACCGACGGCGGCCCGCGCGCCCATCATCATGGTGATCAACACGCAGGGGCCCGACGGGCGGGGTGTCCCGCTGCACTGGACCGAGGAGTGCGACTGGAAGGCCTGCGCGGTGATCTTCAGGTTGCACGAGCTCGACCATCTGGGCCAGATCCGCAAGTTGCTGCGGGTGGTTTGACGCGTCGTATAGAATTAGGGGCATGAGCAGCACGGGCCGATTCTCGAGGATCCTGGGACCGGCCGTGATGCTCATCGCCACGCTGTGGGCGAGCCCTGCAGCCGCCGGGGACCCGGTGGCCATCCCGGACCTCCACCTCTCGGTCATCGACCAGCCCGGGGAGACGTCGGTGCGCCTGCCGCTCGGCGCGGATCCGGAGGTGCTCTACGGCATGGTGAGCCCGTACCTGTCCCTGGGCGCGACGACCCCGCTCGCGCGCCCGCTGGACGAGACGCTGCCTCCGGGCCTTCGCCGGGACACGCAAGGGCTCGACGACGTGCGGATGGGCGCGGGACTGGCCATTCCACTCTCCCAACGCACCCAGATCTACGGGGAGTACCGGTTCCTGCGCGGCCGTCTGGACTCCGGGGTCGGTCGCAGCGTGATCCAGCGGGAGCCCGACTCCGCCGACTTCCGGGCCGGCTTCTCGATCCGCCTCGACTAGCGATCGCTCGCTAGCCCGACGCGAACTCCTTCTTCGCCTTCTCCAGCTCTCCCGGCCGCGCCACCAGATCGAGCGCGGTCATCGCCAGGGCCTTCGCGGCCGCCACCATGCCGGTGCGCGCGAGCGGAGACTTCGCCCACTCCGCGAACTCGCGGGAGTGGCCCGGGACGCCGTCGGGCGAGATCTTGATGTACGGGTGAATAGTGGGGATGGCCTGGCTCACGTTGCCGCAGTCGGTGGAGCCGTAGCCCGCCTCGCCGTCGTCGGGGTCCACCGGGAAATCGATCCGCTCAAGGTTCTTGCCGAAGAGCTCGGCCATCGCGAAGTTGGCCTTGAGCGGGTCGTGGATGATCGCGTCCGCGGTCACCTTGACGGTGCATCCGGTGGCGGTCGCCGCTCCCTCCGCGCAGCCCTCGAACCGCCGCAGCAGCTCGCGGCAGTACTCCTTGGTGGGAGCGCGCAGGTAGAACTCGGCCGCGGTGTGCTCGGGGATGATGTTGGCCTGATCGCCGCCCTTGGTGATGATGCCGTGCACCCGCGCGTCCGGCCGAAGCTGCTGGCGCATGGTGTCGAGCGACACGAAGAGCTGGATCATCGCGTTCAACGCGTTCACGCCGCGCCACGGCCAGGACGAAGCGTGCGAGGCCCGGCCGAAGAACTCGCACTTCACCTTGATGATGCCGAGGCTCGGGCGCCAGACCTGGGTCCCGCAGCGGCCGTGGATCATCATCGCCGCGTCCACGTCCTTGAAGACCCCGGCCTCCATCAGCTTCACCTTGCCCGCCCCGCCCTCCTCGGCCGGCGTGCCGATCACCTGGATCCGGCCCGGGAAGGGAAGGCGCGTGAGCGCGGCCGCGATCGCGGCCCCGGCGCCGGCGCCGGCGGTCGCGATGACGTTGTGCCCGCACGCGTGCCCGATGTTCGGCAGCGCGTCGTATTCGGCCATGATCGCGATGGTCGGCCCGGAGCCCTCGCCCGCGATGGTGGCGCGAAACGCGGTGGGCAGACCGCCCACCCCGCGCTCGACCACGGCGCCCTGCTTGGCGAGGAACTCGGTGAGCCAGCCCGCCGCCTTGTGCTCCTGAAAGCACAGCTCGGGGTTGGCGTGAATCTGGAGGCTGATCTTCTCGAGCTCGTCGGCGAGGCGGTCGACGGTCTCGGCGACGCGGTTCTTCGCCTGATCGAGCGCGCTCTCGGGGGGCATGGCGCTCACTTGCTCCGGGCGAACTCGTCCTGCGCCGCCTTCACGCGGGCGGGCTCGGCGAGGAGGTCGCAGGCGGTCAGCGCCATCGTCTTCGCCGCGGCCACCATACCCGCGCGCGCCAGCGGCTTCACCGCCGCGTCGGCGAAATCGCGGGTGTGGATGGCCATCCCGGTGGGCGCGATCGCCACCATCGGCTGGATCGCGGGGATGATCTGGCTCACGTTGCCGATGTCGGAGGAGCCCAGGCGATCGGGAATGGGCTCACCCTCGGTGAGGCCGGCCGACTTCATGTTGGCGGCGAAGAGATCGAGCATGACCCGGCTCGACTTCATCGGCTCGTACACGCTGTCGTGCTGGGTGACCTTGAGCGAGCAGCCGGTGGCCTTCGCGGCGCCCTCGGCGGCCGCGGTCACCCGCTTGAAGAGATCCCACATCGTGTCGATCCGGGGCGCGCGCACGTAGAAGATCGACGAGGCGTACTCGGGAATGATGTTGGCCGCCGCGCCCCCGTTGGTGATGATGCCGTGGATGCGGCAGTCCGGACGGACCTGCTGCCGGAGCATGCTCACCGCGTTGTACATCTGGATGCAGGCGTCGAGCGCGTTGACGCCTTCCCACGGGTCCGCGGAAGCGTGGGAGGCCTTGCCGCTGAACTCGAACGTTCCGCGCACGATGCCGAGCAGGTCCTGGTGCAGCAGGGTGCGGTCGAAGCCGTGGATCATCATCGCGCAGTCCACGTCCTTGAAGACCCCCGCCTTGATGAGCTTCACCTTTCCGCCGCCGCCCTCCTCGGCGGGCGTGCCGATGACCTGGATCCGCCCCTTGGGGAGCTGGGCCGCCACCGCGGCGAGGGCCGCCCCGGCTCCCGCGCCGGAGGTCGCGATGATGTTGTGACCGCAGGCGTGCCCGATGCCGGGAAGAGCGTCGTATTCGCAGAGGATCGCGATGGTCGGCCCTTCACCGGTCTCGATGGTGCCGCGGAAGGCGGTGTCCACGCCACCCACGCCCTTCTCGACCTTGAAACCCTGCTTGGACAGGAAGTCGCTGAGCCAGCCGCAGGCCCGCACTTCCTGATAGGCCAGCTCGGGATGGTCGTGGATCCGGCGAGACAGAGCGTCGAGCTCGTCGGCCAGGCGGTCGACGGCCTGCACGATGGAATCCTTGAGGGTGGTCATGAAAGCCTCCACGTTGAAATCGAGAGCCGGAGCCCAGCCAGCCGGGAGAGTATCACGTCTCGGCCGGGCGGCGCCTCAGGGCGACTGCGCGCAGAAGAGGAAGAACAGCGGCCGCGCCTCCGACACCGACCCGCCGCGGCCGGGGCCGTCCATGCAGCGGACGGTGGCCGAGCTCGACAGGCGCGGGGAGTCCACGGTGGCGCAGGCCGCGAGGACGAAGGCGGCACCGAGCGCGAGAAACATCTGGCGGATCGAAACGGAGCGCACCGGGGCAAGAATATCACGAGCCGCCGGGGCCGCCGGCCGGAGCGGCTGGAGCCGCGCCCCGACTCAGCCGGAAGTGGTCAGGGCGGCGTCGGTGACCGGAGTGCCGGCGGGAAGCTCCACCACGAACATCGCGCCGCCGCCGGGCTGGTTCTCGGCCCAGAGGCGCCCCTCGTGCTCGGCCACCACGCTGTGGGCCACGGAGAGCCCGAGCCCACGACCCTCGCCCGGGGCCTTGGTGGTGAAGAACGGATTGAAGACGCGCGCCAGGTCGTCGGGCGGTACCCCCGGCCCGTCGTCGGCGACCTCGATCCGCACGCCCTCGCCGGCGGGCCGTACCCGGATCGTCAAGGTCCCGGCGCCACGCTCGGCCGACATGGCCTGCTCGGCATTCTGCACGAGGTGGAAGAGCGCTTCCTGGAGCTGATTGCTGTCGGCCCAGATCTCCGACACTTCCTCGAAATCGGTCTGCACCGTGATGCGCGCGCCCTCGAGCCGCGCCTGGTGCAGCGCGAGCACCTTGTAGATCTGATCGCTCACCTTGCAGCGCGACCGCCGGAGCGGCGAGCGCTCCGCGAAGAGCACGAGCTCGCGCACGATGTTGGCCGCCCGCTTGGTGGCGCCGTCGATCACCTTGAGCCCGGTGAGGACCGCCTCGTGATCCTGGCTCTGCAGCAGCAGGTGCACCTGGCCCAGGATGATCATGAGCGGGTTGTTGATCTCGTGGGCCACGCCGCCGGCGAGCTCGCCCACCGCGGCGAGCCGCTCCGCCCGCACCACGTCGCTGTGCGAGCGACGGAGCATCTCGAGCTGCAGGCGCGTCTCCGAGTAGAGCCGCGCGTTGTCGAGCGCCAGCCCGATCTGGTCGGCGGTGGACTCGAGGAGGGCGATCTCTTCGTTGGTGAAGCGCTCCTCGGTCTGGCGGCCCAGGGAGAGCGTGCCGAGAATGCGATGGCGGGCACGGATCGGCACACACAGGAAGCCGCGGATGCCATCGGCGGACACCGCGGCGCGGGCGGCGGGCAGGAGATCGGGCGCCCGGCCGGCCTCGTCCACGCGGCGCACGCGGCCGGAGGCGGCTACGCGACCGATCAGGCCCTGGCCGATCGGCAGCATCTCGTTGACCTCACGCAGCCGGTCCGACAGCCCGCGCTCACCGCGCAGCAACAGCATCTTGCCGTCGGAGGAGACGAGATGGAGGCTCGCGATCTCGTGGCCGGTGACGTGGGTCAAGGCGCTCAATGACTTCTGGATGACCTCGGTGAGATCGAGCGAGCGACTGACCGCTTCCGTCACCGTGCGGAGGATCTGCAGATGGCGGATCAGCGAGGTGGCGCCGCCCGTACCGCGATTGGCGATTCGTCCCATTGTCAGTTCGTCCCGGCTCCTCGTTGCGTGGTACGCGTTGAATGTCGTCCGCGTACCAAGCAAGCGAAGTGCCACGGGTAACG
>DATMMH010000379.1:0-12774 GCA_035569855.1 Candidatus Dormiibacterota bacterium
GGGTCGGTGAAGACGACGAGGTCACCGCGCGCCGGCCAGTGCACCGCCTTGTCGATCAGCACGTAGTCTCCCACCAGGAAGGTGGGCGACATGGAGGTCGACGGGATCCAGACCCCCTCGAAGCGGTGACGGACCGCGAGGGGCAGCGCGACGACGAGCGCGACCATCCCGACGATGATGAGGGCCCAGACGATCCGGCCGGATGTGCCCACCGCTCACCAGGGTAAGTCAAGCACCGGCTCGCCGAGAAACTTCCTCTGCGGATGTCACCGCGTCAGCGTTGGGCGGCCACCGTCGTCCCGGTGGCGAACTCGCCCGGCTTGAAGTCGTACTCGCCCTTGTAGAACCGATACCAGTCCTGGGCCTGGCGGTCGTTCGGGAGCCGGTCCGCGAGCCGCTTCAGCGTGGCGAGCGCCTTGTCGGCCTGGGAGTTGTTGAGGTAGAGATCATAGAGTCGCCACTGGTACTCGAGGCGGTCCGGGGCGATCGTGGCGGCACGCTCGAACATCTCGAGGCTCCGCGAGATCCAGTTCACCTCGAACAGATAGAGCTCTCCCGCCGACGCGTAGGCCCGGTCGTCGTCGGGCCGCTCCCGGATGGCCCGCTCCTGCCCGGTGACCGCCGCGGCCAGCGAGAACGGATAGGGCCGCGCCCCCGGCGTGCGGACTCGGCTCCCGTAGATCGGGCTCATCGCGTTCGGCTGACCGATCCGCCGGAGCGCGGGCAGGAAGAGCAGGTCGGCATACTTGGGAAGAAAATCGATACCGTCCTCGTATCGGTGAAAGTAGGTCCACGCCTTCGGCTCGTCGACGAACCACCGGCCGCCGGCGGCGCGTCGGAGCACGATCGGGAGATTCGGCACTCCGGGACGGAACACCGCCAAGTCCCACGAGTCGAGACGGATGAGCCGGTAGGGCATCGCCCGCTCGTAGAAGCGAACCACCCGCAGCTGCTGCGCCTCGCTGCGCGGCACGATCATCCGGAAGACCTGGCTTCCCTCGGTCAGCAGCGGCAGCTGGGGATCCCCCAGACCGAGCTCCAGCGATCTCAGGTAGCGGCGCAGGGTGTCTTCCGGGTCCTCGGCAGGCGCGAACTCGGAGAGATCGGCGATCGGCAACCGACGGACCGCCGCCTGGTAGTCTTCCAGCCGGTTGCGATAGCCCTTCGCGCTCACCCCGCCGCCTCCGGAGAAGCGCGCGTCCTTGACCCACGCCGGAGGCCGCCAGCTCCCGCCCGCCCCGCCCGCGGGGTCGTTGGCCCGGAGGTTCATCGTGATCAGGAGCTCGGAGACGAAGTCCTGCGGTATCTCGGAGAGCATGTAGGTCTGGGCGGCCGCCTCCAGCTCGCGGCAGAGCGCATCCGGAAAGACCGACTCGAGCGCGTACGAGACCTCGATCTTGAACAGGTTCTCCCGCTCGCTGTAGAGATACAAGATTCCGCGGCCCGCGCGATCGCGCCCGATCTGCCATCGCTGGAAGAGATCGACCGCGACCTGCTCGATCGTCCGGTCCGGCGGCAGGTGGCTCAGGAAGACCAGCGCGTTCTCGACGCCCGAGCGCTTCTCGGCGAGCTTCAGGCTCATCTCGAAGGCCAGGTCGTGCGTGTGGTCGTCCGTCTCGTTGACGAAGATGTAGCGGGGCCGCTCGACCATCCCGGCACGGCGATGAACGACCGCCCACCCGCCGACACCGGCCAGGAGGAGGAAGCCGACCGTCAACAAAACGAGCGGGCCGAGCCGGCGGCCGCTCATCGGCCGGGATGCTCCGTCGTCACCGGACGCAGACGCGGTCCGGGCGGTCGCAGTAGTGCCCGATGACGTCGTGCTTCCGCCCATCCGCCGTGTACTGCACCAGGAACGGCGATTGCTGTGGCTCGGTCATGTCGAGCCCGAAGACCATGCGGACCACGTCGTCGGTCCGGAAGACCAGAATAGGCGAGGCCTGGACACCGTCCACCCGGCCCAGGCCGAAGTTACGGACGGGGCCGTCGGAGACCAGCAGGAACGGAAAGCCGTTGTCGTGCACGCCCGCCTCGATGACCGCGGTCTTGCGCACGTTGGTCATCCAGATGCCGGGGCCGCCTTCGGCGGACTCCCGGATCCACAGGCTCACGCTCTCGTCCGGTCCGAGTATCCGCAGCTCGCGCGCCCTCAGCACCGAATGGACCGGCCGATGCGACGACATCGTCGGCGGGACGGCGGATGCGACCGGACCGCGGTTCCGGTCGGGGAAGAAGATCTCGCTCCGCTTCGTGACGAGAACGCCGAAGGCGAGGGCGATCAGGACGATCACAGCGGCCGCTCTGCCGCTGACCGCCATCAGTACTGGCCGAACACGCTCTGCTTGGCCCCGTCGGCGCCGTAGAGGACGAGAAACGGATCCTGACTCGCGCCGTTGAGGCCCATCACGATCCGATCTCGCCCCCGGGATTTCATGACCAGGACGGGAGCGCTGCGCTCTCCCACGGTGCGGAAGATCTGGACCGCCTGCTCGCTCTCGTCGTTCAGGACGATGCTGGCATTGCTGTCGCCGTAGAGGCCGATGCTGAGCCGGACCTTGCCCTTCCGGTCCAAGATCCAGATGCCGGGAGAGCCTTCACCCGACGTCCCCATTACGATCTGACGTCGCCCGTCGGAGCCCACCACCTCCAGCGTATGGGTGGAGAGGACGCCCGCCCGCGACGTCGGTCCCGACTCGGCCTCCGCGGGGACGGCCGGCCAGGTCAGATACCCGGCCAGCCAGTGGCCGAGCATCATCCCGATGGCCGACAAGACGACCACGCATAGATGGGATCTCAGCTTTGCCATACCGGCAATATATCAGAGAGGGATTGCCGGCCCGCTACTCCGTGGCGATGAGCGCCCAGCAGACCAGCGCGCTACACACGGAGCTCCAGCGCCCGAACCCCTTGTAGATCTGCGCCGCGACCGCCGCCTGCTGCCTGAGGGTCAGGCCGGCCGCCTTGATCTGCGGATCAGACACGTTCCGCACCGCCAGCCAGCGAGGGGCCTTCGCAGCCATCTGACTGCAGACGAGGCCCAGCACGGCGTCACCCATCTCCGAGACGTCCCCGAGGCCCTGAAGACGGTAGTGATCGTCCGAGGTATCGAACCCGAAGAAATCGGTGGTCACGACCGCGGATGCGAGCTGACTCGCCGATACGCGGACGATCCGCGGCGGCCGGGAATTTTCCTTCGGGAGCTGAGCCGCGTTGGCCTTGAACAGCCCCCGCGCCGCGGCGAAATACCCGGCCTTGGCCGGGCCACTCGCATAGTGATTCTGGGCGAACGGCTCCCGCTTGAATTTCGAGATGCAATCGAAACGCACGATCGGGCTGACGATCACGTCGCCGACCTCGAACTGCTTCCCGATCCCGCCGGCGGTCCCCGTCGTGATCACGAGCTTGGGCTGCACCTCGCCGATGATCTGCCGCCACACGTCCTCGTTCGGAAGCTGCGGACCGTCTTGCGACATGTGGGAGTCCGACTTGAACACGACCACCGACTTATTCGCGATGGTCGTCGTCCAGTACGCGCCCAGGCGCTTCGCCAGGAGCGCGGGGCACCCCTTACGCATCTTCCGCGCGATCGACGCGTAGTTGTGCGTATACGCGCGATAGTCGTTCCGCGAATCCTTCCCGGGCGTCAGCACGCGACTGAGCGCGTGCCCTTCGTCGACCGTCCAGGTGACGACCAGCACGTCCGCACGGGGCAATGGCCCCCCGCTTCGCCCCCGGGGCGCCGCCCCGGTCTTCGGCGCGAGCCCTCGTGGCCACGGCACGTCCGTATATCGCGAGAGCCCGGTCGCGGTCGAGAACGCCAGGAACTCACGGCCGGCCGGCGCCTCAGAATCGAAATCGATGATCTCCCGCTGCAGGTCGGCCAGGCTGAGCGACCGTGCCGCCCGCGAAAACGCGAAGGTCGACGACGGCGCCGGCGTCGCGATCGGATCGAAGCCGAGATTTCGCTCCACCCAGGCCCGGTCGACGATCATGCTCTGGTCTCCTTGCGATCGATCCCTAGGCAACCGGATTGAGGCCCGTCTGGTACCCTTGCGCGGCGGTGGCAATCGTCAGGAGCTCTCCCCGACCCCTCGCGCTGGGCAGCGCAAATGCCACGTAGCACCATCGCCCGAATTCGTGGATGATCTGGTCCGTATCGATCCCGGCCGCGACAATCGCGCGACACACGACGAAGCGGTTCTCCGACCTGCGGACACACGATGTCGGCCGCGAGACCCTGCATGTGCAGGCTGTTGCCGGCCCCCCCGATGGCGGCGTTCAGGGCAGCACACCGGTATCCGCTGTTGACGTGGATCGGTTTGCCCCCGAACGCGGCGCGCACCCGCTCGAGCCCTTGCGCGAGCACGCGCAGGTTGGACACGATGGTCGCGGATGGCGTGTTGTCGATGCCCGATCGCGCCGCCACTTCCGACGCGATCAGCTCTTCCAGCGAGAAGTGCTCGGTCAGCTGCATGGCCTGCCTCGGTTACGCTAGTTGGGACCCTCCTGCCGCGGAGTGTCAAGAACTTCCTGCGCTTACTGCTTACCACGTATCGGCACGCCGTCGCAGACGGGACTTGCCGGCGTGATTCTGCTAGCATCGAGCGCCGTGACCGACTGAGCTTCACTCCGGGAGGACTCGCGATGCGACTCGCTGGCAAGATCGGGATCGTGACCGCCGCCGCATCGGGCATGGGGCGGGCCGGCGCGCTTCGCTTCGCCCGCGAGGGGGCCCAGGTCGCGGTGGTGGACGTGGACGCCGCGGGCGTCCAGCGCGTGGTGAACGAGATCACCGGAGCGGGCGGTGCGGCGCACGGGATCGTGGCCGATCTCACGAAGGACGAAGAATCCCGTCGCATCGTGTGGGACACGGTCAGCCGGTTCAAGGGCCTGGACTTCGTGTGGAATCACGTGGGCCACCCCGGGCCGGCCGCGGTCGAAGGCATCGACATGAACGCCTTCGACCTCGCCATCGATCTCAATCTCCGCACGGTGCTGATCACGACCGAGGCGGCCATTCCGGAGATACGCCGCCGCGGGAGCGGCAGCCTCCTCTTCACCGCCTCGACCTCCGGGCTCCAGGGCTCCGCGTACAGCCCGGTGTACTCGATGTGCAAGTTCGGGGTGGTCGGGTTCGTCAAGAGCCTGGCGGTGCGCCTGGCCCCCGAGAAGATCCGCGTCAACGCGGTGTGCCCGGGCCCCATCGACACGCCCATGCTCCGCGTCTTCGTCGCGCGGCCCGATCAGAAGTCGACCGCCGGTCTGGACCCGGAGGACCTGGTGCGCCGGCGCGCCGCCGGGGCGGTGCCGCTCGGTCGCACCGGCCGGCCGGAAGAGATCGCCAACGCCGCGCTGTTTCTCCTGTCCGACGAGGCGTCGTTCATCACCGGCGCGGCCTTGCCGGTCGACGGTGGGGTCACCGCGGCCTGATCCGTCCCTCACCGAAGGAGGCATCGATGCCGACGCACACGCCCCTGGCGCCGCAGATCGAGCAATTCATCCACGACAATCCGCAGGGCGTTCTGACGTCGTTCAGGCGGAGCGGCATGCCCCAGCTCAGCATCGTCACCGTCTACCCGCGAGACGGTGGCGTGGGAATCTCCATCACCGAGACCCGCATGAAGTTCAAGAACCTGCTCCGCGACCCACGCTGCTCGGTGCTGATCTCGCACGCCGACTGGTGGTCCGGGTTCCTGGTCTTCGAGGGCAAGGCGGAGCTGACCCACTCGGGCAACACCGCGCCCGACGCGCTTCGCCTGGCGCGCCGCCGCATCTTCAGCGCCACCACCAGACGCCGCAGCCGGGACTGGGACGAATACGACCGCATCACGGAGGCAGACAAGCGCGTCGCGATGGTGCTGCGACCCGAGCACGTGTACGGCTCGGCGCTGGCCAAGATGCGCGACGCGCTGGCCAAGTAGGCGCTCGGAGCGGCAGACGGGCATGGCGGAGACGCCGTTCGGGGTCCTGGTCGGGCAGCTGGCGCGCGCGGCTCCGAGCTTTCCGGCCATCACGTGCGCCGAGGTGACGATCTCGCGCGCCGAATTCGAGGCGCGGACGAACCGGCTGGCCCGCGCCTACCGCGATCTCGGCGTGACCCCGGACTCGCTCGTCACCATCGGGCTGCCGAACGGGATCGGCTTCTTCGAAGCCGCGATCGCCGCGTGGAAGCTCGGCGCGACGCCGCAGCCGATCTCCTCGAGGCTGCCCCCGGCGGAGCGCCGCGCCATCGTCGACCTCGCCAACCCCTCGCTCGTGGTCGGCGTGGACCCCGCCGAGTCACCCGGCCGCCCGACGCTCCCCGCCGGCTTCGAGCCGGACGCCTCGCTGCCCGCCGATCCGCTTCCGCCCGCGGCCGCCAGGTCGTTCAAGGCCCCGACGTCGGGCGGGAGTACGGGGAGGCCGAAGCTCATCGTGGCGACCCAGCCGGCGATCTGGGAAGCCCTCGCCGACTACAGCACGCTGCTGCGGATGTCACCGGACGGCGTGCACCTCGTCACCGGGCCGCTCTATCACAACGGCCCGTTCACGAGCGCGGCCCTCGCCCTGCTCAAGGGCAACCACCTCGTGGTCATGCCGCGGTTCGACGCGGACCGGGCCCTCGTGCTGATCGAGCGCCATCGCGTCGACTGGATGTACGCGGTCCCGACGATGATGCACCGCATCTGGCGGCTGCCCGAGGCCGAGCGCACCCGGTTCGACCTCTCGAGCCTGCGGGTGGTGTTCCACATGGCGGCGCCGTGCCCGCCGTGGCTCAAGGAGGCGTGGATCGGCTGGCTCGGCGGCGACCGCATCCTCGAGCTCTACGGCGGGACAGAGGCCCAGGCCATCACGTTCATCACCGGCGAGGAGTGGCTCGCGCACCGCGGCTCGGTCGGGCGCGTCCTTCTGGGCGAGATGCGCATCCTGGACCCGGACGGCAACGAGCTGCCCGCCGGCCAGGTCGGCGAGATCTGGATGCGGCGCGGCGCGGACGCGCCCCCGTCCTACCGCTACGTCGGGGCGCGGGCCAAGTCGCGGCCGGGAAACTGGGAATCGCTCGGCGACATGGGCTGGAAGGACGAGCAGGGTTACATCTACCTGAGCGACCGCGAGACCGACATGATCCTGGTCGGCGGCAGCAACGTGTACCCGGCCGAGGTGGAGGCCTCGCTCGACGAGCATCCGAAGGTGGCCTCGTCGTGCGTGATCGGTCTGCCCGACGAGGAGTACGGCAACGCAGTCCACGCCATCGTCCAGGCGCTCGAGCCGCTGACCGCCGCCGAGCTCGACGCGTTCCTCCGCGCCCGGGTTGCGAAGTACAAGCGGCCGCGCACCTACGAGTTCGTGGCCCTGCCGCTCAGGGGCGACGATGGGAAGGTGCGCCGGTCGGCGCTGCGCGCCGAGCGCGTGGCCGCCCGCGGCTAGGCCGTCCGGGTCGCGGCGGCCAGCGCCTTCCGGCCGACCGGCGTCTCGCGGAGGTGGAAGAAGTCGAGCACGTTGCCGCTCGCGATCCGGACCACCTCGTCCGCCGGCACGCCCGCGAAGAGCCGCTCGGCGAACGGCCGCGTGTTGGGCCAGTCGCACTCGATGTGCGGAAAGTCGGTGGCGAACATGATGTGGTCCACGCCCAGGTGGTGGCGCAGCTCGATGGCCACTCGCTCCACGTGCTGCACGCTGAAGGAGATGTGCCGGCGCACGTAGTCGCTCGGCCGCTGCTTGGGCGGCCGGAAGCCGAGCAGCCGCTCCGACCAGTGTCGGTGCCGCTCGTACCAGTAGTCGGCCTCCTCCATCCAGAAGGGGACCCAGCCCAGCCGGGTCTCGGCGAAGAAAATCTGGAGATCGGGCAGCCGATCGAACACTCCGGACAGCGTGAGCTGCGCCATGCTCAGCGCCGGCGCGATGCCGAGGAACGGCAGCGCCACCCAGTCCACGATCCGGCGCGGGCCGACCTTCTTCAGCACCTCCGGATCGGCGCCGGGGTACTCGAAGGTCGGCTGAGCGGCGCGGGGGCCGAGCCGGTCGAAGCCCACGTGGACGGTCAGCGGCATCCGCATGGCGATCGCCTCCGCCCAGAACCGGTCGTCCTCGGGCGTGGGGTATGACTTGCCGCCCGGGAAGACGCCGAGGTTCACGCCCCGGAGCCCGAGCTTCGCGCAGTGGTGGAGCTCGGCGATGGCGTCGTCGACGTTGGTCCACGGGATGACTCCCAGACCGATGAGACGGTCTGGTGAGACGGGACAGTACTCCTCGCCGAGCCAGTCGTTGTACGCGCGGACCGTCGCGCGGTAGAGGTCGTCGTCGGCGACGCCACGCCAGAGCCGCGGCCCCACCTGCATGTTCGGGAAGAGCACCTCGGCCAGGAGGCCGTCCATGTCCTGCTCCTGCAGGCGCTGCTCGGGCGGCCCGACTCCGGCGGTGTCGTCCACCTTGGCGCCGAACGGGTGCCACGTCTCGTTCGTCCGGCCGGCTCGGAGGTCGAGGAAGGGTGCCGGGTAGGGCGCCTGCCCCTCGACGAGGAGCGCGTCGCCGCCGTCCGGCAGCTTCACGGTCCGCGGCGCCCGCTCGCGGTACCTGGCAGGCATCCGCGGCGTCCACCGCTCGGGGCGGACCTCGAGATGCCCGTCGCTCGAGATCAGCGGCGGCAGCGCGGTCATCGACCGAACCGCGCGATCACGTCCTTGCCGTAGCGCAGGACTTCGTCGGGCGTCTTGACCTGCGCGGGCAGGCCCGCCGCGTTGCTAACGGGCACCGCCACACGCGCGATCCCCTGCCGTGCCAGCACCCCGATCTCGGCGGGATCGGCCGGCGCCGCCACCGTGATCTCGATGGCCTCGGGATCGCGCCCGGCGGCCCCCGCGGCGCGCCGCATCTCGTCGAGCAGCTCGGGCGCCGGGGTCCGGGCGGGAAAGTAGCCGTCGCCGAGCCGCCCGGCGCGGCGGGCCGCGGCCGTGGTGTCGCCGCCCACGATGATGGGGATGCGACGCTCGGGCGGCAGCGGTCGGCAGAACACCTGGTCGAACGAGATGAAGCGGCCCTTGAACGTGGCGCACTCCTGGCTCCACAGCGCGCGCATCGCGGCCACGTACTCGTCGGTGCGCGGGCCGCGATCGGCGAAGGGCAGGCCGAGCGCGGCGAACTCCTCGGCGAGCCAGCCCACGCCGATGCCGAGCAGCACGCGGCCGCCGCCGGCCAGGTGATCGAGCGTCGCCACCGCCTTGGCCGTCACCACCGGGTTGCGCTGGGGCAGGATGAGGATGGCGGTGCCGAGCTTGATCGAGCGCGTGGCCGAGGCGACGTAGGCCAGCCAGATCAGCGGATCAGGAATGGGATAGTCCTCGAGACCCGACCCCATGCGCCCGGAGGGCGAGTACGGGTAGCGGGACTGATAGCCGTTCGGCACCACGACGTGCTCCACCGTCCAGATCGACTCGAAGCCGGCGGCCTCGGCCGCCTGCGCCAGCTCCACCGCGGCGGGTCCGTTGCTGTACCGCCCCAGGCTCGCGTACCTGAGTCCGAACTTCATGGCTGCTCTCCTTGCGTTGCGCTCGAGCCCTACGGTATGACCACGTGCTCGGTAGTGATGATGAACGGCGCGTCGCCGGGCGTGATGAAGTTGGGCTCGTCGGCTCGGACGCGCGGGTACTGGGCGCTCGCGGCCGACGCGCGCATGGCCTGGGTGTCGTCGAACCACGTGATCGCCACCCCGTCGTAGGCCGGCGTCCGCCCGCGCTCGAGGCGGACGAGCGCGTGTGGCTCTGCACGTACCGCCGGATCACCGGGATCTGCGCGGCGAGGGGCCCGTGGATCTTTAGCCAATAGCGCTGGAAGTCCTGCACCGCGAGGCCGGGCTTCCGGGTCACGAACTCGACGTTCTTCACGCCGCCCGCCGGCGCGGGCGCATCCTTGATCACGTGCTCGTCGGTGAGGATCAGGCCCATCGTCGCACGGTCGATGAAGATGGCCTCGTCGGCCGTGACGGCATCGAGCTCCCTCGTGCCGCGGAGGGCGTGCATCGCCTTCGTGTCCTCGAACCAGAGCTCGGCGATGCCGTCGTAGATCGGCTCGGCCTTCCGGTACCCGGCGAGAAGCGTGTGCGATTGCACGTACCGGCGCACCCCCGGCAGCCGCATGACCGCCGTCGGGTGGGTGTGGAGCCAGTAGGCCTGAAACTCCTCCACCGGCACGCCGGCCTTCCGCTTGAAGAAGGATACCGCCTTGACCACGGTGGCTGAACGCTAGTCCCGGGCTCGAGCGTAGTCAAGGACGGCCGGCCGTGGAGCCGGCGAGTCGGGCACGACACGAGCGGCGATCGGGCAGAATGCCGGATCCGGGTCATCGCGCCGATCGGAAGGCCCTGTCCCGTCGTCACATTGGCCTGGCATATCCCTTGCCTTGCCCGTTGCTCAGTGACCCGTGACTGAGGCGAGGTGACCAACCATGGGCGCGACGAAGCGGACATTGACCCCCTCGGTTAGCATGCTGGTCCTGGCGGCCATCCTGTCCTTTCCGAGTCCCGGCCGCAGCGGGGAGCGGGAAGTGGCCGGAATGATCACCGAGCTTCACCTGGGGGAGGGCCGGGTCGAAGTCAGGTCGGCCGAAACCGAGCGCTGGCGCCCCGCGATGCCCCTGCTGACCCTCCGAGCGGGCGACACGGTGACCACGACGCAGGACGCGTGGGTGGTGATCGTGCTGACCGGTGGGCGCGGAAGCGTCCGGGTCGACGAGACGAACGCTCCATTCAGCGTCGCCGCCGCCCTCGTGGACCGCAGCCCGCTGAACAAGGGATTGAAGATCCTCGAAGCGAGCTTCAACTTCCTGTCGACGACGCGGAGGGACCTACCCCTCGGGACTCTGGGCACTCGCGCCGGGATGAAGCCGCCGGCGATCCTGACCCCCCGCGATGGTCTCGTGCTTCCCGATTCGGTGGTCTTCGAATGGCGCGGGAGCCGGTCTTCACCCGTCACGGTTCGCATCGTGGGACCTGGCGGCCCCGTGTTCGAGCGCACGAATCTCGCGGCCGCGCGCTTCGAGTACCCCAGGACCGCTCCGCCACTGCTGGCGGGTGTGCGCTACCGATTCCAGCTCCTGCCGGCCTGGTCGTCGCCGCCTCAGGAAGTATGGTTCGAGCTGGTCAGCCCAGCCGACGCCCTGGCGATTCGCCGTGAGCTGCACGATCTGGAAGGGGCCTTCGCCAGTGCACCGCCGCCTCCCTCCACGCTCGCGGCGCTCCGGGCCGGTGTTCTGGCCAGCCACGGTTTACTCCACGACGCCCGCCTCGGCCTCGTCGAGGAGATCGCCCGGCACCCGGACGAGCCCACCCTCCATTTCCTGCTCGGCGATCTTTACCTCCGGCAGGGGTTGTCGGAGGAGGCGACGGAGTCCTTCGCGGAGGCCAGGCTGCTCATGAGCGGGGCCGTTCCGGGCCGCTAGGGCAACAGCCGCTAGCCGCGCAGCCGGGTCGCAATCCGCTCGACCGCCTCGGCGCTGTCGGCCGGGGAGCCGAAGGCGGTCACGCGGAAGTACCCTTCACCGCTCGGCCCGAAGCCGGATCCCGGCACGCCCACCACGTGGGCCTCGGCCAGCAGCCGGTCGAAGAAGGCCCACGACGAGACGCCGGCCGGCGTGCGGATCCAGATGTACGGAGCGTTGCGTCCGCCGTACACGGTGAGCCCGGCCCGCTCCAGGCCCTCGCGGAGGACGCGTGCGTTCTCCATGTAGTGATCGATCAGCGCCCGGACCTGCTTGCCGCCTTCCGGGGTGTAGACGGCCGCGGCCGCGCGCTGGATCACGTATGGCGGGCCGTTCGACTTGGTCGACTGCCGCCTCAGCCAGAGCTGGTTCAAACCCACCGCGCCCCCCGCCCCGGTCCGGCCCTGAGCCTCGCGCGGCACGACAGTGTAGGCCATGCGCAGGCCGGTGAACCCGGCGTTCTTCGAGAAGCTGCGGGACTCGATGGCCACCTCACGCGCCCCCTCGATCTCGTAGATCGAGTGCGGAAGCTCCGGATCCCGGATGTAGGCCTCGTACGCGGCGTCGTAGACGATCACCGCCTCGTGAGCCCGCGCGTAGTCCACCCAGCGACGGAGCGCCGCCCGCGTCATCACGGCGCCGGTGGGGTTGTTCGGGTAGCACAGGTAGATGAGGTCGACGTGCCGGTCCGGCAGCGCCGGCTGGAAGTCGTTCTCGGCGGTGCACGGCAGGTAGACGAAGCCCGGGTAGCGGCCGCTCGCGTCGGCCGGGCCGGATCGCCCCGCCATCACGTTGGCGTCGGCATATACGGGATAGGCCGGATCCATGAGCGCTACGATCGCGTCCTGAGCGAACAGCTCCTGGATGTTCGCGGCGTCGCTCTTGCCGCCGTCGCTGACGAAGATCTCGTCCGGGCCGAGCTGGACGCCGCGAGCGCCGAAGTCGTGGGCCGCGATCTCCGCCCGGAGGAACTCGTAGCCCACGTAGGGGCCGTAGCCCCGCAGCGTCTCGCCCCGAGTCTGCTCGCGGGCCGCGTTCTCGAGCGCCTGGACGACCACACCCGGGAGCGGCAAGGTGACGTCGCCGATGCCGAGGTCGATCAGGCGGACGCCGGGATGCGTCTCGCGATGTGCCTGGGTGCGTTTCTTGACCTCGGCGAAGAGGTAGCTGGCGCGAAGGTTGAGGAACGCCTCGTTGATTCTGGGCACGCTGGCGGCTCCTTTTCCGGGATGCGCGGGCATTCTATGCCATCCCGACACCATGCACCACGGAGGTGCTGGCTGGTACGGGTTTCGTCCCGTCCCGCGCGCGCACGCGGCCGTA
>DATMMH010000380.1:0-7421 GCA_035569855.1 Candidatus Dormiibacterota bacterium
GCGTGGCGCTCGAGCACGTCGGTGTGCAGCTCGACCACCCCGGGCACGAGATAGTCGCCCTGCAGGTCGAGAGCGCCGGGGAACCGGGCCGGGTCGGGCGTCGTCGCGTCGGGGGTGATCGAGACGATCACGCCCTCGTCCACCGTCACGCTCCCCGCCACCACCTCCCGAGGGGTCACCACGCGAGCGTTCGTGAGCTCGATCATGCGGCCTCCGCGGAGACAAGGGTCCGGACCCGCGTCGCCACCTCGCCGCGGACCTGGGCGTCGTGAACCGTCCCCAGGATGGCGGCTCCGCGGCGCCGCGCCTCCCGGATCAGATCGACGACGACGAGGCGACTCGCGGCATCCAGCGAAGCGGTGGGCTCGTCGAGCAGGAGAATGGGATAGTCGGCCACGAAGACCCGGGCGACGTTGATCCGCTGCTGCTCGCCGCCCGAGAACGTCACCGGGGAGAGTGTCCAGAGGCGCTCCGGGATCAGCAGGCGCTCGAGCAGCGCGCGGGCCCGGGCCCGCGCCTCGAACGGAGCCTGGCCGCGATCGCGCAGCGGCTGCGCCACCACGTCGAGCGCGGGCACGCGCGGGATCACGCGCAGGAACTGGCTCACGTAGCCCATCGTGTGGCGGCGGACGTCCAGGACGAGGCGCGGGCTCGCCTGGGCCATGTCCACCATCGCACCGCGGTGGCACACGAGGACCTTGCCCGCCTGGGCCAGGTAGTTGCCGTACACCACCCGCAGCAGCGTGCTCTTCCCGGCGCCCGAGGGATCGGACAGGACCACGCATTCGCCCGGTGCGACCCGCAGCGACGCCCCGGTGAGCACCGGCAGCCGCGCTCCCCCCTGCACGTGAAGCGTGAAGTGCTTCTCGAGTCCGCTCACCTCCAGGGCCGGGCCGCTCACGGGTGGAGCACCGAGGAGACGAGGAGCTGCGAGTAGGGATGCTGCGGGTCGTCGAGAACCTGGTCGGTCAGCCCGGACTCGACCACCTCGCCGGCGCGCATCACCAGCAGGCGGTGAGCCAGCAGCCGCGCCACCGCCAGGTCGTGAGTGACGATGATGGCGGAGAGACCGAGGTCGGCCACGAACCCGCGCAGCAGGTCGAGCAGGCGCGCCTGCACCGACACGTCGAGGCCGCCGGTCGGCTCGTCCATCAGCACCAGGCGCGGCCGCGTCACCAGGTTGCGGGCGATCTGAAGCCGCTGCTGCATCCCGCCCGAGAAGGTCTCGGGCAGATCGTCCACGCGGTCGGCCGCGATCTCCACCTGGGTGAGCCAGGAGAGGGCCGCGTCGCGGATGCCGCCATAGTGCCGGGCCCCGAGCGCCATCAGCCGCTCGCCGACGTTCGCCCCCGCGGTCACCCCCATGCGGAGGCCGTCGCGCGGATTCTGGTGAACCACGCCCCACTCGGTCCGGAGCAGGCGCCGCCGGCGCGGCTCATCGAGCCGCCGCACGTCCACCACGTCACCGACCGCCGTCGCGTACTCCACCCGACCGCCGTCGGCCGCGACCCGGCCCGAGAGGCAGTCGAGCACGGTGGTCTTGCCCGAGCCGGATTCGCCGACCACGCCCAGGACCTCGCCGGGCCACAGGTCGAAGCCCACGTCCAGGCAGGCCACCTGCGGACCGTATCGCTTCACGAGCCTGCGCACCGAGAGCAGCGGGCGATCGTCTCCGAGGCTCATGCGCCGTTCGGCCCGATCGCGCCCTCGGCCTGACGCCGCGCGCAGTAGTCGGTATCCGAGCAGGCGAACATCCGCCCCCCCTTGTCGTCCACGATGATCTCGTCCAGGAAGACGCCGCGGGCTCCGCAGAGGGCGCACGGCCGGTCCCAGTGCTCCACCTCGAAGGGGTGATCCTCGAAGTCCAGGCTCCGCACCCGGGTGTGGGGCGGCACCGCGTAGATGCGCTTCTCGCGGCCGGCCCCGAAGAGCAGCAGCGCCGGGCTCATGTCGAGCTTCGGGTTGTCGAACTTCGGGATCGGCGACGGCCTCATGAGATACCGATCGTTCACCAGCACCGGATACTCGTAGGTCTGCGCGACCCGGCCGTGCCGCGTGATGTCCTCGTAGAGCCTCACGTGCATCACGCCGTACTCCTCCAGCGCGTGCATCTTCCGGGTCTCCGCCTCGCGCGGCTCGAGCCACCGCAACGGCTCGGGGATCGGCACCTGGAGCACCAGGATCTGGCCCGCGTGCAGCGGCGTCTCCGGGATGCGATGACGCGACTGGATCAGGGTGGCCAGGTCGGTGCGGGTGGTCGTGGGCACCCCGGTGGTCCGCTCGAAGAACTTCCGGATCGACACCGCGTTGGTGGTGTCGTCGGCGCCCTGATCGATGACCTTGAGCACGTCGCCGGGACCGATCACGCTCGCCGTCACCTGGACCCCGCCGGTGCCCCACCCGTAGGAGAGCGGCATCTCCCGGCTCCCGAACGGCACCTGGTAGCCCGGCACCGCGACCGCTTTCAGGATGGCCCGGCGGATCATCCGCTTCGTGTGCTCGTCGAGGTAGGCGAAGTTGTAGGCGCTCATGGCTTCGGCACCGCGCCGGCCGCGGCCCGGAGGTCGCGTACGAGCACCAGCTCGGACTGGAAATCCACGTAGTGCGGCAGCTTCAGGTGCTGCACGAACCCGGACGCCTCGACGCTGTCCGAGTGGTAGAGCACGAACTCCTCGTCCTGGGTCGGCGACCCCGGCGCCTCGCCGAGCTCCCGGCAGCGCAGCGCGCGGTCCACCAGCGCCATCGCCATGGCCTTGCGCTCGGCGTTGCCGAAGACGAGCCCGTAGCCGCGCGTGAACTGCGGCGGAGCGACCGCCGAGCCCCGGAACTGGTTGACCATCTGGCACTCGGTCACCGCGATGGTCGCGATCTCGACCGCGAAGCCGAGCTCCTCCGGCACCAGCTCGACCGCCACCTCGCCCTGCCGGATCTCGCCGGCGAACGGATGGTTGCGGCCGTAGCCGCGCTGGGTCGCGTAGCCCAGGGCCAGGACGAAGCCCTCGTCTCCGCGGGCGAGGTTCTGCAGGCGCACGTCGCGGGACGCGGGAAACTGAAGCGGCTCGCGGGTGAGATCTCCCACCGGCTCGTCGTCGGGTGGCGCCGCCACCGGCTCGATGAGCCCCTCGCGGTCGAGCAGGTCGACGACTCGCGGCAGCGGGTCGAGCGTCGCAGGGGGCTCTGGCGTCTCGACAACCGTCGCCTCCTCGGACGCATCGCCTGGCCTCGCGGCGGTGTCGCCGAGGTCGAAGTCGAGCAGGCGGTGGGTGTAGTCGAACGTCGGGCCGAGGATCTGTCCGCCCGGCAGGTCCTTGAACGTGGCGGAGATCCGTCGGCCAACCGTCATGCGCATCGTGTCGAGCGGCAGGCTCACCCCGAGCCGCGGCAACGTGGTCCGGTAGGCCCGCAGCAGGAAGACGGCCTCGATCAGGTCGCCCTGGGCCTGCTTGATGGCCAGCGCGGCCAGCTCGCGGTCGTGAAGCGAGCCCTCGATCATCACGCGATCCACCGCCAAGCCGAGCTGCTGGTCGATCTGCGCCAGCGCCAGCTCCGGCACCGCCGGATCGCCGCGCCGCTCCTCCGCCAGCAGCCGATGCGCGTTCTCGATGGCGCGCTCGCCGCCTTTCACCGCGACGTACAGGGTCAGGCCTCCGTCCGGGTCGTGCGCGGCAGCGCGGCCATCGCGGGCCCCGCGGTGAGGATCACGTCCACGCCGCGGGGAAACCGGGCCTGGTTGCGCGCGAGCTGCGCCCAGAAGCCGCCGGCCAGCCCGATCGCCTCGAGTCGAGCCTCGCCCGCGATGCCGGGCCCGATCAGCCGGCGGCCCATCCCCGCCGTCAGGCCACTCACCTGCACGATCAGGGTCGCCGAGCGATCCGGGTACTCGTCGCTGCCGGCGTCGAAGGCGTCGAGCGGAGGCATCCGGCCGGGGTCCGTGATCAGCGCGAAGCGCGCGCGCCCCGGCTCCGCCGCGATCGGGCAGCCGCAGTGAAAGCGCAGCCAGTCGGCGGTCTCGTCGCCGCGGACGACGGCATCGAGCCAGGTCGGGGTCTCGAAATCCAGCAGCGCGAGGCAGACGGCGGCCGACGCGGTGGAGACCGCAGGCGGCGTGGGCGAGGGGCCCGCCACCGCCACGACCCGCCCGGGGTGGGCCATCGCCTCGAGCACGCCGCGGAAGATCCGCTGGCTGTCGAGCACCGGGTCGGGGAGTCCGGGCAGCACGCCGGCTACTCCTCGCCCCGGACCATCGTGAAGAACTCCACCCGGGTGACGGCCGACCGCGCCTCCAGCGAGCGCCGCCGGGCGAGGCTCCGCTCGAGGAGCGGCCCGATCACGGTGCGCTCGATTGCCTCCTGGCGCCGGACGTCCTGGAGCATGGCGTCCAGGACCGCCGCGTGCTCGGCATGGGCCGCGCTCCGTCCGCCCACGTACGCGTGGCCGACGGATCCGTCGGCCAGCTCCACGGTGCAGCGGGTCACCGGCAGCTCGCCCAGGTTGAAGCGGGCGCCGGTACCGCCGGCCCGCCCGCGCACCATCACGAGCCCGGTCTCGGGCGCGCGGAGCACGCGATAGCCGGGCCGCTCGGGCAGACCTTCCCAGGCCGCTCTGACCTCGTCGGCCGAGGCCTGGGCCAGCACCGACATCCACCGACGACGGGCCGCCTCGTCCCGGCTCACGACCGGCCTACTTCTGGGCGGCCAGCTTCTTGGCCACGTCGTTGAGATCGCGGATGACCTGGTACTTGGCGTCGTCGGCCGGGACGAAGCCGCCCACCCAGGCGCCGATCTCCTTGAACGTCTCCGGGCTCCGGGCCTTCATCGTGGTCAGCGACTCCTGGATGGCCGACCGCAGGCTGGCCGGCATGTCCTTCCGCACCACGATCGGGTCGTTGGGGATGAGCTTCGACACCCAGATCACACGCAGAGCCCCACGCGGCACCTTGCCCTCCCGGGTCAGCTGCTGGAGGTCGGGCAGGTTCGTCGAGGCGACCTCCACCTTCTTGTTGGCCACCGCCAGGATCGAGGCCTCGTGGGAGCCGGAGAACGTGATCTTCGAGAAATACTTCTTCGGGTCCACGCTCAGCTCCATCATGAAGAAGGCCGACGGGACCAGATAGCCCGACGTGGAGTTGGGATCGTTGAAGGCGAAGGTCTTGCCCGCCATGTCCTCCGGGCTGAAGAGATCGGAGTCGGTGTGCACGATGAGGCAGGAGCGATAGCCGAGCGAGCCGTTGGCGAGCTGTAGCTGCGCGATCGGCTCCACGTTGGCGTAGTTGTTGGTCGAGGCCTCCACGTAGGCCTTCGGACCCAGGTGGCCGATCTCGGCCTTCTTGAACTTGAGCGCCTCGATGGTCCCGCGATAGTCGGTCGCGGTCACCGACTTGACCTTGACCCCCAGGTCTTTCTCCAGCTGGGCCAGGATCGGACCCCAGCGCCGGGTGATCTCGGATGCATTCTCGGTCGACAGCAGCGCGAAGGTGATCTCCTTGGGCCAGCTGGGATCGGCGGCCGGGGAAGGCGTCGCCAACCCCGCCATCATCAGCAGCGCCGCCGCCAGCACACGAATCGCTCGCATGGGCCGTCCCCCTGTTCTAGATCGCCGCCCGCCGGATGCGGGAGGAGATCACGTCGGTGCACATCACCATCGCGACGATCAATAGGATGACCGTCGCCGCCTCGCCGTCCTTGAAGGAGCGGATGGTGTCCCAGAGATAGAAGCCGATGCCTCCGCCCCCGACCATGCCGATCACCGCCGCGGACCGGATGTCGGACTCGAAGCGCAGGAGCGTGTAGGAGAGGAAATTGGGCAGCACCTGCGGCACCACTCCGAACGCGATCACGTTGAGGCGGCCCGCGCCCACCGCGGCCACGCCCTCGGCCTGCCCGGGGTCGATGCCCTCGATGGTCTCGCTGAGCAGCTTGCCCAGCACCCCGCCGGTGTGGATGCCGAGGGCCAGCATTCCCGCGAAGGGGCCGAGCCCCACCGCGGTGACGAACATCAGGGCGAACACGAACTCGTTGACCGCCCGGAGCACGTCCATCGTCCGCCGCGCCGCGAAGTACACGACCGGATGCGGGCTCAGGTTCCGGGCCCCGAGCAACCCCAGCGGGATCGAGATGAACATGGCCATCAGCGTGCCCCAGAGCGCGATGCACACCGTGACCACGCACTGCCAGGTGTACTCCCCGATGTGCGCGAAGGACGGGTGCAGGTAGCCGCGCAGGAAGATGCCGACGTTGCCCACGTCCCGGAACAGCTCGAGGGGCCGCAGCTCGATGACCCGGGCCGCGAGCCCGAGCGCGACCGCGAGCACGAGCGTCGCGAGGAGGCTTCGGCCCAGCTCGGAGCGGCGCGGCGGAGCCAGGGGCGGCGGCCCCGCGAGGATGCCGGCGAGCGGACTCGTCAACCCGTCACCAGCGCGGGCTCGCCGAGCGGGATGGCCGGCTCGATCTCGACCCGGTCGGCGTCGGGGAGCGCGCCGAAGATCTCGACGATCGCCGCGTCGGTCAGCTCGCGGGCCGGGCCGTCGAACACGAGGCGGCCCGCGCGGAGACCGAGGACCCGATCGGCGTACCGCCGCGCGTAGTCCACGTGGTGGAGCGTCGAGATCACGGTCAGGCCGGCACGGGAGGCGATGCGCCGGAGCGTCTCCATCACCAGCGCTCCGTTCATGATGTCGAGGCTCGCGACCGGCTCGTCACCGAGGATGAGCCTGGGCTCCTGGGCCAGGATCTTGGCGATCGCCACCCGCTGCTGCTCCCCTCCCGACAGCGTGTCGGTTCGCTGCCAGGCGTGCCCGAGCAGGCCCACGTGGTCCAGGCAGCGGAGCGCCGCCTCCCGCTGGTCGGCCCCGAAGAGCCCGAGGGGGGCCGTGAAGCGTCGCCAGCCCCGCAGGTGCGGCAGGCGGCCCACGAGGACGTTGTCGAGGACCCGCAGGCGCTTCACCAGGTTGAACTGTTGATAGATGACCCCGACCCTCGCCCGCTGCGCGCGGAGGGCCCCCCCGGTCAGTGGCCGAAGGTCCTGGCCGCCCATGCGCACCGCGCCCTCGGTGGGCACGACGGCCCGCGAGAGGCAGCGCAGCAGCGTGGTCTTCCCGGCCCCGGAGCGCCCCACGATGGCCACGAACTCGCCCGGCCGAATACACGCGGACACCTCGTCGAGCGCGACCTGGGCGCCGAACCGCCGACCGACTCGATCGAGGATCACCACCGGGGAGTTCGGCCCGCTCATCTCGGGCCCGACCCTACCCGAGGCGTGTTGCTCGCGTGTGACCCGTCGATGAAGCTTGGGTGAATTCACCGAAGCTTCATGAACGACCTCGTCCGGCGGCGGCACACTGGGGCAGATGTGGCCCGATGTTCCACTCCGGACCGACGTCTCCCGCCTCTACGAGCCCGACTGGTGTCGCCGAATCCCGGCCG
>DATMMH010000381.1:0-2358 GCA_035569855.1 Candidatus Dormiibacterota bacterium
ATCCGGCTGACGTGCGCGTGTACGAGATGGGAAACAAGACGCTCGGCATCCTGGGGCTCGGCAACATCGGCAAGAAGGTGGCCCGCCGCGCGGCCGCGTTCGACATGACCGTGCAGTACTACGACATCGCCCGTCTCAGCGAGGCCGAGGAGGACGCGCTCGGGGTCCGCTTCGTGCTGCTGCCGGAGCTCCTGCGCACCTCCGACGTGGTGAGCCTCCACGTGCCGCTCGACGACTCGACTCGGCACATGCTGGGCGCGCGCGAGTTCGCGCAGATGAAGCCCGGCGCGATCCTGGTCAACACCTGCCGGGGGCCGGTGGTCGACGAGGGCGCGCTCTACCAGGCGCTCAAGGGCGGCCAGGTCGCGGCGGCCGGCCTCGACGTGCTGGTCGACGAGCCGCCCGCCAAGGACCATCCCCTGTTCTCCCTGCCGAACGTGACGCTGACGCCGCACTCGGCGGGACCGACCTGGGAGAACTGGACGGCCCGCTTCCGCAACGGCTTCGACAACATCCAGCGCGTGGCCGCGGGGCGGGCGCCCAAGTGGGTCATCCCCGAGCTCCAGCAGCCATGAGGCGCCGAGCGTTCCTCGCGGCCGGTGCCGCCGCCGCGGCGGCCGGGCTCGAGGGCATCCTCGCTTCTCGCCGCGCGCCCGCGTTCGCCCAGCCGGTCCGCATCCACCTGCTGCACTGGCCGGACTTCATTCCCGAGGGAGACGTCGAGCTGCGCCGGCAGATCGCCGAGTACAACAAGCAGATGAAGACCGACGTCTTCATGGAGAACATCAACGGCAACGACCTGCAGCCGCGCATCACCGCGGCGATCCAGACCGGGGCGGGGCCCGACATCATCTTCATGCTCCACAACTGGCCGCACCTCTACGCATCATCGCTGGCCGACGTGAGCGACCTCTGCGAGTGGAAGGCGAAGGACCAGGGCGGCTACTACGGCCAGTCGGAGGCGGCGGCGCGCGACGGCAGCCGGTGGCTCGCGCTGCCCTACGGCATCGTGGGCAACCAGATCGCGTATCGGCGGTCGTGGTTCGCCTCGGTCGGAGCGACCCAGCCGCCGAAGACGCTCGAGGAGTGGCGCCGGATCGGCGCCGCGCTCAGGAAGAAAGGCAAGCCGATCGGCCAGACCCTGGGTCACACCTACGGCGACGCCCCCACCTTCACGTATCCGCTGCTGTGGACCTTCGGCGGCATGGAGACCGACCCGAGCGGCAAGAAGGTCGTGATCAACTCGAAGGGGTCGATCGAGGCGGTCAAGTGGATGGTGGCCTTCTGGAAGGACGCCTGCGACGAGGGCGGGCTCGGCTGGGACGACAGCTCGAACAACCGCGCGTTCCACGCCGGCGAGCTCTGCTCGACGCTCAACGGGGCGTCGATCTACATCTTCGCCAAGCGCAATCCCGAAAAGATCAAGGATGAGAAGGGTGAGCCGATGTTCCGGGACATCGGTCACTTCGTCTACCCCGACGGCCCCGCGGGCAAGACCCCGACCTACCACCTGGTCTCCTCCCACGCGGTGATGAAGTACAGCAAGAACGTGCAGGCGGCCAAGGAGTTCCTCAAGCACATCCACTCCAAGGAACAGTTCGGCAAGTGGTTCGAGATCGACTACGGCTTCAACGTGGGATCGACGATCTACTGGGAGAGCCATCCCCTGTGGAACACGATCGACGACGCGATGAAGCCCTACCGCTACACCGGCCGCGGCACCCGCATGATCGGCCACGCGGGCCCCGCCAATGCCCGGGCGGGCGAAATCTACTCCAAGTACGTGATCACCGACATGTTCGCCAAGGCGGTGCAGGGGATGAAGCCGGAGGACGCGGTGGCGTGGGCCGAGGGCGAGCTCAAGCGGGTGTACGAGTCGTGAAGATCCTCTTCGCCCCCAACCTCATCGTCTCCGGCCTGAGCGAGGCCGACCGCTCGCGCATCCTGGAGGCGGCGGGTCCCGGCGCCCGCATCGTGGAGGCGCGCGACAAGGCCACCCAGCGCCGCGAGCTGCCCGACGCCGACGTCATCTTCGGTCGCGCGCACCCCGAGCTGTTCTCGCTGGCCACCCGCCTGGTCTACTACCACTCGATCGGGGCGGGGGTCGACAGCATCCTGACCCCCGAGCTGATCAACAGCGACGTGCCGCTGGCCAGCGAGAAGGGCGAGGTGGGCATCCACCTGGCCGAGCACGCGTTCGCGCTGCTGCTGGCGCTCACCCGCGGCCTGCATACCGCGATCCGCACGCCGGACTACGAGCTGCGCGAGGCGATCCGCGTCCACCAGCGCGAGCTGTACGAGCAGACCATGGGCATCGTCGGCTTCGGCGGAACCGGCCGCGTGGTGGCTCGTCGCGCG
>DATMMH010000382.1:0-2217 GCA_035569855.1 Candidatus Dormiibacterota bacterium
GCCATCTACTTGCCCAGGTAGGCTTCGAGGACGACCGCGTCGTTGGCCACCTGGGCCAGCGGTCCCTCCGCGATGAGCCGGCCGTCGTGCATGACCGACACCCGCGGGCAGAGCCGCCGCACCTCTGTCATCTCGTGGGAGACGACCAGGAAGGTCACCTGCTCCTCCCGGTTCATCCGGAGTATCGCCTCCATGATGACTTCGCGGATGGTCGGGTGCACGCCCGCGAACGGCTCGTCCATGAGGACCAGGCGGAGCGGATGGATCATCAGCGCGCGGGCGATCTGCACCAGCATCGCCTGCCCGCCCGAGAGCTGCTTGGCCAGCGCGTGGCGGTGCCGGTCCATCGACACGAAGTCGAGCAGCCGGCGCGCCCGCTCGCGGATCAGGGCCAAGGGCCGCGAGTGGGCCCGGGCGCGCTCGGCGAAGCCCGGCAGCAGCACGTTCTCGATCACGGTCATGTTGCCGAAGAGCTTCGGGATCTGGAAGGTGCGGGCCACCCCGCGGGCCGCGATCTCGTGGGGCCGGAGCCGGTCCACCCGCTCGCCGTCCAGATGGATCTCGCCGCCGTCGAGCCGGTGGAGGCCGGAGAGGATGTTGACGGTGGTGGTCTTGCCGGAGCCGTTGGGCCCGATCAGTCCCCGGATCTCTCCGCGGGTGATGCCGAGCGAGAGGCCGTTCACCGCGACGAGACCCCCGAACCGCTTGGTGATCTCGCGGGTCTCGAGGAGCGGGCTCAGGTCCGGCGCGTCCATTCCTTGAGCGCCGCCTCGTCGATCTCAACGCCGAGACCGGGCCCGTCCAGTGAGAGGATGCGGCCGTCCGCGTACTCGACCGGGCGCCGGGTGACGTCGCCCCGGAGCAGCAGAGGCCCGAACAGCTCGCAGCCCCAGGTGACCGGTGCGGCGGCGAGCGCGAGCTGCAGGTAGGCGGCGGTACCGAGCGAGGTCTCGATCATGCAGCCCACGTAGCACCCCATGCCCGCCGCCTCCGCCACCCGGGCGATCGCCAGGCTGCCGAGGAGCCCGCCCGACTTGGTGACCTTGAGGCTCAAGATCGACGCCGCGCCGAGCCGGGCGATGGCGAGCGCGTCATGGGGGGTGAAGCACGACTCGTCGGCCATGATCGGCACCGTCACCCGGCTCGCGATCATGGCCAGGCCGTCGACGTCCCAGCGGGGAACGGGCTGCTCCACGAAGTCGAGCCGGTAGGGCTCGAGCGCGCGGATGGCCCGCAGCGCGGTGGGGCGGTCCCAGCCCTGATTGGCGTCCACCCGGAGCGAGATTCCCGGTCCGAGCGTCTCGCGCAGCCGGCGCACGCGCGCGACGTCCTCGTCCACCGGCCCGGCCGCGGTCTTGATCTTGAAGATGCGGTGCCCGAGCCGGACCTTCTCCCGCGCCTCCTCGAGCTCGGCCTCGGGGTCCGCCACCGCCAGCGACCACGACAGCTCGACGCTGTCACGCACTCGCCCGCCGAGCAGGCGGTGGACCGGGACTCCGAGGGCCCGGCCGGCCAGGTCCCAGAGCGCCATCTCCACCGCGGCCCGCGCGAACGGGTTGCCCTGGACCCGGCGGGCCATCTCGAGCCGGAGCGCCTCGATCCCGGTCGCGTCGCGCCCGATCAGCCATGGCGCGATGTACCGCTCGACGGTGGCCGCCACCGACTCGGCCGATTCTTCACTCCAGGTCGGCCCGCCCAGGCATGCGGCCTCGCCCCAGCCGGTGAGCCCGTCGGAGGTCTCGATGCGGACGAAGACGAAGTTCACCGCCTCGAGGGTCGTGAACGACATCTTGTGCGGGCGCGCGAGCGGAATGTCGGCCGGCACGACGCGGAGATGGGCGATCTTCATGGCCTAGAACATGTTCGCTTCGGCGCGCAGCCCGCCCGCCGCGAAGCGGTCGAGCGAGAGCGCGCCGGTGTCCATGCTCGCCGCGCGGCCGTCGAGCGCGAGCTCGGTCATGAGGATGCCGATCGCGGGTGCGTGCATGAAGCCGTGGCCCGAGAAGCCGCAGGCCACGTGAAAGCCCGGCACCTGCGAGGCCGGCCCGAGGATGCCGTGGTAGTCCGGGGTGAGGTCGCGCACGCCGGCGTAGGCGCGCATCACCTTCGACTCGGCGAGCGGGGGCACGCGCCGGGCCGCGGCGCGGAAGACGGCATCGAAGGCGTCCCAGTCCACCTTCGTGTCGAGCCCCGGCTTGATGTCCTTGTCGGTGCCGC
>DATMMH010000383.1:0-12778 GCA_035569855.1 Candidatus Dormiibacterota bacterium
GTCACCGCGGAGGACGTGAAGTTCTCATTCGAGCGCTACAAGGGCAGCGGGGCCAAGCCGCTCAAGGACCACGTGAAGGAGATCCAGGTCGTGGCCCCGTACCGGGTGCGCTTCGTCTTGAAGGAGCCGTGGCCCGACTTCATGGCGTTCTACGGCACCTCGGCGACCGGCGCGGGCTGGATCGTACCGAAGAAGTACATCGAGCGGGTCGGCGAGGAGGCCTACCGGAGGGCGCCGGTCGGCGCGGGGCCGTTCAAGTTCGCCTCGTTCATCCCGGGCGTCGAGCTCACGCTCGACGCGTTCCCGGAATACTGGCGGAAGGCCCCGCAGGTGAAGCGGCTCGTCATGCGCTCCATCGTCGACGAGACCACCCGCGCCGCCGCGGTGAAGACCGGCGAGGTCGATTTCGGCTACCTCTTCGTCGGCGCCATCGCGGAGGATCTGCGCCGCACAGCCGGCATCCGGGTGGTCGCGCCGCTGCTCTACGGAATGTACTGGCTCGACTTTCTCGATCAGTGGGACCCGAAGTCCCCCTGGCACGATCGCCGCGTCCGGCAGGCGGCCAGCCTGACGATCGACCGGCAGGCGATCAACCAGGCGGAGATGCTCGGCCTCGGCAAGCCGGCGGGCGCCTTCGTTCCGCCGGAATTCGACTTCGCCCTCCGCGTAGACCCGCCGCCGTTCGATCCCAAGCGCGCCAAGCAGCTGATGACCGAGGCGGGCTACCCGAACGGTTTCGACGCGGGCGACCTCACGCCGCTTCCGCCGTACACCGCGCTGGCCGAGGAGGTCGGCGGCTATCTCCAGGCGATCGGCATCCGGACCACGATCCGCACCATGGAGCGGGCGACGTTCATGACCACGTGGCGGGAGAAGAAGCTGCGCGGGCTGCTCATCGGGGCGACGGGCGCGGCCGGCAACGCGGCCGCCCGCCTCGAGCCCTTCTTCACCCGCAACGGCATCTACGCCTACGGCACGCGCCCGGAGATCGACGACCTGTTCCAGCGCCAGGCCGGTGAGCTGGACCGCGGACGGAGAGAGGCGCTCCTGCACCAGATCCAGAAGATCGTGGCCGACCAGGCGATGGTCGCGCCCATCTTCCAGCAGGCCTTCATCTGGGCGGTGGGTTCGCGCGTCGAGCAGCCCGCCGCGGGCTTGATCCAGGGCTATCCGTACGCGGCCCCCTGCGAGGACCTGAAGCTCAAGTAGCCCCCGCGAACGCGGCAGCTACCGGTCGTCGCGCGGGTCCGCTCGGATGAAGTGGCCGCTGCGCAGGTCGCTCAGCGCCTGGTCGATCTCCGCGCGCGTGTTCATCACGAACGGGCCGTGACGGGCGATGGGCTCCCCCAGCGGCCGCGCCGCCGCGAGGAGGAACCGCCCGCCGCCCGGGCCGGCCGCCGCTTCCACGAGGTCGCCGTCGCCGAAGACGACGAGCGCCGGGGCGCGGGTCGCCTTCCGCTCCGGCCCGAGGAGCACCTCGCCGTGGTCCACGTAGGCGAACGCGGTGTGGCCGCGCGGGATCGCCTCGCGGAACGTCGCGCCCGGCGGCAGCGTCACGTCGACGAACTTGGGCGCCACCGCCAGGCCCTCGACCGGACCGGCCAGCCTGCCGTCGGCGGCCGTGCCCGCGATGACGCGCACCCGCGCGCCCCCGTCCAGCTCGGCCTCGGTCAGCTTGCCGGCCTGCAGATCGCGATACTTCGGCCGGGTCATCTTCTCCCGCGCGGGCAGGTTGAGCCAGAGCTGCAGACCGCCGATGCCCTCGGGCCGCACCTGGGGCATCTCCTCGTGCAGGATGCCGCTGCCCGACGTCATCCACTGGATGTCCCCGGCGCCGATGCTCCCGTGATGCCCGAGCGAGTCGCGGTGCTGCACCTCACCGGCTCGCACGAACGTGACCGTCTCGATCCCGCGATGCGGATGATAGGGGAACCCGGCCTCGTAGTCCTCCGGCCGCACCGACTCGAAATGGTCGAGTAGCAGGAACGGGTCGAGGTGATCGAGGAGCCGGGTGCCGATGCTGCGCCGGAGATGCACGCCGGCTCCCTCCACCACCGGCTCCGGCTTGACGATGTGGGCCACCGGACGCGAGGTCTGGCTCATCGGGCCCCGCCTCAGGCGCGCTCGATGATGACGACGGGGATCTCGCGCGCCGTCTTGGCCTGATACTCGTCGTAGGGCGGCCAGATCGCGGCCATCTTCTTCCACAGCGCCGGCCGCTCCGCCGCGGAGGCGGTGCGGGCGCGCGCCTTGAAGCGATCGGCCATCACCTGGACCTGGATGTCGGGCTTCGCGGCGAGGTTCTCGTACCACGCCGGGTGCGCCGGCGCGCCGCCGCGCGAGGCCACCACCACGTAGCGGTCGCCGTCCTTCCCGTAGATCAGCGGCGTGGTCCGGGGCTGGCCCGAGCGCCGGCCGGTCGTGGTCAGGAGCAGCGTCGTGACGCCCTCCCAGAGGTGTCCGTCTTTCCCGCCGCTCTCCATGTAGCGGCGCGCGTGCTCCTGCTGCCAGCCGGGCGGGCGGCTTCCTGCGGGTCGTGCGGTCGTCATGGCGGCTACCTCCGGGCTCAGTCTGCCACGCCGGGCGCGCCGCTGCCACCCGGAGGCTCCGATCGAGGCGCGCCGGGGCCCCCCGCCGACTTCCGGATGTCGATCATCTCGGGCAGCCCGCGCGTGGTGTGCTCGACATTGAGCGCCTGCCGGCCCGAGGGGTCGACGAGGGCCACCGTCATCCAGCGCTGAAAGGCCTCTCGCGCCAGCCTGCGCCTGCTCGTAGAACTTCCGGAGATCAGCCGAGTCGAGATCGTCGGAGGTCTCGAGCCCCTTGAGCCCCGCGATGGAGGTCTCGACCTCGAGATCCACCGCCACCGTCAGCGCGCGAGCGCGGTCGAGCCGCAAGGCCGAGTACGGACCCGCGGTCAGGCGCGTGGGGCCGGTCGGGGTGGGGCCGCGCCGTGGGCCCGGACGCAGCGGGCCGTCTCGGTGGCGATCACGCGCTCCTCGCTGGTGGGAATCACCCAGGCTTCGAGGCCGGCACCGGTCGCACTGATACGGCCCGGCCGGCCGACGGTCTGGCGATTGAGCCCCTCGTCCAGCGCGAGCCCGCACCAGGCCGCGTCCCGGCATATCGTCTCGCGCACCTCCGGCGAGTTCTCGCCGATGCCTCCGGTGAAGACCACCGCCCGCGCGCCGCCCAGCACCGCCAGGTAGGCGCCGAGGTACTTGCGCGCCCGGTGGCAAAACACCTCGACCGCGAGACGGGCTCGCGGATCGGCGTCACGCGCCGCCAGCAGATCCCGCATGTCCCGACTCCGGCCGGAGATCCCGAGGAGCCCCGACCGGTCGTTGAGCCATCGCTCCACCTCGTCCACCGTCACGCCTTCGCGGGAGGCCAGGTAGCCGACCAGCGCCGGGTCCAGATCGCCCGCTCGCGTCCCCATGAGGAGCCCCTCGAGCGGGGTGAACCCCATCGAGGTATCCACCGAGCGCCCACGACTGATGGCGGCCGCCGAGGCGCCGTTGCCCAGGTGCAGGGCCACGATGGTGACCTCCGCCTCGTCGAGCCCGGTGAGCGCGGCGTAGCGAGCGACGACGGACTGGTACGAGATGCCGTGGAAGCCGAACCGCCGGATGCCGTGGCGCTCGGCGAGCTCGTGGGGGATCCCGTAGGTGCGGGCGTGCTCGGGCAGCCCGGCGTGGAAGGCGGTGTCGAACACCGCCACCAGCGGGGTCCGCTCCCCGAGGGTCGCCCGGCAGGCGCGGATGCCGGCCAGGCTCGGGCCGTTGTGCAGCGGCGCGAGCTCCACCAGCGCCTCGATCGCGTGCGCCACCGAGGAGTCGATCAGCGTCGGCGCGACGAAGCGCGCGCCGCCGTGCACGACGCGGTGGCCGACCGCGTCCAGCCCGGCAGGACCCGCCCCGAGCCACTGGACGACCCGGCCGACCGCCGCCGCGTGGTCGACGAGCTCCACCGTCTCCCGCAGCGGAGGCCGGCCGTCCTGCTCGAAGGCCACCGTCGCGGCGGCCCCGATACGCTCGACCAGCCCCCGCGCGAGCGGCGCCGAGCCCGTCCCGCCGGCAGGCTCGTCGGTCTTCCAGAGCTGGAACTTCACCGACGAGCTCCCGGCGTTCAGGGCGAGCACGTTCATGATGCTCCCACGATGCCACGACGTTGAAGAAGGTCAAGAGGCCCGCGATGCCCGAAGACACGCCGCAGAACGTAGTGAGTCGGCACGTACACCACGATCACGTTTGACACCATCAGGCACAGCAGCCAGAGGCGGGGCGCCATCCAGGTCTGGGGGTGCCGGTCATCGAGTCCGTACACGTAGTTGAGGTTGACCGCCCAGGCGGGGTGATCGACCGGCGGCGGCGGGGCGGGAGCGAACAGATAGGACACGAGCAAGATCACGACCGCGGCCATGGTCTGCAGTGGCAGCGCCCGTCCGTCGTAGCCCAATCGCGAGAGCAACCACACCAGGACGAGGGGCAGCCAGCCGTGAAACGACGACAGTCCGCGTAGAAACGCGGGAATTTGCGGATCGAGCATGTAGCTGGTGACCCCGGTCACGTGCACGCCGAGCGCCAGGCGGCACAGCAGGTCGACCACCCACAGAAGCTGCGGCAGGGTGATGGCGACCGCCTGCATGCTCACGAGCAGCGGGCTCTCGATCCACATCGCCACGCCGGTGACGAGCAAGGCCACGTCACAGAAGTAGAGGAAGTTCCACGGGGTGTAGCTCACCCAGTAGCACGGCACGACGATGGCCACGAAGGACGAATAGGCCACCTTCACCCAGGCTGGAACGCGCCGATGGATTCCCGACGCCCTCTGGCCCGCCGTCGGTCCGCGCCCGATCAGCCGCCCCACCGCCAGTCGCGGATCGCGGGGACGTCGTCACCGTGCACGCAGACGTACTCCCGGTGCTCGATCAACCGGTCGCGCATCGCCTGCTTGACGTACGCGTACGGCGCGCCGAGGTGGGGGACCCGATCGATGACGTCACCGACCAGGTGGAACCGATCGAGGTCGTTGAGCACGACCATATCGAACGGAGTGGTCGTGGTGCCCTCCTCCTTGTAGCCGCGCACGTGCAGGTTTCCGTGGTTCGTCCGTCGGTAGGTGAGGCGATGGATCAGCCACGGATAGCCGTGGAAGGCGAAGATGATCGGCCGGTCGGTGGTGAAGAGCGCATCGAAGTCCCGATCCGACAACCCGTGGGGATGCTCGTGCTGGGGTTGGAGCTTCATCAGGTCCACCACGTTGATCACCCGGATCTTGAGCCCGGGCACGTGCTGCCGGAGCAGGCTGACCGCGGCCAGCGTCTCGAGCGTGGGCACGTCGCCGCAGCACGCCATCACCACGTCGGGCTCGCCGCCGCGGTCGTTGCTCGCCCACTCCCAGATGCCGATGCCGGAGCGGCAGTGCTTGATCGCCTCGTCCATGCCGAGGTACTGGAGCGCCGGTTGCTTGCCGGCCACGATCACGTTGACGTAGTGGCGGCTCCGCAGGCAGTGATCGGTGATCGAGAGCAGCGTGTTCGCGTCGGGAGGCAGGTAGACCCGGATCACCTCGGCCTTCTTGTTCACCACGTGGTCGATGAAACCCGGATCCTGGTGGCTGAACCCGTTGTGATCCTGCCGCCAGACGTGCGAGCTCAGGAGATAGTTCAGCGACGCGATCGGGCGGCGCCACGGGATCTCGCGGGTCGTCTTCAGCCACTTGGCGTGCTGGTTGAACATCGAGTCCACCACGTGGATGAACGCCTCGTAGCAGTTGAAGAAGCCGTGGCGCCCGGTGAGCAGATAGCCCTCGAGCCAGCCCTGCATCTGATGCTCGCTCAGCATCTCCATGACCCGGCCGTCGGGCGAGAGCCCATCGTCGGTCGCCCGGGTCTCCGCCATCCAGGTCCGGCCGGTGACCTCGAACACCGCGTCCCAGCGGTTGGACGCGGTCTCGTCGGGTCCGAAGATCCGGAAGTTCCGGCTCTGGGCGCTGCCCTTCAGGACGTCCCGGATGAACCGACCTTGGACGCGAGTCGCCTCGGCGGTGACCTGACCCGGCGCGGGCACCGCCACCGCGTAGTCGCGGAAGTCGGGCAGAGCCAGATCGCGGAGGAGCAGGCCCCCGTTGGCGTGCGGATTGGCGCTCATGCGACGATCGCCGGCCGGCGCCAGCGCCGCGAGCGCCGGCACGAGCCGGCCGCGCTCGTCGAAGAGCTCCTCGGGTCGGTAACCCTTCATCCACGTCTCGAGCAGCTTCACGTGATCCGGCTTCTCGAACAGCTCGGCCAGCGGCACCTGGTGAGAGCGCCAGGTGCCCTCGACCGGCTTGCCGTCGACCTCCTTGGGACCGGTCCAGCCCTTCGGCGTCTGTAAAATAATCATGGGCCAGCGCGGGCGCGTGGGACGGGCGACGCCCGCGGCCCGCGCCGCGGCCTGGATCCGCGCGATCTCGTCGAGCACGGTGTCGAGCGTCGCGGCGAGGTCTCGGTGCACGCGCGCGGGGTCGTCACCCTCCACGACGTAGGGCGTGTAGCCGTATCCGCGGACGAGCTGGTCCAGCTCCTCGCGGCTGATCCGGGCCAGCACGGTCGGGCCGGCGATCTTGTAGCCGTTGAGATGCAGGATCGGCAGGACCGCACCGTCGTGCACCGGGTTGAGGAACTTGTTGGAGTGCCAGCTGGTGGCCAGCGCGCCCGTCTCCGCCTCGCCGTCCCCGATCACGCACGCCACGAGCAGGTCCGGGTTGTCGAACGCGGCACCGTACGCGTGGGAGAGGGCATAGCCCAGCTCGCCCCCCTCGTGGATCGAGCCCGGCGTCTCCGGCGCGACATGGCTGGGAATGCCGCCCGGGAACGAGAACTGAGTGAACAGCCGCTTGAGCCCGGCCTCGTCCTGCGAGACGTTCGGGTAGATCTCGCTGTAGGTGCCCTCGAGGTACGTGTTGGCCACGATGCCGGGGCCGCCGTGGCCGGGCCCGGCGACGTACAGCACGCTGAGATCGCGCGACTTGATCACCCGGTTCAGGTGCGCGTAGAGGAGATTGAGGCCGGGCGTGGTCCCGAAGTGGCCCAGCAGCCGCGGCTTGATGTGGCGGAGGGTGAGCGGCTCCCGCAGGAGCGGGTTGTCGTAGAGGTAGATCTGGCCGACCGAGAGGTAGTTGGCGGCGCGCCAGTAGGCGTCGATGAGGCGTAGCTGCTCGGGCGACAACGGTGGCCTGCTCCCGGTCGCCCCGTACGTAGAGGAGCCCACGGGCCGGCTAGGCACGAGCCCGTCGCTTCGGCACGGACCCGGCCTCGCCGGCCAGCGCGCGCCGCGCGGCGAAGTACTTCTTCGGGTGCCGCCTGCTGTCGCGTTCCCGCTCGCGGTATCGCTCGAGCTGACGCTCGAGGACCGGAAGCGCGGCATCGAAGGCCAGCCGCGACGTCACCGCGCTCCGCTCGATGCGAAGCGTCGGCCGGTAGGGCAGCCGCACCGTCAGCGCGCACCGCATGGCCACACCCCCCTTGGGTCCGTTGTCATCGAAGAACGAGACCTGCGCCTTGACCGGCCGCACCGAGAGGGGCGCGAGCGTGTCCCTCATGAGCCTGGTGACCCGCGCCCGGAGCGCCGGGTTCCGCTCGATCCCGCTGATCTGGATGGCTTCCACGTCGTCGATCATGTCGGCTCCTTAACAGTACGCCCATTGCGAGCACAAGCAATCGCGCGTCGAGCCGCCCCGGATCTCGCTCACCACATCACGGCGCCCCCGTCGATGTTGACCGACTGACCGGTCATGAAGGCGGCCGCGGGGGAGCAGAGAAACGCGATGAGCCCCGCGACCTCCTCGTCGGAGGCGGCGCGGCCCATCGGAATGCGGTCGAGCTGGCGCTGCCAGCCGTCACTCCGGCCGAGGACGTCCATTCGAGCCGTATCGATCGTGCCCGGGCAGACCGCGTTCACGGTGACGCCGTGGCGCGCCACTTCCTGCGCGAGGGACTGGGTGAGGCCCTGGATGCCGAAGTTGGCCGCGTTGTAGGCCGCGGTGTTGGGACTACCCCGCTTGCCCGCGATCGAGGAGAGGTTGATGATGCGGCCCCACTTCTGCTGGACCATGATCGGAACGACGCGCTTGCAGAGCAGGAAGGCCCCGGTCAGCTTGATGTCGAGGACTTTTCGCCAGACCGCCTCGTCCAGCTCGGGCAGCGGCACGCGATCGTTGCCGCGGGGGTAGGCCGCGTTGTTGACGAGCACGTCGATGCGGCCGAAGGCCTTCATCACCTGGTCCACCAGGCGTCCCACCGGCTCGGCCTGGCTCACGTCGCCGGTCCAGGTCAGCGCGCGGCGGCCGGCGGCGCGGATCTGGTCGGCGGTGCTCTCCACGTCGCGCCAGCCCGCTTTCTTCTCGTCCTCCGGGAAGGTCGCGGGGTCGCGCCCGGTTCCGGTGACCACCACGTCGGCGCCCAGCCGGGCCAGCTCCATGGCGGTGGCGCGCCCGATCCCGCGCAGGCGGCCCGCGCCCGTCACCACCGCGACCCTGCCGTCCAGTACTCCCATGATCGTGTCCTTTCGAGAAGAGCGTCTCCGGCGCCGGTCAGGGCGTGATCCGGAAGACCGGATGATTCGACGCGATGCGCGCGAGCCGCTCGTCCGGCGAGTCCGCGCCGACGCCGCCGAAGAATCGGTTGACCTCCCACGCCCACCGCTCGAGGTAGGCGCGCAGGATCGGCGGCTTCTCGCGGTCGGCCACTTCCTCGACGCGCACGGTCTCGGTCCGGCCGCCGACGGTGAGCCGTCCGGTCCGGCTCACCCGGATGTTGCGAACCCACTGCGTCTCCCCGCGCGGCGAGACCAGATAGCGCCGGCCCGCGAGCTCGAGCGGATTGACCGGGGTCTGGTGCCACGCCCCGCTCTTGCGCCCCTGCACCGACAGGACCTGCGCTCCCTTCAGCCCGAGGCCCAGGCGGCCGGCGAGAACATTGACGACCGGATTCAAGACCCTCGTGGTGAAGAATCCGGGCCGGAGGTAGCGCTCCGCGGGCATGGCCGCCGCTATTCGATGGTGAAGTGGGCTTCGGTGGTGTGCCCGGTGCGGCCGTTGATCGGCAGGAGGTCCTGGGGGCAGGCCGAGAACGCGATCACCAGATCCATCTCGGCGCGCAGGACCGCGTAGCTGCCGGCGGTGGAGACCGGCTCGGCCCACGCGAGCGCCCCGTCTGGCGTCCAGGGGATGTTCATGAACAGGTTGAGCGGCGACGGGGTGGCCGGCACCGTGATCCCGAGGGCGCCCAGCCCCGCGTGCAGGTTGTCGCGGCAGTTGTCGTGGTGGCCCTGGACGCCGAGCAGTCGATAGCGCGGGGCATCGCAGGCGGCCATCAGGGTGTCGTGGGCGCCTCCCGAGGTGTCCTCCACCAGGGTCAGGATCGGCCGCCGCTGATTGGTGAGGAAAGTGTCGCCGAGCGCGGCCCGGAGCTTCATGAACCAGGCGCGGCTCGCCTCCATCGACATCCACTCGGTGACGTCGGCCGCGCCGAAGGCCCAGGTGTCCACCACCTGCGCGCCGTGCGTGTTGATGACCTTGATGCGCTGGCCCTTCGCTACCCGCGCGGCCACGCCGCGCCGGGCGGGAATCGTGAGGATCTGCGTCGTCGTCGCCATGGGCTCCTTCTCCGAGCCGGCGCGCGCTAGGCGCGCCGGAGGCCGTGGTCTCCGCGATAGTCCGAGGGCGCGGGCGGGCGCCAGCCCGTCAGCAGCGCCGGGGCCGGCTGCCAGATCTCCACCCCGAGCGGCCGGCAGGTGCTGAGCGGATCGCCCGCGTCGCTGCCCCACATCTGCACCGAGAGATCGCCGTGTGGACAGGTCGAGATCGCGCAGAGCACGTCGATCTCCGCGAAGAACTCGATGAAGTCGCCGCGCTTCGCCGGGCTCGCCTTGACGAAGTAGCGGTCGTCCGCGGTGAGCCCGGTGACCTGGAAGACGTTCAGCACGTCGTGGATATCCAGCTCGGTGAGACGGTAGGGCGCCACCGCGCGAACCAGGTTGGAGTGGCAGCAGAGGTCGAAGTCCTCTCCGTTGAGCATCTTGTGCACGTAGGGGTCGCAGCGGGTGCCGAGCAGGTCGTGGCAGCCCGCGCCGTCCGCGTCGCGGCCGTACCGGATCGTGTCGTTGGTGATCGTGAGCATCGGCCGGAGGTAGGGCAGGCAGGACCAGAGCCGGTCGTAGGTGGTGACGTGCGCCCGGTGGAGCTGCTTGGTCCGCGCGGCCCAGAAACGCTCGCGCGGGTTGCCGAGGTTCCAGGCGTTGAAGTCCGCGACCTGCGGCCCCTCCACCGCGACGATGCGGAAGAGCTGCCCGGCCTTGACCGGCCAGGCGCGGCCCGAGCGCATCGGCACGACGAAGCGCTCGACGAGCGTCCGCGAACCGGTCTGCCCCGCCAGCCGGTCGTAGAACGCCTGATCGACCGCGAGGGGCGACCCCGGCTTCCCGTCGTAGATGACTCGTGGTTGCGCCATACCCGTCCCTCCGTTCGGTGGCCCACAGGATAGCCCAGGACGAGACCCAAGAAACCCCTTGACAGCCGCCGCCCAAGTCTCCAGCATCCGGCCAAGCTCGGGGCGGATCGGTAGTCGTTGCTCACGTCGTAGTCAAGCGGGAGGGGGACACTATGCGCAGGTGGGGATGGCTGGGAACATTCGGGGCCGCGGTGCTGGTCATGGTGGCCACCATTCCAATGGACGCGACCGCTCAGCAGTGTCCGAAGGGGAAGCTCCGCATCTACACCTCGTGGCCGATGCAGGGAGCGATGATCCCCGAGGGCACCGGCATGAAGAATGGGGTAGACATGGCGATCGCGGAGACCGGCGGCGTGGTCGCCGGGTACTGCCTGGAGATCGTCAACCTCGACGACGCCTCCCCGCAAACCGGCAAGTGGGACGGCGCGGTCGAGGCCGAGAACGCCAACAAGGCGGTGGCGGATCCGCTCGCGATCCTCTACATCGGCACCTACAATTCCGGGGCGGCCAAGGTCTCGATCCCGATCAACAACCGCGCCCACATGGCCCAGATCACCCCGGCCAACACCTACCCCGGCCTCACCAAGAAGCAGGGCGCGGCTCCGGGTGAGCCGGAGATCTATCGGCCGCTCGGCTTCGTGAACTACTTCCGGCCGATCCCGGCCGACGACATCCAGGGCGCGGTCGGGGCCAAGTGGGCCAAGCGCCTCGGCGTCAAGAAGGTGTTCATCCTCAACGACCAGGAGCTCTACGGCAAGGGCATCGCCGACGTCTTCGAGGCCACCGCCAAGAAGATCGGGCTCGCGGTGGTGGCCAACGAGGGCATCGACTGGAAGCAGCCGGACCAGAAGCCGATCCTCACCAAGGTGCGGGCCTCGGGGGCCGATCTGGTCTACCTGGGCGGCGTCATCGAGACCGGCGCGCAGGTCATCATCCGCCAGATGAAGGAAGTGGGGCTGGTGGCCCCGCGGGTGCGCTTCATGGGTCCCGACGGTCTCCTCGAGGAGGAGCTGCTGAAGGGCGCCACGTGCGAGGTGGCGATGGCCACCGAGATGCGCGTGACGTTCGCGGGCCTCCCCTTCGAGAAGATGAAGGGCGTCGGCGCCAAGACGTACGAGACGTACAAGGCGAAGTTCGGCAAGGAGCCCACGTCCTACGCGCTCTACGCCGCCGAGGGCGGCCGGGTCGCGGTCGACGCGCTCAAGCGCGCCGCCGCCGAGATCGATCGCGCCAAGGACATCACCGAGAAGCGCGAGGCCCTGCGCAAGGCCATCGCCACGACCAAGAACTTCGAGGGCATCAACGGCAAGTGGAGCTTCGACGCCAACGGCGACGTCGACTACGACACGATGTCGGGCTTCAAGGTGGTCAAGGCGGACTCGCCGCTCGGCTGCAAGTTCCAGTTCGAGACGATCCTCGAGTAGCGGGATCGATCGGACACGATTGGCCGGGGCGCCACGGGCATGAAGAACGCGATGGGGGGGCATGGGGGAGGAGCGGCGCCGCTCCCCCCCATTTAGAACAAATCTGCTCTGGCATGAGGTCCTGATCCAGCAGACCGTCAACGGGGTGACCCGCGGCGCGGTCTTCGCGCTGATCGCGCTGGGCTACACGATGGTCTACGGGATCATCGGCCTGATCAACTTCGCGCACGGCGACGTGTTCATGCTGGGCCTCTTCATCTCGCTCAGCTACCTCACCCTGCTCGGCATGGCGACCACGCTCCACGGCTGGCAGCTCGTCACCGTGCTGCCGCTCGTGTTCCTGGCCACCATGCTGACCACCGGGACCATCAACGTGGTCATCGACCGCGTGGCCTACCGGCCCCTCCGGCACGCCTTCCGGCTCGCCCCCCTGATCACCGCCATCGGCGTCTCGTTCATGCTGGAGAACCTCGCCCTGATCTGGAAGGGCCCCGCTCCCATCGCCTACCCCGACGTGTTCCCGTCGGTGGACATCCTGCGCGAGTGGGTCGGGGTGGACTCGCTCCTGTTCATCACCACCAAGGACGTGCTGGTCCTGGTGACCACCATTCCGCTGATGATCGCGCTCCAGTACTTCGTGACCCGCACGCGGTGGGGCAAGGCGATGCGGGCCACCGCGCAGGACAAGGAGACCGCGCTCTCGATGGGGATCGACGTCGAGAAGACCATCGTGCTCACCTTCTTCATCGGCGGCGCCCTGGCCGGCGCGGCCGGCCTCATCCAGGGGCTCTACTACAACATCGGGATGTGGTGGATGGGCTACCAGGCCGGCCTCCGCGCCTTCACCGCGGCGGTGCTGGGC
>DATMMH010000384.1:0-4513 GCA_035569855.1 Candidatus Dormiibacterota bacterium
AACGGGCCGGGCAGGGTGATCTTGGCCGGCCGGTCGGTGTGGCGGCGGAGGAACTGCATGTCGCGCAGCTCCACCGGTCGCGTCCGCCGCACGCGGCCGATCACCCGCGGCACGTGGGTCTGGTTTCCGTTGCGGTCGGTGATCATCCCGGGCTTGGCCACGTCGACCCCGTCGAGGGCGGTCGCGAAGCGATTCGAGTAGCTCTCGCGCCGGATCTCTCCGTCGCTGATGATGTCGATCCCGGCGCGCTCCATCTCGCGGATCGCCACGATGGTGGCGTCGTCCTGCGCCTGCTCGAGGAACGGCTCGGGCACCCGCCACATCGCCTGCATGCGCACGCGCGGGACGCCCTTGGATAGCATCGTCCGATCCACGAGCCAGTCGGGCTGAGGGTAGCTGCCCACCACGGTGGTCGTGAGCGCCTGCTGGGCCATGATTCCTCCTGGGAGATCGCGCGTCGCCCGGAATCCTAGCACGGTTGACCCGCCCGGCCGACGGGCGTAGATTCTCGCCGCATACGAAAGGGGAGCGGACATGGAGTTCGGCGCGGCGATCTTCTTCACCGACTACTCGATCGGGCCGGCGGAGCTCGGCCGGGCGCTGGAAGAGCGCGGCTTCGGCTCGCTCTGGGCGCCGGAGCATTCGCACATCCCGCTCTCGCGGGCCTCGGCCTTTCCCCAGGGCGGTGACCTGCCGAAGAAGTACTACGACGTGATGGATCCGTTCGTCACCCTCGCGGCGGCCGCCGCCGCGACGTCCAGGCTCCAGGTCGCCACCGGTGTCTGTCTGGTCGTCCAGCGCGATCCGATCCAGACCGCCAAGGCGGTGGCGAGCCTCGACCAGGTCTCGGGCGGGCGCTTTCTCTTCGGCATCGGCGCGGGCTGGAACGCGGAGGAGATGGCCGACCACGGGACCGAGTTCAAGTCGCGCTTCCGGGTGATGCGGGAGCGCGTGGAGGCGATGAAGGCGATCTGGACCAGGTCGAAGCCCGAGTACACCGGCGAGTTCGTCAAGTTCCCTCCAATGATGACCTGGCCCAAGCCGGTGCAGAAGCCACACCCGCCGGTGATCGTGGGCGGCGCCTTTCCCTTCGGGGCGCGCCGGGCGATCGCCTACGGCGACGGCTGGGTGCCGCACGCCCGCCGGCCCGCCTACGGCGACGTGCTCGCGCTGCTGCCCGAGTTCCGCAAGATGGCCGCGGAGGCCGGACGCGATCCGGCCACGCTACCGGTCACCGTCTTCGGCGTGCCCGAGGAGATCGAGGCCATCGACCGCTACCGCGACGGAGGCGTGGCCCGCGTCATCTTCAACCTGCCGCCCGCCAAGGCCGACGAGGTGCTGCCCGTGCTCGACCGCTGCGCTCAGCTGATCCGCAAGGCCGGCTCCTGATGGCGACGCTCACCCCCGCGCTCAAGCAGATCACCTCGGGCTTGCGCTTCCCCGAGGGCCCGGTCGCCATGCCGGACGGCTCGGTCATCCTCGTCGAGATCGAGCGGCGCACGCTGTCGCGGGTCACCCCGGACGGCAAGATCCACGTCATCGCCAAGCTCGGCGGCGGTCCCAACGGCGCCGCGATGGGTCCCGGCGGCAAGATCTACGTCACCAACAACGGCGGACTCAAGTTCGTGGAGCGCCCGGGCAAGCTGTTCCCGGTGCTCCAGGCCGACGACTACGTGACCGGCAGCATCCAGGTGGTGGATCCGGAGACCGGCAAGTTCGACACGCTCTACGATCGCTGCGACGGCCAGCGGCTGCGCGGGCCCAACGATCTCGTGTTCGACGGCGCGGGAGGCTTCTGGTTCACCGACCTCGGCAAGACGCGCGAGCGGGACAACGACCGCGGGGTCGTCTACTACGCGAAGGCCGACGGCTCGATGATCCGCGAGGCGATCTTCCCGCTGGAGCGCCCCAACGGGATCGGGCTGTCGCCGGACGAGCGCACGCTCTACGTGGTCGAGACGCCGACCGCCCGCTGCTGGTCCTTCCGTCTCTCCGGACCCGGCCAGATCGAGTCGGCCAACGGGGCGTATCGCGGCGAGAAGGGGACGGTGGTCGCCGGGCTCGGCGGCTACCAGATGTTCGATTCGCTCGCGGTGGACGGAGAGGGTCACGTCTGCGTGGCCACGCTCATCACCGGCGCGGTGAGCGACATCTGGCCGGACGGCAGCCGCGTCGACCAGTACATGCTGCCCGACATGATGGTCACGAACGTCTGCTTCGGCGGTCGCGATCTCCGGACCGCCTACGCGACCCTGTCGATGGGTGGCACCCTCGTCTCGTTCGAGTGGCCTCGACCCGGATTGCCGCTCCGCCACCTCAACCGGTAGCCGCGAGCTGGAAGGAGGACCGATCATGACGTCCACGTCGCAAAGCCGCCGGGACCTGCTCAAGGGAGCCGCCGCGTTTGCCGTCGCCTCGATCGGAGGCGCGACGACCGCCCGCCGGGTCTGCGCCCAGGGGAGCACCATGTCGTCACGGGCTCGAGTCGATGCGGTGCTGCGGCAGGCGGTGGACGCTCGGGAGATCCCCGGGGTGGTGGCGATGGCGGCCACCGACAAGGGGCTGCTCTACGAGGGCGCCTTCGGCACCCGCGACCTGGGCCAGGGGCCCGCGATGACGCTCGACACCGTCTTCCGCATCGCCTCCATGACCAAGGCGGTGACCTGCGTGGCCGCGATGCAGCTCGTCGAGCAGGGCAAGCTCACGCTCGAGGATCCGGTGCCCAACATCGATCCCGCGCTCGGCTCGCCGCAGGTGCTGGAGGGCTTCGACGCGGCCGGGGCGCCGCGGCTCCGTCCCGCCGCGCGGCCGATCACGCTGCGCCATCTCCTGACCCACACCGCGGGGTTCAGCTACGAGATCTGGGATCCGGACACCGTCCGCTACGTCAGGGTGTCGGGGATGCCCTCGACCAGCACCGGGAAGATCGCGGCCCTTCGCATGCCGCTGGTCTTCGATCCGGGTGACAAGTGGGAGTACGGCGTGAACATCGACTGGGTCGGCCGCCTCGTCGAGGCGATCAGCGGGCAGGGGATCGACGCCTACTTCCGCGACAAGATCTTCGGGCCGCTCGGCATGCAGGACTCCGGCTTCGTCATCTCGGCCGAGCAACGCGCCCGGCAGGCGAGCGTGCACCAGCGCCAGGCCGACGGCTCGCTCACGGCGCTGCCGCTGGAGAACCCGTTCGTTCCCGAGTTCTACGCCGGGGGCGGCGGGCTCTACTCCACGAGCCGCGACTACCTCGACTTCCTGCAGATGCTGCTCAACGGCGGCGCTTTCAAGGGCGCGCGGCTGCTGCGCCCGGAGACGGTCGCCCTGATGAACCGGAACCACATCGGCGACATCCCGGCCGGCATCCTGAAGACCCAGGCGCCCGCGCGCTCGAACGACGTCGATCTCTTCCCCGGCGCGCAGATCCGGTGGGGCCTCGGCTACATGCTCAACATGGAGCCGGGTCCGAACGGCCGCAGCGCGGGCACGGTGAGCTGGGGCGGGATCTTCAACACCTATTACTGGCTCGATCCCGCGAAGCGCGTCACCGGGCTGATCATGACCCAGGTCCTTCCGTTCGCCGACGAGCGATCGCTGAAGGTGTACGGCCAGCTCGAGCGCGCGATCTACGACGTTCTCGAGACGGCCTGACCCGGCTCGCTCGACCGCTCCCCGGTGACCACCAATCCGGCTCCGCGCATGGCGGTGCACCGGTCCGGCCGCGGACCGGATCTCGTGCTCTTCCACGGCGGGATGGGCTCGTGGAAGCACTGGGTCCGCAACGTCGGGCCGCTCTCGGAGCGTTTCACGGTGCACGCGCTCGATCACCCCTCGTACGGCGACTCGGCGCCGGTCCCGCGCGAGACCACCGGCCCCCAGTACCTCGACCTCGTCCACGCCCTGCTCCTCGAGGCGCTGCCGGGCGCGGCCCCGCTGCGGCTCGCCGGCTTCTCGTTCGGGGCCGCGATCGCGGCGAACATGGCCCGGCGCTTGGGTCCGCGGGTGAGCCATCTCGGGCTGATCTCGCCCGGCGGCTTCCCGATGCGGAAGTTCGGCGAGCGGCCGATCCGCAGCTACAAGGAGGCCGCCGGCGACGAGCGCCTCTTCCGCGAGATCTGCCGCCACAACCTTCTGGTGAACATGCTGAGCGACCCGGCGAGCGTCTCCGAGGAGACGCTCGACATCCAGGTGGACTGTGTGCGGAGGACTCGCTTCGATAGTCGAAAAGTCAGCGGCGGCGGGACGCTCCTGGGAGACCTCGCCGAGGTCGCGCGCCGCGGCGGCCGGGTCCGGCTGCTGTGGGGCGAGCGCGACGACTCCGCGTTCCGCCCGTCCGGTCTGCTGATCGGCGAGATCCGCGAGGCGGTGGGCGGCACGCTCGACCTTCACCGCATCCCCCGGGCCGGCCACTGGTCGGCCTACGAGAACGCTCCCGAGGTCAATCGGCTGCTGCTCGAGTTTTTCGGCGGCGGCCCAAAGGAGAATCCTCAATGAGCTCGACCCGTCGACCGGTCGCCGTCGT